>DAOPKR010000001.1:0-5408 GCA_035391305.1 Draconibacterium sp.
ATGCTGGTATTTTGCGGCAACAATATTCCGTCGTAATTTCAGGGTTGGTGAAAGTTCGCCGGTTGCCGGTGTCCACTCGGCGCACACCAAACGAATGCGGCTTATTTGTTCGTGCGAACCAAGTGTTTTGTTTATAATCTGAACTTCTTTTTGGATTTTGTCAATTACCTCTGGCTTTTGAATCAGTTCCTTGTTGTTTTCGAAATGAATTTTATGCTCGGCACACCAGTCGTGCAAAAGTGGAAAATTGGGTGAAACTAATGCGCTGGCAAATTTTTCGTTGGCGCCGATTACCATAACCTGTTCAATCAGGTTCGAAGCTTTTAGTTTGTTTTCAATCATTTGCGGCGCAATATATTTTCCGCCTGAAAGTTTAAAAATCTCCTTTTTACGATCGGTAATTTTAAGGTATTTACCATCCTCAAAAACGCCAATATCGCCGGTATGAAACCACCCTTCATTATCGATCACTTCTGCGGTCAAATCATCAGCTTTGTAATATCCTTTCATCACACCGGGGCCTTTACAAAGAATTTCGCCATCGTCGGCAATTTTCACTTCAAAGCCTTCCAAAACCGCGCCAACTGTTCCAATTTTCATTTCTTTTGAAGCAGGGTTGTTCACAGCAATTACCGGCGAAGTTTCGGTTAATCCGTAACCTTCAAGGTTCATCATTTTTGCCATTCCCAAAACACGCGCAATTTTGGGTTGCAAAGCTGCGCCTCCCGAAACCACATAAACAATGTTCCCGCCCAGTGCTGCCCGCCATTTTGAATAAATTAATTTGTCAGCCAATTTTATTTTCAGACTTAAAAGTGGCCCGTATTTTTTGTTGTATTCAAAATGCTGTGTTAAATCGAGCGCCCAAAAATAGAGCGATTTTTTAATCCCGGTTAGTTCTTTACCTTTTGTTACGAAACCATCATAAACCTTTTCCAGCAAGCGCGGAACCGAGTTAAACATGTGTGGTTTTATTTCCTTTATTGCCGAAACAATCTGGCTTAAATTACCCACATAATAAATCCCCATTCCTTTATACTGAAAGTGATAATTTACACTGCGCTCATAAACATGGCAAAGCGGAAGAAAACTTATAACGTGGTGATCTTTGCCCAAATGGTGCATTTTTGAATGGGCAACAAAGTTTGACACAAGGTTTTTCTGTGTCAGCATCACACCTTTCGGAACTCCCGTTGTTCCTGACGTATAGATTAAAGTTGCCAGATCTTCCGGTCGGATTGATTTTTTGATTTTCTCAAGTTCTTTACTAAAAAATTCTTTTTGCCGCTCACCAAGTACCAGGATCTCTTCGTAATTTTTTGCCCCGTTAACTTCTTCAAAAGAGTAAACCTGTTCAATATTTTCCAGCAAGGCTGCAATCGGATTTATTTTTTCAAATAGTTTCTGGTCGCCAACAATTACAAGTTTTACCTCAGCATGTTTTAATATGTATTTGTATTCATCTTCTCCGATTGTCGGGTAAATTGGTACGTGCACAACGCCTGTCATTGCCATTCCCATGTCGGCAAAATTCCATTCGGGACGGTTGGTTGTAACAGTTGCAACTTTGTCGCCCTTTTTCAATCCCAACGCCATTAAACCCATTGCAAACTGATGCGATTTCTCAAAATAATCCCGCGTTGAAAATGTGTACCAGCTACCGTCTTTCTTTCCGCCAAGGGCATCTTTGCGTGGAAATTCAGTCAGGTAACGATCGAGGATATCAAAAGTACGGGTTACTTCCTGTGCCATATTTTATTGATTTAGTTCGAGCCCAAATATAATTGTTTTGATTTTTTTGGATTGCCCCGTTTTCTCAAAAACAACTTGCCATGCTCAAATTTACAGGATAGGTATCGATTTTCTGTTTGATTAATTCCAAAAATCAACGATCGTAAATTTTTGATTAGTGAGGGTTTCACTTTAAGAGAAGCCCTCTTTTATTAAGTGAGGGCTTCACTTTGAGTGAAACCCTCACTAAGCAAAACAGTTTTATCTTCTCAAGCTTTGTTTTCTTTTTCAAACTTTGTTTCTTTAATGTAAGCCCAAACCATCAGTACACCAAAAAGAATAAAAGTAATTGGAACAGCCGGATTAACGCCGTCCGCCGAACCTTTTCCGTAGGAATGTAATCCGGAGAGATAATAATTCACCCCAAAATAAGTCATTAAAACTGATGCAAATCCAAGAATTGACGCCATGTTATAATTGAAAACCCCTTTCAAAGGCGGAATTAAACGCATGTGAACGATAAATGAATAAATAACCACAGTAATCAGCGCCCAGGTTTCTTTGGGGTCCCAGCCCCAGTAACGCCCCCAGCTTTCGTTGGCCCAGACACCACCTAAAAATGTCCCGATTGTAAGTGCATACAAACCTACTGTTGCCGACATTTCGTTAATTGTTGTTAGTTGCTCAATATACCCGGTAACCCTTACCTGGTTTGATTTATTGCGAAGCACCATTAAAATCAAAGCCAAAACCCCAAGCAACGAACTCAAGCCAATAAAACCGTAACTGGCTGTAATTATGGCAACGTGAATGGCCAGCCAATATGATTTCAGTACCGGAACAAGCGGTGTAATCTCAGGATTCATCCAACTGAGGTGGGCAACAAATAATGCAATTCCCGACAAAAAAGCGGCAGTTCCGACAACCATCGGGTATTTTCGCCCAAAAATAAAACCTGCCAGCATGATTGCCCACGCCACGTAAACCAGCGATTCGAAACCATTGCTCCAGGGTGCATGACCCGAAATGTACCAACGTATTGCCAATCCCAGGGTGTGTATTAAAAATCCGATAAATATCAACCCGAAAAATGTAATGCGCAGGAATTTTGGCAGCGGTTTTTGCCTGAAAATATTTACAAACAGCACAAAAAGCAAAGAGAACCCAAACAACAAATAGAATGGAAAAATCCGTTTGAAAGGGTTCACTTTATTGTACATAATTTCAATGTCGCGTTTGGTTTGCGAAGGGATTAAATCGCCGCCATATTTTACCTGAAAATTGGCAACAGCCTGCAAAATCTGGTTGGCATCAACAACGTTTTGTTCGGCAATTGTTTGCAGCAAAAGCTGGAAACCACTTTTTATAAAAACCGAATCGCCACCTGAATATTCTGTGGCATTTGCACCCGGCGGATACCATGAAGCTTCTTTTGTGTCGCGCGGGTACAAATTAAACATTGAACCCTGGAAAACCATAAAACAAATGTTTATCCGTTCGTCAACATTGATATATTCCTTTTCCAAACGGTTACGAAAAGCCGGAGCTTTTGCATACGCAGCCTGCACATTATCTGCAATGGCATAATTTCCCTGGGCATCAAAAATCTGTTCAATAGTTATATATTTTCCATTGGCTCCGAGCAAAAGTGCAAGCGGTTCTTCCGAGATTTTTATAATTGGAAGTGTCCTCCATATTTCAGGATATGTCATCATACTTAAAACCACTTCATCGGGCGAAAATCCGTACAGAGTTGATTTGCCGCTTATTTTACGCACAATTTCGCTTGTTAAAGTTGAAATCGGTTCAATCCGCCCGTCAACGCCCTGCACCCAAAGTTTGCTGAATTCCTGAACAGTAACATCGTTAATATCAGGAATGGCTGCACCGCTTCCGGGTTGGGCAACAGCGCCGAATGACAATCCGCAAACAGCAAATACAAGCACAACAGTTTTAGCCGAAACCTGTTTTAATTTGCGGGTTAAAAACTGGAAGTACGAGTTTTTATTGATAAGTGATAATATAAAACCAAGCGCCAGCAAAAAATAGCCAATGTAAGTAATCCATGTTCCCCAGAAATCGTGGTTAACTGAAAGTACAGTTCCCATTTCGTCAGTGTCGTAACTGCTTTGGAAGAATTTGTAACCTTTGTAATTCAATGTATTGTTCATAAAAATCCGAATGTCTTTTTTCAACCCGATATTTTCATCCTGCAAAACCACTTCCGAAGCAAAAGAAGAGGGAGAATTTGAACCAGGATAACGTTCGAGCTGAAAATCTTTTAAATAAATGCTGAACGGTACAAAAATCGGCACCGAACCGTAAGCCAAACGCAAACTGCTGTTTCCGAGCGGCACAGAAATCGTGTCGGCTGAAACACCTGAATGACCAAAAACAGGTACAGTTTGCTGGTTAATTCCATCCGAAATCTGAATCATCACCGCATCTTCGCGTGTTTCATTCTGACTTTTAACAGCAGTAAATGTTGCACTTGGCAAAAAATTTCGGATTAAAAACCGAAACCCGCGGAAGCCATACAAAAACATATTTTTTGCAGGAATTGTATCGCCCGGGGCAAATTTTACCGATTGCTGGGTGGCCATTGTAGTTTCTTCAAGCGAATCGACAGCCGTTACAAACAACTGGTTTTCGTTCATAAAAAACTTTATTCCGGTTGACCGGCCCGACTGGAACCCCGCAGTAAATCCGGGATAATCAAGTACATCGCCTTTGTGGAACATAAACGATTGCATGCCTTGCGAAGTGGGCGACGAAAAAACAAAATCGATAACCGGCTCACCACTTTCAGCGGGAATGGCTTTTCTTTCGGCATCTTCAATAAAACCAACTGCTTTAACTTTTACCGAAGTACCATTTACATCAAACTTTGCCGAAAACTGCTTTGGCGCCAGTTCTGAAAATAAAACCCTTGATTCCTTTTTCTGATTATCGAACCCGGCGTAAAAATAACTATCGGTGGAAGTGATAAAATTTGAACTTGTGTTTTCGCGGATGTGCATCACACCCTCGTAGCTGATATAGCGGGTGATTGCAGCCCCGATTAAGATTACAAGAAACGAAATATGAAACAAACCCATCGAAATCCGTTGCCGCGTGTAAAACCTGTATTTGATAAAATTATTTACAAGATTAATGGCAAGCAATACCATAATCGCCTCAAACCAGCGGGTTTTGTAAACTAAAGCCAGCGCGGTTGGCGTGCCGTAACTGCTCTCTACAAAAGTTGCAATTGCCATTGAAAACGCAAATGCAAGAAACAAAAAAGCCATTACCGGCAGCGAAGTTATGAATGTGTAGATTCGTTTCATGTTTAAATAATTAGCCGGAAGTCGGAAATCACCCCTCTGTCCTACGGACATCTTCCGCCAATTGGCGGAGAGAATCGAAAAAGTAAAAACGGAAATCCGAAGATTTATAAAAATTTCAAGAGGCTGAAAATAGATGTTATTTAGAACATTTCAAAAAAGACGGGGCTAAATCGGAGCTATTTGTATTTTATTTTATTATTGGGTGGGAGTTGGACTTTCCAAGTCCAACATTTTAGCAAAAACTTATATTCGAAATAATAGCGAGTAGATGACATATCTCATCAATGTTATCTTCCAAAAACCATATTTTTGAAAGTAATAACCCTTGCAACCCTAAAATTGCAAGCC
>DAOPKR010000001.1:5508-33805 GCA_035391305.1 Draconibacterium sp.
TCCAAAAACCATATTTTTGAAAGTAATAACCCTTGCAACCCTAAAATTGCAAGCCACCAAAAAGTTCATGATGAAAAAATATTTTCCAAAAAACCTTTTTATAGGAATTTCGATGCCTCTCTGGTAATCCCCGACTGGAGAGGCAAGAAAATAAAATCGTTAAAAGGGGAAAACTATTTCTTTTAAAACAAAATAAATTAATTAAAATGAAAATATTTATCCTAATTGTAATCATCATTTCCGGCATTCCACTTCGGGCACAAGAAACTAAAAACTCAGTTGTACTGTCAGGAGTTCTTGCTCATTATGAACAAATCAGTAAATACAGAAGAGCAAAATATGTTCATGGTTACTACCTGTATCCGGTTGATCCGGGAATTGAAGTTTTATATTTGAGGAACCTGAACAAAAATATCTCTTTGGGTACAGGCATTTGTTATCAAAAGGGGAAAATAATGGATTTTATTTTTAACCCCTACAGGTTTCATTTTGCTGAAGTAAGCATCCCAATTTTATTTAACAGCAGCTTTAAATTTGATAAAAAAAACGGATTGTTAATTTTAACAGGCTTGTATGGTGGAAAAACATTTCTCCTCAAGGCTGAAAATACAGGTAGTGCTTATGGATGGCAAGAAAACCCTTATTTTGATATAGGTTATTATTCTGAAGATGAATTTTTTCTGGATTTATATTTTGGCGCCGGATATTCTTATTCAATCTCACAAAAAAGTAATATCTCTATTATGCCTTTTATCAAATACAGGGCAAACACAGTTTGGTTAAATGATTTTCAGGAAAAGTTACATTATGGTTTAAAATTGAGTTATTCAATCAATTTTTAATAATCAAAAAAAGAACCGTTCCTTCTCAATCAAAAACACAGGAACGGTTCTTTTTTTTGTGGGAAACTTTGTGGGGTAAGTTCGGCTCCCAATTATTGCGAAATCCCGTGATAAAGTTTTTTCACCACCTCAATTTTTTCTTCATCCTCAGCAATGGCATTTGTTGTAAACATCATTACACCGCTTGATTTTTCGACAAGTCCACCTTTGAGAACGGTTTCAAATTCGCCTGAAGAAATTGTATAAGGATTGTTGTATGCCTGAACAATAGGCCAAACTTTTGGCGAAGCGCCGTTTTCTATATTCAGCCGCTCGCAAAACCAGCGTATGTTTTCCTCTACCCAAGCCGGCTCGCGCCCCATTCTTGCGTGATAAACCATTGGCGAAAACACGTCAAAAACATCGCGGAGCAGGTCGTAATCAAGCCCGAGGATACGCCGACGGGCGCCGTCAAATTCCTCATCGGTCCACGGACAATGATAAAGCCCCAACAAAGTTCCGGGTTTCAGTTCGTCAATAACTTTCCGAATTCGAACCGACCAATCCAGAATCACTCCGCAACGCCAGTCGCGCCATTCTTTATCCTTATTTTGCAATATCCACTGTGCTTTTTCGGCAGTGCTGCCTCCCTGAATTTCAAGGTTTTTTTCTTTGGAAAAAGTGGCAAGACAATGGTTGCAAAAACAGGTTTCGGGCAAAATAGGATCGGGCTCTTCAAACTGGGCATGCCAGTGAACGTAATCCATCCAAACCCCTGAAATGTCGTAATCGTTAAGCAACCTGTGCAACTGGCCAAAGCGGTATTCCCTGAACCCGGGTTCTGTGGGACAAACCCCCATAAACCAGGAAGCAGCTTCCACCTGTTCGCCTTTTTCGTTGATTGCCCACGCTTCGGGATGGGTTTCCACATAATTTTTACCGTTTAAAGTGGCAAATTCGGCATAAACTTTTATGCCTTCACTCATTGCACGTTCCATCAGCGCCGAATCAATGGAACCACCATGCACAAACACAGCATTTATACCCAGATCGGGCAACGAATACCCTTTATCCCACAAAGGTTTCGGATGCCCGTAAATACCCCGTATTTCAATTTGTTGTGCAGGTTCCTGTGCGCAGGAAACGAGCACGAAAATCAATAAAAAAGCTAAAATGAAATTCTGTTTTGGTTTTGTTTGTTGTATTGTTTTCATCTTGTTCGATTTTAACTGTTTTAACAAATATAACCAATGACAAATTGAAATCAATTAAAAAAGAACCGTTCCCTCTGTATTCAACTCAGAAGGAACGGTTCTTTAATTGGGTGATGCGAATTCCGATTCGCATCTTTTAATACGGCGGATCGGAATCCGCCGCACCCTACTGTAAAAACGAAAGCGCTTTTTCAATGGCGGCCTGCAAACCTGCAGCATTTTTTCCACCGGCGGTTGCATAAAATGGCTGTCCGCCGCCGCCGCCCTGTATTTCACGGCCTGCTTCGCGTACTATTTTACCGGCATCAAGTCCTTTTTCAGCAACAATATTTTCCGAAATCATTATCGTTAAATTGGGTTTTCCGTTGGTTTCGGCACCCAAAACCAGGTACAAGTTCTCCACTTCGCCCTTTAACTGAAATGCCAGATCTTTTAACAAAGCAGCATCATCAACTTCAACTATTCCGGAAATGATATTTACGCCTTTTTCAAAAAGCACTTTACTTTTGAGGTTGGCTTTTATAATTTTTAAACTTTCGCGCTGGAAACTCTCCAACTGTTTCGAAAGTTCATTGTTTTGCTGTAACAGCGCAGCCACACTACCCAGAATATCTTTTGAACCTTTTATTGTTTCACGAACACTGTTCAGGGTTTTAATCTGGTCGTTTACATATTTTTCGGCGCGGGCTGCGGTAATTGCTTCAATACGGCGCACACCGGCTGCAATTGCGCTTTCCGACACAATTTTCAGCAAGCCTATATTTCCGGTAGCCGGAACATGCGTTCCACCGCACAATTCAACCGATTCGCCAAATTTTATCACACGCACTGCTTCGCCGTATTTCTCGCCAAAAAGCATCATCGCGCCACTGTTTCTGGCTTCTTCAATGGGCATCGACCGGTTTTCTTCCAGCACCGAATTCAGCCTGATTTTGGCGTTTACAATCTCTTCCACCCTTTCAATTTCCCCGTCAGTCATTTTCTGAAAATGCGAAAAGTCGAAACGCAGGTGGTCGGCATTAACAAGCGAGCCTTTTTGCTCGACATGCGTTCCCAAAACCTGTCGCAATGCAGCATGCAGCAAATGTGTGGCAGTGTGGTTGTTGGCTATATTCATTCTGCGCTCAGTATTTACACTTGCCCTGAAAAAATCAGATGGGTTTTCGGGCAGTTTTTCAACCAAATGCACAATAAGGTTATTTTCTTTTTGTGTATCGAAAATTATTGTCTTTTTCCCGTCGGCTTCAATAAATCCTGAATCTCCAACCTGTCCGCCCGATTCGCCATAAAAAGGCGTCTGGTCGAAAACCAGTTGGTAGAAAGTTTTCTTTTGCTGGGTAACCTTGCGGTATCGTGCAATACGGATTTCAGCTTCCAGTTTATCGTACCCAAGAAATTCAGTCTGGTCGATTTTTCTGATTTCCACCCAGTCGTCGGTTTCCTGGGCAGCGGCATTTCGTGAGCGGTTTTTCTGGGCTTCCATTTCAACTTTAAAACCGGCTTCGTCAACTCCCAGTCCGTTTTCACGGGCAATCAGTTCTGTTAAATCAAAGGGGAAACCAAAAGTATCGAACAGCACAAAAGCATCTTTGCCCTGAATTTCCGTCAGGTTTTCCTGTTTTGCTTTCGAAATTATTTCGTCAAGCAACCGGATTCCTGTTGTAAGTGTACGCAGAAACGATTCCTCTTCTTCCTTGATTACTTTTTCGATTAAAACCTGCTGGCTGACCAGTTCGGGGAACGCCTCACCCATTGTTTCCTTTAAAACTGCCACGAGCTTAAAAATAAATGCTTCGCGGAAATTTAGAAAAGTGTAACCGTAACGCACGGCACGGCGCAAAATGCGACGGATTACATAACCCGCTTTATTGTTTGATGGCAACTGTCCGTCGGCAATGGCAAAGGCAACAGCCCGCAAATGGTCGGCAATAACGCGCATAGCAATGTCGGTCTTTTCGTTGTCGCCATATTTTATATTACACAATTTGCCAATTTCAGTAATTGTATTCTGAAAAATATCGGTATCGTAATTTGATGTCACACCTTGGATTGCCATGCAAAGCCGCTCGAAACCCATTCCTGTGTCAACATGTTTTGCAGGCAGTTCTTCAAGTTGCCCGCTCACTTTTCGGTTAAACTGAATAAAAACGAGGTTCCATATTTCGATAACCTGCGGATGGCTTTTATTTACCAGTTCAAGACCCGGCACTTTTGCAATTTCCTCTTCGCTCCTGATATCAACATGAACTTCTGAACACGGGCCACAGGGACCGGAATCTCCCATTTCCCAAAAATTATCTTTTTTACTGCCGTTAATTACTCTATCAGCAGGCAGGTATTTTAACCATAAATTTGCAGCTTCATCATCGCGTTCAAGTTTATCGTCATCACTGCCTTCGAATACAGTTGCGTACAACCGGTCGGGGTTCAGGCCCATTCTGCCAACCAAAAATTCCCATGCCCAGTCGATTGCCTCCTTTTTAAAATAATCGCCAAACGACCAGTTTCCCAACATTTCGAACATGGTGTGATGGTAGGTATCAAGGCCAACTTCTTCAAGGTCGTTGTGCTTACCGGAAACACGCAAACATTTTTGGGTGTCGGCAATGCGCGGCCATTTTACAGGCTCGTTACCAAGGAACAAATCTTTGAACTGGTTCATCCCGGCATTGGTAAACATTAGTGTTGGATCACCTTTCACAACCATTGGTGCCGAACCCACTATCTGGTGGTTTTTCTCTGTAAAAAAGTCAAGAAATGCCTTGCGAATTTCCTTTGAAGTCCTTGTCATTCGATTATGTTTTGTTCTAAATTTTGTTAAAAATTGTAAAGTCCGACGAGCAAATCATGCTATCTGTCAGTTATTTGGTTATTTTTGCCATCTTCAAAAAAAGCAATAAATAAACGGCTGCAAAGTTATATGATTTAATTAATTTTGATTAAGTCATTCAATAAAAAAGCCTTACAGTATGACGAAAAAGAGATACAGATTTAATCCGGATACACTTAATTACGAAAGAATAGGAATTTCAATTAAAGAGAAATTCACAAAAATACTTGCCTATTTTTCAAGTAGTCTGGCATTTTCGCTGATTATTGCCGTTGCTGCCCTTTATTTTTATGAATCGCCAAAAACAAAAGCTTTGAAGCGTGAAAACCAGGAGCTGTTGTCGCAATATGAACTGTTATTAAAAGATTTGGACAAAATAGATAAGGTTCTTGCTGATTTACAACAAAGGGATGACAATATTTACCGTGTAATTTTTGAAACCGATCCGATACCTTCAACAGTTAGAAAAGCCGGATTTGGGGGCACAAATAAATATGCGCATCTTGAAGGAATGTCAAATTCAAAACTGGTAATCGAAACTGCAAAAAAACTGGATATCCTTTCAAAAGAAGCCTACATTCAATCAAAATCGTTTGACGAAGTGATGAAAATGGCTTTGAATAAAGAGGAAATGCTGGCAAGTATTCCGGCTGTTCAACCCATTACAAACCGCGATTTGAAACGGACAGCAAGTGGCTGGGGATACAGAATTCACCCGATCTACAAAGTTAGAAAGATGCACTGGGGAATGGATTTTACGGCTCCGGTAGGCACACCAATTTTTGCAACCGGCAACGGCAAAGTAATTGAAACTTCGGGTTCGAAAAAAAGCCGGTCTGATTTTGGATTGTGTATTGTAATCGACCATGGTTTTGGCTACCAAACGCTTTACGGGCATTTAAACGGGTTTAACGTGAAGGAAGGACAACAGGTTAAACGTGGCGATATTATTGGATATGTAGGAAGTTCAGGCGCTTCAACTGCGCCCCATTTACATTACGAAGTTCACAAAGACGGCCAACGGGTAAATCCATCATTTTACTACTTCAAGGATTTGACAGCAGAAGAATATGATAAAATGATTGCCATTTCAGGAAATATTGGTCAAACACTTGATTAATCTTGCGAAAACTGATGCCCTACAAAAAACCAAAGATTGAGAAAGTTTTTTATTCAATTGGCGAAGTTGCTGAAATGATTGGCGAAAACCAGTCACTAATCCGTTATTGGGAAAACCAGTTTGAAGCGCTAAAACCACACAAAAACAAACGCGGCACCCGGCTTTTTACAAAAGAAGATATTGAAACGGTAAAAATCATTCACCACCTGGTAAAAGAGCGGGGTTTGACTTTAAAAGGCGCACAGCAAAAATTGAAAGAAAACAAGGAAGAGACAATCAATAATTTTGAAATTGTTAAGCGTTTACAGGACGTTCGGCAGCAGTTGGTCGAAATTCGGGACGAAATGCACGATTAATAAAACCATAAAATGCCAATTTTAAAAGATATAGCCAATTTTATTGAAAACTTTGCCCCGCTTGGGTTGCAGGAATCATATGACAATGCAGGCTTAATCACGGGTGACGTAAACACTGAAATCAATTCAGTATTGGTAACACTTGATGTAACCGAAGAAGTGGTTGAAGAAGCCATTCAGAAAAAGGCTCAGCTGATTGTTGCACACCACCCCATCATTTTTTCAGGACTAAAAAAAATAACAGGCAAAAGCTACGTTGAACGCACGGTTATAAAAGCCATAAAAAACGATATTGCTATTTACGCCGCACACACAAATCTTGATAGTGTTGAGGGCGGTGTAAATCAAAAAATCTGCGAAAAACTGGGGCTTGAAAACTGCAGAATACTTCAACCAAACCGGGGTCAACTGAAAAAACTTGTAACATTTATACCTGCAGAAAAAGCTGATAAAGTGCGCGAGGCAGTTTTTAATGCCGGAGCAGGTAATATTGGAAATTATGACAGTTGTGGTTTTGTTGCTGAAGGTTTGGGAAGTTTCAGGGGGAATGAAAATTCAAACCCGTATGTGGGTAAAAAAGGCGAAATTCATTTTGAAAAAGAAGTGCGATTCGAAACAATTTTCCCGGGTTATTTGCAAGGCAGAGTCATTGATGCACTTTTAAAATCGCACCCATACGAAGAAGTAGCTTATGACATCTACCCACTTGAAAATAAATTCGATAAAATTGGAATGGGAATGATTGGGACACTTGCCAAACCAGTCGCCGAAACCCTGTTTCTGAATCAATTAAAGCAAACATTTAATACTGGGGTAATAAAACACACAGCATTAAAAGGAAAAACTGTTGAGAAAGTTGCCGTTTGCGGAGGCTCTGGTTCCTTTCTGCTAAACGCTGCAATAGCCGCCGGAGCTGACTTTTTTGTGTCGGGCGACTTCAAATACCACCAGTTTTTTGATGCCGAAGATAAAATTGTGATTGCAGATATTGGTCATTTTGAAAGCGAACAATATACCAAAGAACTTTTTTATGAATTACTTACAAAAAAATTCCCTACTTTTGCAATCCATTTATCAGAAGTGGTTACCAACCCGGTTTATTATTTCTGAGAATTTTAGTAAAAAAATAAAACATTAAAGCGATGAACGCACCTTATTCAAAGCAAGACGAGAAAGACATTTCAATTGAATTAAAGCTTCGGGCTTTACACGAACTACAAACGGTAGTTTCTGATATAGATAAGATTAAAGTGCTGAGGGGAGAGCTTCCTTTGGAGGTTCAGGATTTGGAAGATGAAATTGCCGGTTTAAAAACAAGGCTTGTAAACCTCGACACTGAGATTAAAAACCTGGATACAGCTACAAACAATAAACGGATCGCAATTAAAGATTCGCAGGCGCTGATAACAAAATATACGGAGCAGCAAAATAACGTTCGTAATAACCGCGAATTTGATTCACTGTCAAAAGAAATCGAATTTCAAAATCTCGAAATTGAACTTTCGGAAAAAAGAATCCGCGAGTTTACAATGGAAATGAAAGAAAAAGAAGATTTGGTTAAAACTTCAAAACAATTACTTGTTGAACGTCAGGAAGATTTGGAACGTAAAAAAGCTGAACTTCAGGAAATTCAGGAAGAAACTAAAATAGAAGAAGAAAAACTGAAATCAAAATCAGAAAAAATCGAATCTTTTATCGAACCACGTTTACTTACCGCATTTAAAAGAATTCGTAAAAATGCACGTAATGGTTTGGCCGTTGTAACAATCCAGCGTGATGCTTGTGGCGGTTGCTTCAACAAAATTCCACCGCAGCGGCAAATGGACATTGCCAACCGCAAAAAAATTATCGTATGCGAATATTGCGGAAGGATTCTGGTTGACCCAAATATCAACATTATCGAAGAAGAGGCTTAAAAGAGCACAAAATATTGAAATTGAAAAAGCCGGATTAAAAACTTAATCCGGCTTTTTTCATAATAACCCTCTTTTTTTGTTAAATCACAATTTTAAGTTAAAAGATTTTGAACCCCCAAAATTCCTGGTTGTGGCCTAAAGTTTTCGTTAATTCAGAAAAATTGGGAAATAAATTATTTTCAGCCGCGTTTTCTTAATTACCTTTAACCGATTACAAATCTAATTTTCGGGCAATGTCGGTAATTAAAGAAAAATTAGGGCTTTACACAGATTTCTACGAATTGGCAATGGCAGCCGGGTATTTGCACTGTGGCAAAAAGAATCAACAGGTTTCTTTCGACTATTTTTTCAGAACAAATCCGTTTAAAGGTGGATTTACAGTTTTTGCCGGACTTGATGATTTTTTGGAACTACTCACCTATTTTACTTACAGCAATTCCGACATTAAATATTTAAAATCCCAGGGTTTCAAACCTGAGTTCCTTGATTATTTAAAGGACTTCCGTTTTTCAGGAAATATATTAAGCGTTGCCGAGGGAGAAATTGTTTTCCCCAATGAACCGGTTTTGCGTGTTGACGGAAACATTATCGAATGCCAGTTGATTGAAAGCCTGCTACTGAACATTATAAATTTCGAATCGCTGATTGCAACAAAAGCATTCAGAATAAAACATGTTTCGGGTAAAAATATTTTTTCCGATTTTGGGTTACGGCGCGCTCAAGGCTTTGGTGCGATACATGCAAGCCGGGCAGCCTGTATTGGCGGCGCAACTTCAACTTCAAATGTTCTGGCCGGAAAACTTTTTGGCATTCCGGTTTCGGGAACGCAGGCGCACAGCTGGATACAGAGTTTCGACACCGAATTGGAGGCGTTTCGTGAATACGCGAAAGTTCACCCTGAAAATACAATATTGCTTGTCGATTCGTATGACACGCTAAAATCGGGTGTGCCAAATGCAATTATTGTTGCCAAAGAAATGGAAGCACGGGGGCAGCATTTAAAAGGCATCCGCCTGGATAGCGGAGATTTGGCTTACCTCAGCAAAAAAGCCAGAAAAATGCTTGATGATGCAGGATTGAAAACCATAAAAATCATCGCATCAAACCAGTTAAATGAACATGTAATAAAAACGCTGTTAAAAGACCAGGATGCTGCCATCGATGCTTTTGGGATTGGAACTGAATTGGTTACAGGGAAAAGTGACGCAGCACTTGATGGCGTTTATAAATTAGTTGAAATTGACGGTTTGCCAAAAATGAAGTTTTCTGAAAATATTGAAAAAAACACTTTGCCGTCGAAAAAACAAGTGTACAGATTTTATGATGAAAACGGTAAATTTTACCGTGATGCAATATCTCTCGATAATGAAAACCCGGAGGATATCGATACGATTTATCACCCGGTTTATCCTGAGAAAAACACAAACATTAAGGGATTGCCATTCGAAAGCCTGTTAAAAAAAGTTGTGCACTCAGGTAAAATTGTGGCTGAAAAACAAACACCAATGGAAATTCATAAATTTCTTGAAAGCAGGGCTTTTTTATTGCCCGACGAACACAAACGCTTTATCAGCCCGCATATCTACAAAACCGGAATTACCCAAAAACTGATGGAAACCCGAAACGCTCTTTCAAAACAAATAAAAAACACCTTATAAGTTTTAATAAATGACTAAAATAATTCGCCCGACATTGGTTCTCGACAAGGAAATTTGTATTCGGAATATTGAAAGAATGGCTAAAAAAGCCGCAGACCAGAAATTGCGTTTTCGCCCGCATTTTAAAACACACCAATCGGCAGAAATTGGTGAGTGGTTCAGGGATTTCGGTGTTGAAGCGATCACTGTTTCGTCAGTACACATGGCTGAATATTTTGCCACAAAAGGATGGAATGACATTACAATTGCTTTTTCTTTAAATATTCTTGAAATTGATAATATTAATCAACTGGCTGCAAAAATTAAACTTAACGTTTTGGTTGAAAACCCTGAAGCTGTAGCTTTTTTAGCCGAAAAAGCCACACAGAATCTGGGTGTTTGGATGAAAATTGATACAGGAAGTAACCGCACAGGAATAGATCCCTCAAATACAAGCCTCATTGAAACTGTAACCAGGAAAATAGCGAAAAGCGAAAAACTGAAATTCAAGGGATTTTTAACACACACCGGACACACATACAGTGCAGCTTCAACAGATGAAATTTTTAGCCGTCATTTCGATGCCTTGCTAAAGCTGCAATCATTAAAACGGCAATACAAATCAATCTTCCCCGATATTGAAATCAGCATGGGCGATACTCCTTCTGCAACACTTTGTACTGCTTTTAATGACGTTGACGAAATACGTCCGGGAAATTTTGTTTTTTACGATTTGATGCAGCAAAACCTCGGGGTTTGTTCTTTTGATGACATTGCTGTGAAAATGGTTTGTCCGGTTGTTGCCAAGCATCTTTTGCGTAACGAAGTTGTGATTCATGGCGGCGCTGTGCATTTTTCGCGGGAAGAAATTATAAACATTGATGGGAAAAGTATGTTTGGCCGGGTAATTATTAATAAAAACGGCAAAAAAATAATGCTCGACCCAATGAATTACCTCTCCAAACTTTCGCAGGAACACGGAATTATAAAAGTCGCACAAAAACAGTTTAAAAATTTCGAAGTTGGCGATTTGGTAGAAATCATCCCGGTGCATTCATGTTTAACAGCCGATTTAATGGGGCATTACCTCACTACAAACGGGGAGTTGATTGAAATGATGCCAAAATATTGAGAATTGACAACTTTCTGGTTCAACTTTAGAAATTGAACTTTTCCTACTTATTCTTCAACAAGAAATAAGTTAAATTCCGAAAATGAAATGAAGTTTAAAACCAGGTTTACATTAACGCTCTTTCCCATGGAATGCCGGCCAAAACCAACAACAAAGCAATGCCATAAAATATAGCCGCGCTGCGATGCTTTTTCCAGTTGGCAACATCTTTTTTCGATTTTGCACGGCCAATATGTACCAAAACCACAGCAATTAACATTATCAGAATGTGTTCAACTGCGTAAAAACGGAGGTCAGCATTTTTCATGGCAGCTCCAAAATCATTAAATGCAGCTTTGGTTACAGGACTTACAAACGCGTACAATATTAATCCAACCAAAAGCTGTATGTCCATAAAAATGGTTAGCAGCAACCCGGTTAAGTTATCCTTTTTGTTCCATTCCCGCTTTCCGAACCAGCCCGCCAAAGCAAACAAAACAGCTAAAACCAAAGCAATCAAAACCAACCAGCGAAACATGTTGTGGGTATGTAAAAGTCCTGTGTACATTTTTATACTTTTTAAATTTCTATTGAAACACTTAAAAATGGTTTTAGTTGAAGGAATAATGCGAAACTCAATTGGTATAATTTATGAGAAGTCAGTAAAATTGAGCTATTCAGCCTGAGAAATAGAATGTTGCAACAGAAAAGAAATATTGACAAACCTCAAAAGAAAAAGGCTGAATCTTAAAAAATCCAGCCCCTTCAAAATATTGTTATTTCTACATACTATTTTTTTGTTGTTGCAATCACACCTCTGAAATAACCAATCGATTCGGCAATTCCCATAAAAGGGTTGTCCATATCTTTTTCGTGTTCAAGACTGCAAACACCGGTATATCCAACTTTGCGCAGCATTTTCACAAGTGCCGGAAAATCTATTACACCACGGCCAATTTCGAGCGAGTAGCCAAGTTTTGTTGTTCCTGTTACATCTTTAATGTGCATATCAAAAACACGGGTGTGGTACTTTTTCAGGTCAGCCACCGGATCTTTACCATTGCGGGTGTCGTGGCCGATATCAAGACACATTCCAATTCTCGGATCGAGGTCTTTTACATGGTTCCAAACATCCTCAGCATCAGGATAAATTTTTATATCAGGTCCGTGCAGATGAATAGCATAATTAAAATCATACTCTTTCACTTTTTTATCGACATAAGGCAGCAGTTCAACATTGGGAACACCAACTATCAGTTTAACCCCTACCCTTTTTGCATATTCAAATGCTTTGTCGATTTCCTCTTCAGTTTTCATGTAAATTGGGCCAACTGCATAACCTGTAACACCGGCAGCTTTCAGTTTTGCGTGAAAAGCTGCAATTTCCTCATCGGTACTTGTCATAGGCAAATGAAAATCTTTGATACACAAATAATGTACATCAGTCTTTTTCAAAGTTTCAAGTGTTTTATCGAGATCGAATTTCACAAATGTATAACCTGCCATTCCCAATTTGAATTTCTCACCTGTTTCGGGAGGTGGTTGCTGACCTGGTCTTGTTTCCTGCGCGTTGCAAATTATTGATGTAATTGCAAACAAAAGCGCCAAAGCTTTTAATTTCATTATTGATTGCTTTAATTGATTAATGAAAACAAAGCTAAAAAAATATAACAGATGGTGATGTTTTTAAATCTTAAAAACTACCCTTCCGTTTCCGGGAATAGCTCTGTAAATTGCCTTGGCATCTTTGTCATTCAGCCAAATATAGAGGGTTGGCATATAGGTTTTTGGGATCACATTTTCTTTCAGTTTTTCAAATTTATATTTTAAAATATCTTTATTGAAATTCATTTCCATAAGCGAATCTTTTCCCAAACCAACTCCTGTTATTACAATTTCGATATTATTGTTTAGTACGAACTGCCAAATTATCGGAGCTTCGGGAATTGTATCGTGTTTAACCTCCTGTACTTCGTTTTCGTTTTTTGGTGCACGAACTTTTTTTACAGGGCGTTTTACGCTTGTTGATTGTTCTTTCACAATCTTTGAAACAGAAGTAAAATCGAGATAAGCTGGGTAATTTGAAAAATCGGAAAAATGTTCGGGCAATTGCTTTAAAATATTGGCCTGAAGTAAAACCGTTCCTTTTAAAAGTACCTGAACAGTGCTGTCGGCGAGGTTAATTCCCAAATTTAGCGAGTCGGTCTTTGCCAGTAAAAGTTGTTGTTCCATCCAGTGAACTTCTTTCTCTTTCTTTTGAATTTCAGGAATATTCCAGCCGGCATTGTCAACATTTGTTTCTGCAAAGTTTATTTTTTTTTCATCGATTGCAAGTTTTACAGCTTTTTCGGCCTGAATAAAACGGACAACCGTAAAAGCTGACAAAATCACAAAAACAGCGATTGCAGCAATAAAACCGAATTTATATTTTTTAAAGAAATCTTTCATTTTCAGAATTTAATAGATAAAAACTTTTGCACCCACCGGAAGTGTTTTGTACACCGCTTCCAAATCATCGTCAAGTAACCGCACGCATCCATGGGTAACCGGCGAACCAATCAAACGCTGATACAAGGTACCGTGAATCATATATCCGTCACCCAGTTTTAATGCATAGTCGCCCAACACATTAGCCTCACGACGCGAAGAATGTCCCTGGGGAGGCACAGGAAGTCCTTCTTCTATAAATGCCCAGTCGGGTTTTGTCCAAACCGGGTTTGTTATTTTATTCTGAACAGTCATTACACCTTTGGGCGTCTCAAACAGATAAGATTTGGTGCTGTCAACTTCAAGTGATATAAAACTTCCGGTAGAACACTTTCCTTCGCGGATAATCTCATTGTTTTTATATAATTCGAAAGTGTTGTTTGTTGTATTTATAACTAGAAATGCATTGCCGGGAGTTAAACGTTGCATTTTTTTGTTTAACTGATCGAGTTTCTTATTAAGGGTTTTTAATTCAGCTTCTGCATTAAAAGTTGAGTCAATTGAAGTTGCAATGTTTAATCCTGACTGATATTTTGCGAACTGGATATTCGGTAAAACCAGCACATTTATATAGGCAAAAAGTGCAGTTAACCCGGCAATTACAATTATAAAAAGCAGGATTATGATATATTTTTTGATTTTTTCCATATTAATTCAAATAATCTTCAAGTGGTAATCTCGAACCTACAATAATAACAGTGGTATTTACAGCTGCCTGATTGTAAACAGCATCCATTTCGCTGTTTTCCAGCGCAATACAACCGTCAGTCCAGTGCACGCCCTTACCGCCGTCGCCATGTATTTCAATCAATCCTCCAATGTGTGTCTTTTTCGATATTTCACCCGATTTTACCATTTTGTCAAATCTTTTTTGATCATCACTGTTTGGATAATTGATGAGCAGCGCCTTGTAATATTTTGTTTTTGCACCGCCTTTTTTCTCAAGTATTTTATAAACCCCTTCAGGAGTTGCCTTGTCTCCGGCATACAATTTATCGCCCATCCAGCTTTTACCGAATTCAGCTGAAAATGTTTTAAATTCTTTACCACCTTTTAGTAATATTAACGTTGATTGTATCTTATCAACAAGAATTACTGTTTGCCCTTTTTTCGACAGGTTGTATGCCAATTTTGTGTTCTTCTCCCAGGTTGGGTAATTGTTGTAAAATTCCACCAACTTAAAATGTGCCGATTTTTCGGCCTGCGAAATTTCTTCAGTAGCTTTCTTTGCAAGCTTCGATGCCTGCTGGAAATCTTTCTTTTTATATTCTATCTGTGCTTCCAGAAAATGTGTTTTACCCTTGTTGAAAGCGTTTATTGTTGCTTTACCTAAAACAAGGTTTTTATAATATTTTTCGAACCGGGTAATTTGAGTTTTTAAAGTCGATAATTGCGTTTCAACCTTTTTCTGAAGTTTGTCTTTTACAGTGCTTGCTTCTTTACCGGCATTTCCGCTTTTATCAATCGATTTTAAAGCCAAATCACGTGTGAGTGAATAATCCCGAAACACAAAAAATTTACTGTTTTGCGTTTCCCATTCTTTCATCGACCAATTGTATAAACTCTCGGCTTCCTTTAATTTTTCGTTGGCATATCTACCAGCCAATTTACTTTTTGCTGAAGCCAGCGATTCACGTGCTGAATTTATTTCTTCCAACGGTGGCTTAACTGTAACATAAATAAAAACCGAATAGCCAACTGCAAGAATCAGAGCGACTATAAACAGATAAATAAAAAAGGCAGATAATTTCTTCACCGTTATAATTTATATGAAAAAGCCGGGGTTTACAAGCCCCGGCATTTCTTTTTTATTCTTTTAGCTTCTTAAAATTTGATTTTAGCTTTTTCCAATACAGTTTTTAATTCAGTATTGATTTCGGTAGCTTTTTGCTGAGCTGCATTTACTTTTGTTTGTGCGCCAAGTAAGTCACCGTTTGCCAATAAACCAGAAACTTCGCCAACTGAAGCAGTGATACCGGTTAAGTCAAGTTTAATTGCTTCGATAGCTTCTTTGCCTTCTTTGCCTTTTGGAGCTTTTGCCAATAAAGCGTTGTTTTCTTCAATCAAAGCTTGTGTTGCAGCTTCAGCAGTAGCAACTTCAGTTTTGATTTCTTCTTTTCTAACATCGGTTTTTGCAACCAATTCAGTAGCCTGAGTTGCAATTGTAGCTAATTTTTCTTTTGCTGAACCGTAGCTTTTGAAAAGTTTTGAAGACTGAGCTTCGATTTCAACCATTACAGCGTTTAATGAATCCTGAACTGCAAGAAAATCTCCTTCAACATAAAGGTCAGCCTGAGCTGTTTTTGCTTGTTCCAATGCAGCTTTGGCAGCATCAATTTCAGCTTGTGGTGCTTTTGCGCAACTTGTAAAAATTAAAGTAGCAGCAACAATCGATAGTACATAAAAAATCCTTTTCATAATTCCAATCATTTTTTGTTAATATTTATTTTGAATGTCTTTTCAATCTCATTCATGTATTTTGACGGAGTGTTGTCATGAAGTAACAGGCCAATGAAAAAAAAAATGTAATTTTCCGCAAAATTTCTGCAATTCATCTTCATTGTTTGGTATGACTGGCTTGAAAAACAACAACTTAACCGACGAGGAAATAGTTAATAAAATAATTACCGAGGGGAAAACTGAACTCTTCGGGCTGTTATTTAAACGTTATTTCCCAAAGGTCAACGATAAATGTTACAGTTTTTTCAAGGACAAACAAAAATCGGAAGAATTTGCAAACGACATATTGACAAAAGCATTTGAAAAGTTAGACGGTTTTAAAGGAAAATCTTCGTTTTCATCCTGGCTGTATTCCATAACATACAATACTGTAATTGATTATCTCAGGAAAAAGAAACAATTGCACTACCCAAACTGGAACCAGGAAAACGAATTACCTGAAATAATTGACGAATCGAGCACTGAGATTTCAGAAATCAGCTATGAAAATTTAATGCTGGTGTTTGAAAAAATACATGCTGAGGAAAAAGCGTTACTGATGATGAAATACCAGGATTCACTTTCAATAAAAGAAATTGCCGTTTCACTTTCAACAAGCGAGGATGCCGTGAAAATGAGACTAAAAAGAGCACGTACAAGGGTTGTTTATCTCTATTTTAAAATGTTCGGAAATGAATAAACCTTATTGTTACTTTTTAAAATTTATTCGTCTAAAAACTTGAAACATTGGTTTTCTGACAGCAACTGAACAATGATGTTTTATCAAAAACAGAAAAAGACATGAAACTACCATTTATTAATATTTTTAAAAGCCAGAAAAAATCAATTCCTGATTCAGTAAAATCTTTGTTTGCCGAAAAGTTCCCCGATTCAAAAAATACAGAGTGGGAACAAAAAGGAACGATTTACGAAGCGATTTTCTATTTGAACGACATTGAACACATTGCCAGGTTTTCGGGGAAAGGCATTTTGGAGGAATACAGGAAAAACCTGTGGCCCGATGAATTGCCCGAAAATATTAAAACAAAAGGTGCCTCGTTTGGCGAAATAATGAATGCAATAATTATTTACCGTGGCGAAAGCATTTTATTCGAATTAATCATCCGCGACGAAAAACTCGATCGGTTTGAATATTTGTTTAGCAATGATGGTGAAGTATTAAAATCAGAAAAATTATAGATTTATAAAACGCCATCAATCGTAATCCCCGCTTTTTTCAAACCTTTTCCACTTACTTGCAGCTCAATTTTGCCGGTTTTTTCTGATGATTGAACCGTTACCACCAATTTCCCGTTAAAAGTTTTCATTGTTGGCAAATGAAATTGTTCAGCTGAGGTTGCATCTCCGTTACAGGCAGCGCGGTAAATACCGGCTCCCGAAACATTAAACTGAAGTTGATTATCAGCTGTTGGACACAAATTTCCGTCTTTGTCAACCACCGAAACTGTAACGTAAGCCAAATCTTTTCCGTCAGCCAAAAGTTCTTTTTTATCAGTTGAAAGTTGTAAATGGTGCGGCTTGCCGGCGGTGTGAATTTCTTTTTCAGCAACTGGCTTTCCCGTTTTGTCAAAAGCTACAACCTTTAAAGCTCCGGGTTCATATTTAACATTCATCCACATTAACCTGTATCGTTGCATATTCGAATCTTTACATTTTTTCTGAATACCCTGGCTTTTGCCATTTACAAACAATTCGGCACTGTCATAATTTGTGTAAACAAAAACCGGTGTAGTCTCACCTTCGCGGCCTTCCCAGTTCCAGTGTGGTAAAATATGCAATGTTTCGTTTTTTGTATTCCAGCGACTGCGGTACAAATAATAGCGGTCTTTTGGTAACCCTGCCAAATCGCAAATTCCGAAATAGGAACTTCGCGACGGCCAAAAATCGTCATACGGAGTTGGTTCGCCCAGATAATCGAAACCTGTCCACACAAATTCGCCAATTACCCAGTCATAATCGTCCTGCCAAACAAAATCATCATCGGGGATATTCGACCAGTTACAACATTCAAAATCGTAGGATGAACACTGCAAATCTTCGTATTTTTTATCTTTTGCAAACTCAACCGGAAATTTATACACTCCCCTAGAACTCAATGTCGATGCCGTTTCGGACCCCAAAATAAATCCCTGCGGGAATTTTTCGCGGGCCTCAGCGTAAAGTGGCAGCCGATAATTTAACCCCGGAATATCGAGCATTGCACCAAATCCGTTTTTTAAAGTGTTTGCAACCTGATCCATCCCAACTGTTACGAGGCGGGTCGGGTCTTCCTTGTGAAATAAATCCTGTAAAAATTTCAATCGTTTTATACCGTCAGTTCCCCACTGGTCAGGTACTTCGTTCCCCGCGCTCCACATTACAATACTGGGGTGGTTGCGGGTTGCGCGGACAAGATTCTGAATATCTTTTTCAGCCCAATCGTTAAAAAAACGGTTGTAACCGTTTTCAACCTTTGGTTTTGCCCACTCATCAAAACTTTCGGCAACCATCATAAAACCCATTTCATCGCACAATTCAACCTGTTCAAGAGATGGCATATTGTGAGCCGACCGGATTGCATTACAACCCATTTCTTTTAAAATGGTGAGTTGCCTGCGAAGTGCAGCTTTGTTAACAGCAGCGCCAAGCGGCCCCAAATCGTGATGCAAACAAACACCCCTGAATTTTGTGACTTTGCCATTCAAGAAAAAACCTTCATCAGCTTTGAATTCAATTTTTCGGATACCGAAACGGATTGCTTGTTCATCTTTTAAGATATTATTCTGATACACCTGTATAATTGCAGTATATAAATACGGAGTTTCGGGGCTCCATAATTTTGGGTTTGAAACAGCAAGATTTTGCTCCATTTCATCGCCAAATTTTTGAGTTGTTGAGCTTGAGTTTATTTCATTTCCATTTGAATCCTTGATAACGGTTACGAATTTTACATCGCTGCCATTCACTTTTGCTTTTATATTCACTTTGGCAACTTCATCCGAAATAAGCGGAGTAGTTATAAAAGTTCCCCAATGCTCAAAACTTACCTCATCTTTTACAATGATTTGCACTTTACGGTAAATTCCTGCACCGGGATACCAGCGTGATGATTTTGGGCGGTTTTCAAGGCGGACTGCCAGTAAATTATTCACCTCAGTTTTTAAATATGAAGTAATATCAAAATAGAAATAGCTGTAACCATATGGTCGCTCGCCCACTTTTTGGCCATTTACAAAAACCTGTGCTTCGCTCATTGCACCATCAAATGTCAACAAAACTTTTTTGCCTTTTTTAAATTCGGGAACCGAAAAATTTGTTCGGTACCAACCTACGCCAACAAAAGGCAGCGCACCAGTTCTTCCTGTTTTTTCAGTAGCAACTTTCTCATTGTTTTGAGTGATTGCAATAACCTGCATATCAACTGTTTTATCAAACGGGCCGTAGATTGCCCAGTCGTGAGGAACTGTAACATTTTCCCATTTGCTGTCGTCAAAATTTGTGTTTGTAGCTTCAGGGAAATCGCCTTTTGTAAATTTCCAACCTTTTTCAAGAGTAGTTACATTGCGTTGTGCAAAAACACTTGTCGCGATTAAAAATACAATCGTTAAAAAGAGAATTTGTTTCATTGGTTGTAGGTTTTAAAATTGTTCAAAAAAACAGATCACCATTTTAGTGTTCTGAAATAGTAACCGGAATTAAATATTGGTCTTTCATAATGCAGCAGCTATATAAACAATTGACATTTAGAACTTTTACTACAAATAGAACTTTCCTTTTTACCTTTACCAGCATTTAAATTTTGCCGGGAGCTTTATATTTTGCATCGGCATCGTCCAGTACAAGTATCCAGTCCAGGCTTTCACCGGGATTTGGTGTATTAAAAGTTTGCGTTCCTGTATTTGTGAATTTTCCAATTTTCAGGGCTTCACCGTTGCGGGGATTGTACCACCATGCAACTACATTTTTCCCTTTTATTACATCCATTCGAACAGAGAATTTTCGACCCACCGGAACATAAATCATGGCGTAGCTTCCTTGCTTATCACGGGTAGCGACAAAACTGTAAGCACCTGCACCCGGAACAGAAGTGGGCACTTTATCAGTAATAATAATCGAATTATCAGGTATTCGTGTTACAAATGGGCGTGATTCCATGAGCAAACGACCGTAAACCATTTGTGCTGCTCCGGGTTGATCTACAGCATCATACCATGGCATCAATGGCCGGTTAACCGGTTCGCGGTCAGGCGAATACATTTGCCATACCGAATGATGCCCGTAGGTGTGGCCAAAAGCGCCTGAAAACAAATCCCAATACAACGGGCGGCGCACATCGGTTGATACTGAATGACCGTTTGCATCGGGATTGAAATTTATGGGATGATCTTCGTACACGGGCTCTGCATCCATTACCGGTTTGGCAGGTTCTAAATTATAATCATCAAAAGTCATTCGATAACGTTCAGTGTAACTAATGCTATGACCGTTTTGCCGCATATTAAAATCGAGCCATAATTCAGTGTGGAAATATTTCGAGGAACCACTTCCACCGGTTGGATGAAATGAAATGAGGTGATTCCCGCCATCTCCATTTCTCAACCCGATTGCCATTTGCACTATGATTTGGCGGTGTGTATCGTTTTCAACAGGACGATCGCCACCAGTTATCCAAATAATATTTGGGTTATTTTTATATCGTTTTCCCAAAAATTCTCCCCACTTTTTTGCGTTATCTGCATTGAAAATTTCGGGCCCGACTCCCCATTTTTTGTTCCACTTGTCGCCCCAGGTTGGGAGCAACCCTATAAAAATCCCTTTTTCTTCGGCTTTTTTTATAACCCAGTCCATGTGTTCAAAATACTTTTCATTGGGTTGATTTGGGTCATTGTTGATAAGTGGTTTTTCGCCTTCAGCATTTGGTATGTTTAATCCATCCAGTTCTGCCAAAGCAACTGCCTGAACAACTGTAAATCCTTTTTCGCGGCGGTTCTCCAGGTATTTTTCAGCATCTGTTTTCGAGAGACGGTGAAACAGTTCCCACGCGGTGTCGCCCAGATAAAAAAACGGGGTTCCATCTTCAAAAACCAAAAACCGGTGATTCTCTGAAACCTGTAGTTTACCGTGGGAAAAATCAACAGAAGGGCCTTCCCATTTTGTTTCCTGTGCAAATGAGATAGTTGTGGTTAAAAATAAAAGAATTCCAAAAAAAAGCTTCATAGGTTTAATGTTTAAATTATAGTTTACGTCAAAAGTAATCAGCAATTATTTAGATTGCAATATTTAAAGCGTTTGAATTACCGGGGAATTCTTTTCTAAAATAAATTCAATCACTATGTTTTGGTAACTTAAAATGTTTTTTAAATATCATTGTTAAAAAATCAGCAAATATTACCCCAAAATTCAGCAAACTAAACTTTTCAACAAGTATGATTTATTTACATTTTTACATTGAAGAAATATAGTATTATTGAAAAGTCAAATTTTACATTTGTTTTAAAGCAAAATAATTACAAATAGTTAAAATTCTTATTACTAATATCTATATAAAAGAATCGGGTCAATTTATGGAAAACTTATTTGAATTAATTTCATTGCAGATAATTGAAAACAATTCACAAATTATGATAAAAAAATGCTAAGGCTTTTTCTTTTTATCATATACATGACTTTTGTTACTCCATTATTTTCTGCTATCCAATTTTATCACCTCGGAACCGAAAAAGGATTAACCGAGCCCAGAATAATTAGCATAACGCAGGATTCAGTTGGATTTATTTGGTTAGCCGGAGAATACAGCCTTACACGTTTTGATGGAAATCAATTCAAATTGTATAAAAATAATGGTCAGTCGCCTCTACCCTGGAATAAAATAAATACAATTTTCACCGATTCAGAAGGCATACTTTGGGTGGGATCGGATCAGGGATTTTCCCATTACAATGTTTTAAAAGACCAGTTTGTTATTCCTGCATCAGGTTTTGAAGGTGTTTATATTTCAGATTTTGCAGAAGGGCCCAATGGTAATATTTGGGTTTCAACCAACCAGGGATTAGCTAAATTTGATAAAAAAACTAACCAAATCACATGGTTTACAGGCACTAAAAGTAATTTTTCCTTATTAAAAAATGTATTACCCGTTGCGAACATAAAATTTATTTGCAGCCAACCCGATGGAAAAATATGGATTATACCTTTTTCCAATGGTTTATACCAATTAGACCCTGAAAATTTGGAAATACAACAATTTGAGACCATCGATGGTGTGAACATAAATCAGTTCAATATCACTGATATTTGTTTTTCAAATGATTTTTTGTTTTTAAGTACCGAATCAAACGGCTTTTTTCGTTTTAAACCAGATGAACAGCAGGCCAAAAATTATATTATGGGCTACCTTTCAAATGCTGTTTACCATATTGAGGTGGAAAATGATTCTGTTATCTGGCTTGGCACAGGCGGCGGTCTTTACCGGTTGAACCATCAAACCGGCAATAACACCCAGTTTTCAAATATTGCAGAAGATCCGCTCAGCTTAAGAAGTACTACAACAAAATATGTTTTTGCTGATAAAGAAAACAACCTTTGGATAACGTCTGGAATCAGAGGAATCGAATATGGGTTGAATAATGTTATGTTTAATCATTTTATGTTTTCTGAAAAGGTTCCCTATTGTCTGACCAGAAAAGAAGTGGTTTGCATTGATTTTGATAAAACCGGAAATTTATGGATGGGATATGAGTCAGGGTTGCTTGAAAAGCACAGTTCTGTTCCGTTTAAAAAAACCAGCTACCTTCTTCGTTCAAAAAATAATTATGGTTATGGTAGTGCGTACTGTGTTCTTGAAGACAGTAAGAATCAAATCTGGACTGGTGGCTGGCAAACCGGATTGCAGAAATTTAATACCGGAGAAAATCAGTTTAAATGGGCTACAATAAAACCCGACTCGATTGCACAAAAGATTGAACTGGCCAACGTTGTGGATATTATTGAAGCGCCCGGCAATAATTTATGGGTGAGCACCTCCGGAAACGGTGTTATAAAATATAACCC
This sequence comes from Draconibacterium sp., assembly GCA_035391305.1. Lineage (GTDB taxonomy): Bacteria > Bacteroidota > Bacteroidia > Bacteroidales > Prolixibacteraceae > Draconibacterium. Next base: position 28,490 of record DAOPKR010000001.1, read on the forward strand.
AGGTAACGAAGAAGGAAAGTTGTTTCAATACAATAAAAGCAATCCGTTAGCCGGAATTTCCGACAATTATACATCCAGTTTGTGCATTGATCGTCAAAATAATTTATGGATTGCATGCGCTTATGGCTTGTCGCGGATTGATTTGAAAAGCGAACAAATTACCAGCTATTTTCATGATGAGAATGATTCAGTTTCTCTCTCCGGAAATGCAATTCAAACGGTTCATTGCGATAAGGCAGGGTTGGTTTGGGTGGGCACAGGCAACGGTTTGAATGTATTTATCCCGGAATTAAACAATTTCAAACCCATTAAAACGAATCTGGAAAATTCGTTTTTCAATATCTCAAGTATCGAATCAGTTACGCCCGGAGAAATTTGGGTTGGCACAAAATCGGGCTTGTTCTGTTTAACCTATTCTTTGGATAAAAGTGTTAAGGAACTTGAATATGAAATTCAATATTATTATAGTTCCAACGGACTCATTTCCAATACTTATTTCGATCGGTCTTCAGCAGTAGATTCTAATGGCATGATTTATTTTGGAGGTAATGAAGGTGTTGACTTCTTTAAGCCTGAAATAAATTCAAAAAGGTTATACCAACAACCAAAGGCGTTAATCACAAATGTTTCAGTTTACGGAAAGCCCATTTTCCCGCAAACTAACCCGGAGAGTCAGGAAATACCATCTTTTGAACTTGGGTATGATCAGAAAATGATTTCTATCAGGTTCTCCTCAATAAACTTTACCAATCCGAACCAGCAGAAATACAGGTACAAGCTGGAAGGGTTTGATAAACAATGGTTTTTCCCGCAGGAAGAAAAGGTGGCCACATACACAAACCTGCAACCCGGAATTTATTTGTTTGTGGTTGAAACCATTGATAAAAACGGACTTTGGAGTGAAATGCGAAGTTCGGCCAGTTTTACAATAAAGCCACCCTTCTGGTTAACAATTCCATTTTATATTGTTGTTTTCGTTCTGATTTTTGCTTTTATATATTTCATTTTCTGGGCAAAATCGAAGGTGCTGATCAATCGGCAAAAGCAACTGGAGCAAATAATCAGCGAACGCACGAATGAGTTGCTCCAAAAAAACCGGGAACTTGAAAAATCAAATCAAACAAAAAACAAGTTCTTTTCCATTGTTTCCCATGATTTAAGAAGTCCGTTTTCGGGTGTATTGGGAATTTTAGAACTTCTAAATGATCCCGAATATAAATTGGAAGAAAAGACTCAAAAACAAATGCTGAACTCGGCAAAAGTTTCCGCCAATAATACTTTTGAATTGATGGAAAATCTACTTGTGTGGGCGCGTTCGCAAATGAATAAATCAGATTGCAGCCCCGGCAAAAACAGTCTAAGCGAATTGTTAAACAAAAATATTGAATTGAAACGGGTAGCTGCCCAACAAAAGGGAATAACACTGATTGCCGGATTTCCCGAAAATCTTGAAGCATATTTCGACTCGAATATGATTGATACTGTTATTAGAAATATACTAAGTAATGCCGTAAAATTTTCAGAGCCTGCAGGGAAAATTGTAATTTTGGCAGAAGCTCAAAAAGAAGAAGTAATAATTCAAATTGCCGATTCAGGAATTGGGCTTAATGAAGAAGAAACCGGCAAACTTTTTGAAATCGATAAAAAAACGCGAAGGGGTACAGGAGGCGAAAAAGGAACCGGACTTGGATTAATAATATGCAAGGAATTTATTGAAAAAAACTTTGGAAAGATTTGGGTTACTCCGAATAATCCGAAAGGTACAATTGTACATTTTACTATTCCTGTTAATAAATAACTAAAAAAGAATCAATGAAATTATCAGCAAACGTAATTGGCGCCACCGGATTGGTTGGAAAACAGTTGGTTGAGCAATTGCTGAATGATAACCGCTTTGACAAGGTCAGAATTTTTGTCCGCCGGGATACCAGTTTAAATCATCCAAAACTGGAACAGCAAATCGTGAATTTTGACGATGAAAAAACATGGGGCAAATTACTTTCCGGAGATGTGCTTTTTTCTGCACTGGGCACCACGCTTAAACAGGCCGGCAGCAAAGAAAAACAATATGCAATTGATTTTACTTTAAACCTGAACTTTGCAATAAAAGCCAAAGAAAACGGAATAGAAAATTATGTGTTAGTATCTTCGGTGGGCGCCAATTCAAAATCATCCATCTTTTACTCCCGCATTAAAGGAGAATTGGATGAAGCGGTTGCAAAAATAGGATTTAAAAAAATTGTCATTATCAGGCCTGCATCATTAACCGGCGACAGAAAAGAGAGCAGGATTGCAGAAAAAATTTCGATTCCAATTCTGAATTTTCTAACCAGGTTCATGTTGAAAAAATACCGCCCAATAAGTGACACAACTGTTGCAAGAGCAATGATAAACAGCATTTTGTCAGACTTGGGTGATAAAATAATTTGGGAAGCAGATGAAGTTTTTGAGTTGTCCTCAAAAAAGTTTTAGGTTTGTTTCTTAACATATTTCAGTTCATACCATCGCTTTAAATTTTATCAATTCCCAGATTTTACTTCAAACCAAATTTTACTGTATTTTTATGCCTTTAAACAACTTTAATTAACCTGATTATGAAAGCTAAAATCTCAGAATTTCCCATTTTCACAAAAGTCATAATTTTCACTGCCGTGCTTTTTATTGTTTCGGCGTGTGCTGATGTCACAGATGTTCAGGCTTGTGTAACCGATGAACCATATGGTTTTTTGGGTGGATTGTGGCACGGAATTATTGCTCCACTTAGTTTTTTTGGCAGTTTGTTTATCGACGATGTTGCCATGTATGCTGTAAACAACAATGGCGGTTGGTATGATTTTGGGTTTGTTTTGGGCGCAGGAATTCTTTTTGGTGGTGGCTCGCGGGCTTCGAAACGGAGGTAAAAAAATGAAAATATCTGAACCTTAACACGAGGTTCAGTTTTTTCGATTTCAAACAATAACAAAGTCTATCAATTCACATGAAAAACAATAACTATATTTTAGTTTTCCTGCTGCTTTCCGTAATACTTTTTAGCTGTTCAAATCCAAAAACAGCACGAGAAACCATCAAGTTTACAAAAGAGTGGAAATTCATTTTGGGCGATTCTGATGAATTTAAAAATCCCGGTTTTGATGATTCAGCATGGCGAGTTTTAAACGTGCCACACGACTGGAGTATCGAAGGCGAATTCAGCAAAGACAATCCTGCATCTCCGGGTGGTGGTGCGCTGCCCGGCGGAATTGGCTGGTACCGCAAAACTTTTCAGCTTGCTGAAACCGACAGAGACAAACTTATTTTTATCGATTTCGACGGGGTTTATCAAAAAAGTGAAATGTGGATAAATGGCAACTTTCTTGGAATGCGGCCATACGGTTACAGCTCTTTTCGTTACGAGTTAACTCCGTTTTTGAAATTTGATGGTGAAAATATTCTGGCAGTAAAAGTGAATAATTCGGAACAGCCCAACTCACGCTGGTATTCAGGTTCGGGCATTTACCGAAACGTTTGGCTCGTAAAAACCGGGAAGGTTTTTGTTGAAAATTGGGGAACATTTATCACAACTCCCGAAGTAAGTCACGAGATGGCGCAGGTTGTTGTAAAAACCAAAATCAAAAATCAGTCGGGCAAAAAAGGAATTTTGAAATTTAAAACTGAAATTATTGACCCCGCCGGAAAAAAGGTAGTCAATGCCGAAACAAAGGCTGAACCATGGGAAAATGATTCTGAAGGATTTACACACAACATTAAAATTGAAAATCCTCAACTTTGGAGTATTGAAAATCCTCAGCTATACAAAGCATTAACAGAAGTATATTTTGATGGAAAACTGACCGACAATTATGAAACTCCTTTCGGTATCCGCTTTTTTAATTTCGACATAAATGAAGGTTTTTCTTTAAACGGTGAAAAGCTAAAAATCCTTGGCGTTTGTCAGCACCACGATTTGGGATGCCTTGGAAGCGCCATCAACACCCGCGCTTTGGAACGCCAGCTTGAAATTCTGAAATCGATGGGCTGTAATTCAATCCGAACTTCACACAATCCACCAGCACCCGAATTGCTTGATTTGTGCGACAAAATGGGTTTTATCGTTCAGGATGAAACATTCGACATGTGGCGCAAAAAGAAAACACCTTACGATTATTCGCGTTACTTTCCCGAGTGGCACGAACGCGATTTAACCGACCACATTTTGCGCGACAGAAACCACCCGTCAGTTATGATGTGGAGCATCGGAAATGAAGTTCTGGAACAATGGCAACATATTGACACCGACACAATAAGTATTGAACAGGCCAATCTGATTTTAAATTTCGATAAAAACGTTCCTGCAAATGTTGTCAACTCGGGCGAAATGTCGGTGAATTCATTAATTACAACCAAACTGGCAAATATTGTAAAAAGTCTTGACACAACCCGACCGGTTACCGCTGCCTGCAACGAAGTAAACCCGTGGAATAACCTTTTCAAATCGGGCGCGCTTGATTTGATGGGATTTAATTATCATCATCAGAATTATAAAGCTTTCCCGGAAAATTACCCCGGCAAAAAACTTATAATTTCTGAAGCAGTATCAGCATTGATGACACGTGGTTTTTACCAAATGCCATCTGACAGTATGTTTATCTGGCCCGACAGATATCCGCCGAGTGGCAAACCATATGGAAATTCTGAACAACAATGTTCAGCATACGATAATTGCCATGCGCCTTGGGGATCAACCCACGAAGAAAGTTGGAAACTGGTGAAAAAAAATGACCACATTGCCGGAACTTATATTTGGACAGGCTTCGATTATCTGGGCGAGCCAACACCTTACTGGTGGCCTTCGCGAAGTTCGTATTTCGGGATTATTGACCTGGCAGGTTTCCCGAAAGATATATACTATATGTACCAAAGTGAATGGAGTAAAAAAGATGTTTTACATGTTTTTCCGCACTGGAACTGGCAACCCGGACAAATGGTTGATTTGTGGGTTTACTATTCAAATGCCGACGAAGTTGAACTTTTTCTGAACGGAAAATCACTGGGAACAAAAAGTAAACAAGGCGACGAACTGCATTTGGTCTGGAAAGTTCCGTTTGAACCGGGAACAGTTAAAGCTGTTTCGAGAAAAGATGGTAAAGTTGTTTTGGAAAGTGAAATAAAAACTGCCGGGAATGCAACTAAATTACTCGCAACTCCCGACCGTTCCAAAATTTCTGCCGATGGAGAAGACCTTTCATTTATAACTGTTGAAGTGCTTGACGAAAACGGAACATTGGTTCCCGATGCCGGCAACCAAATTCAGTTTGAAATTTCAGGCGATGCGCAAAT
>DAOPKR010000001.1:33905-113389 GCA_035391305.1 Draconibacterium sp.
TGGTTCCCGATGCCGGCAACCAAATTCAGTTTGAAATTTCAGGCGATGCGCAAATTGTTGGTGTTGACAATGGAAATCCGGTGAGTCACGAATCGTTGAAAGGCTCAGCTATAAAAGCTTTTAACGGGAAATGCCTGGTTGTGGTGCAAGCCGGAGAAAAAACCGGAGAAGTGGTTTTAACTGCCAAAAGCGAAGGATTAAAAGAAAGTCAAGTAAATATTCAAATCAAAAAATAACTAACTAAAATGAAAATCAAGATTATTCTAACTGTTTTAACTGCCGCAATTTTTTCCGGCTGTGCAAAATTTAGCAACAAATCCATTGTTTTCAACTCTCCCGATGGAGTCAATAAAATCCTATTCGAACTAAAGGAGGGAGTTCCGTATTACTCGGTAACCCACGCTGAACAAGGCGTTGTCAATCCATCGAAACTGGGTTTTGTTTTTAAAGATGGCGATACTTTTAACTCAGGTTTTACTGTTGTCGATTCAAAAACTTCAACTTTTGATGAAACATGGGAACAGGTTTGGGGCGAAAAACATTTCATTCAAAATAATTATAATGAGTTGGCGGTGACCTTGCAGGAAACAAAAGGCACCAAACGAAAACTCGAAATCCAGTTCCGTGCTTTTAACGACGGGGTTGCTCTTCGTTATGTTTTTCCTGAACAGGGAAATTCTGACAGCATTTTTATTATGGACGAATGCACCGAATTCAATTTGGCCAGCGATGGAAATTCATGGTGGATTCCGGCCTACCGCGACAATCGTTATGAATATTTATACGAAAAAACAAAAGTTTCAGAAATCGATACTGTTCACACGCCATTTACAATTCAGGGTGATAATGGTTTGTATTTATCAATCCACGAAGCAAATCTTGTTGATTTTGCATCGATGACGATTTTACAATCAGAAGGAACAAAGTTGAAATGTGATTTGGTTCCGTGGTCAGATGGAGTGAAAGTTAAAACAAAAGCACCGTTTAAAACACCCTGGCGGACTATTCAGATTGGTGAAAAACCGGGCGATTTAATCACTTCCTATATCGTTCTGAATTTAAACGAACCAAACTCAATGACCGATGTTTCATGGATTCAGCCACGAAAATATTTGGGTATCTGGTGGGGAATGCATATCAGTAAATACACATTTTGGGAAAGCGAAAAACATGGCGCTTCAACAAAAAATGCAAAATGGTATATCGATTATTGCCAGAAACTCGGCATCGACAGGTTGTTGATTGAAGGCTGGAACAAAGGCTGGACACCGGCCTGGTACGAAAACGCCATGCACATGTTCAGTTTTACACAAAGCACCGATGATTTCAATCTTGAAGAAGTTGTGAAATACGGAGATTCAAAAGGTGTGAAACTGATTGGTTACCACGAAACCGGTTCGAACCTTATTAACTATCTGTCACAAATAGATGAAGGAATGGCGCTTTACCAAAAAATGGGAATCCATGATATTAAAATCGGGCAGGTTGGTTCACGTTTGAATATGAAAGAATGGCACCACGGTCAGTTTGGGGTAAATTATTACCGCAGTGTTTTGAAAAAAGCCGCTGAATATCAACTGGCAGTTAATTTTCATGAACCAATAAAAGACACGGGTGAACGCCGCACTTACCCAAATATGATGTCGCGCGAAGGTGCACGCGGAATGGAATATGATGCATGGAGCGATGGAAATCCGCCCGACCACACTTTGAAACTGGTTTTCACACGCATGCTGGCCGGACCGATGGATTTCACGCCCGGAATATTCGATTTAAATGAAGAACAGGGTTTTAACAACCGTTCGGTGCACACAACACTTGCAAAACAACTTTCCTATTATGTAACGCTGTATTCGCCAATTCAAATGCTGGCCGATTTGCCCGACAATTATGATGGAAATCCTGCTTTTCAGTTTTTAAAAGATGTGCCGGTTGATTGGGACGACACAAAAGTTTTAAATGGCGAAATTGGTGAATATATTACAACCGTGAGAAAAGACAGAAAAAGTGACGATTGGTATCTCGGCAGCATGACAAACGAAAAAAGCCGTGAGTTTACTGTTAGTCTCGACTTTTTAGGCGATGGAAATTATGAAGCACAAATTTATGCCGATGCGCCCGGAACAACCTGGCAAAATGAACCTGAAAAAGTTGCAATTTCTGCGGTTACGGTTGACAAAACTTCAACTTTACCAATTGTTTTGGGAGAAGGTGGCGGACTGGCAGTTCGGTTTAAAAAACTGAATTAGGCAAAACAGATAAGTTATATTTGCAAATGCAAATGATAAATATTAACGATTTTATTAAAGATTTTCCGTTGGTTTTCCAGGGTCAAAGTCATCTTTTACCCTGGAAAATTACGGATGATCTGAAAAATATAATCTTGAACTTAATTCAAAATCTTAACGATGATTTCGTTATAAATGATGGTGTGGCGATTCACAAAACCGCAATTATAGAATCGGGCGCTGTAATTAAAAGCCCTGCAATTATTGGCAGAAACTGTTTTGTGGGTGCAAATGCATATTTCAGGGAAGGTGTTTATCTGGATGATTCGGTGAAAATTGGACCGGGTTGTGAAATAAAAAACAGCATTATTTGCGCTGAAACAGCAGTTGCGCATTTCAATTATATTGGGAACAGCATAATCGGCAGAAATGTAAATTTTGAAGCCGGTTCAATTGCCGCGAACCACTTTAATGAAAGAACTTCAAAAAAAATTCCAGTATTGTATAAATCCAAAATAATAGAAACCAACACTGAAAAATTTGGATCGCTGGTTGGCGACAATTCGAAAATTGGCGCAAATGCTGTATTGTCGCCCGGTACAATTCTTGAAAAAGGAAGCATTGTAAAAAGGCTTGAATTGGTTGAACAAGTCATTTCAAAATAAATTTGTTGGTTGTTCCTGAAATTTTTCAAAGAAATTCAAACAAAACTTTTTTGAGGGAGAATCTGTTGAATTGTAAAACAATAAAAAATCATTGGTTATGCAATCACAGGTATTCATTAATTTGGCCGTAAACGATCCCGAAAAATCGAAGGAATTTTATACAAAGATGGGGTTCACTGTAAATCCTCAGTTTTCTGATGACTCTGCAAAATGTTTGGTTTGGAGTGAAAATATATTTGTAATGATAATGACACACGAAAAGTTTAAATCATTCGCCACAAAACCACTGGCTGATACAAAAAACAATCTTGCCGGTTTGTTTTCGCTTTCAGTTGAAAGTGTTGAAAAAGTAAATGAAATAGTTGACAATGCAGTACAGGCAGGTGGTATTGAACCAAAACCAATGCAGGACTACGGTTTTATGCAAATGAGAAATGTTGAGGATTTCGACGGTCATACATGGGAGATTTTCTACATGGACATGAGTAAATTTCCTGGCAATAATTAAAAAATCAATGAATTATGAATCCGGTAGTACATTTCGAATTACCATACTTTGACGGGAAAAGGGCTGCCAAATTCTATGAATCTGCTTTTGGTTGGAAATTGCAGGACCTTGGAGAAAATATGGGAAATTACATGCTTGCCACAACCGCAGAAACCGATGCAAAACCAGGCTTTCCGGCAGGTGCAATAAACGGCGGGCTTTTCCCTTCAAAACCTGACTGGCCGGCGCAATATCCTTCTGTTGTAATTGGTGTTGAAAATATTGAAGAAAGTATTAAAAAGATAAATAACAACGGAGGCGAAGTTTTGGGCGAACCCATTGAAATTCCGGGTTTTGGAGTATATGTTTCATTCCTTGATACTGAAGGAAACCGGAACAGCATTATCCAGCCTGTTCAAATGTAATATTTCCCGAACTTGTATTTTTTGCTGCCAAAAAGGTTGAATGAAATTCAACAGCCAAAAATTGAAATATATAAAGAACCGGTTTAATATATTAAAACGCCAAATAATGCTCTTTAAAACAGTTTTATCCGTGACCAAATAAATAAAACACAAGAACCAGCATACCTTGTAAAAGCACTGTTCCGTCTAAAATGTGATAGTAATACCGGCTCAGGTTTCTGAAGAATTTTAGCTTCAGAAAAAGATAGGTTATCAATAGTGAAATACTTAAGGCTTCGATTATAAACCAGCTGTTTTGCATTCGATAATGGAAAAGAGATATTAAAAACGAAACGGTTAACGAAAGGTAGGAAAGTAAAAGCGCTTTGTTCCGGTTAATCAAAATTGGGATAGTTTTTAAACCGGCATCACTGTCAGTTTGCATATCTCTGATATCAAATGGAATTGCAATAGAAAAAACAAAAAAGAATCGTTCAACAAACAGAAGAATAACATGTGTTTCCATAATTTTCGCATCTGCGTCGATAACGGGTAAAAGAGTTGTAGTTGCCGACCACACAAAAGCAATCAAAAATATCTTCAGATATGGCACTTCCCGAAGCCTTAAAAAATAGTTTCTTTTAACTGCAACCGGAAACGAATAAAAAAAAGTAAGTATTGCCAACGGCAAAAAAGCAATCAAAACTTCAGCTTTTGTGCTTAATAAAGCATACAAAAACAGAACAAGTGAAACTGTCAGAAAAAAAAATATTGTATTTCTGTTTTCCCTGATCTGGTAGCGTTTCTCAATGTTCAGGCTTATCTTTTTTGTAAGAATCAGGATAACAAGATCACGGTTATATTCTAATAAGGTAGCAAAGAAAATCAACAGTAAATAAGGTTGCCATTGTGGTTTCATTCCGAGTTGTACCTGCGCAGAAACAGTGAGTAAAACCGCACCAACTGAAAGGAAAATATTTGAAAATATAAATGTATTTATCAGTTTCAAAACTGTAATTTGTAATGGTAAATCCTATTTTCTATTATCGTTTATAACAAATACAAATGCAAACGGTTTTGAAATACAGGAAAGCTTACTTATATATTCCCTTCAAATCAACTTCAAACAAAGTATAGGGGTCATTATAAAAATCCATAAAGTTGGGAACGCTAACCTGCCCAGGGAAAGGCGCATAAAAGTGGGTAGGACTGCGCGAGTCATTGCGCCAAACCAAAACATAGCAAAGTTGCATATTATCTTTTTTCATTACTTTCAACAGTGTTTCTGTCCACCAGGTTGTGTCAGGAATTGATTCCAACCCGGTTTCAGTAAAAGCTGCCAATTTTCCCTTTTTCATCGCATAATCCGAAACGATTTTAAGTTTGCGCGAAGCAGTTTCCAGATCGTAACGGTCGCGGCCCATGTCACCGTAGTTGTCCATACCAACCATGTCAACCCACTCATCGCCGGGATATCTTTCCAAAAATCTTTCTTCAGTATTGAACCTGTTATCGGGCGAAAAAGCATATAAAAAGTTGTGAACTTCCAAACTGTCACGCAGGTACGAAACTGTAAATCTCCACAATGAAACAAACTCGTCCGTTGTACAATGCGGCGCTCCCCACCAAAACCAGCCTCCATCAAATTCGTGAAACGGGCGAAAAATTATGGGAACAAGTTTACCATCCGAACCCTCCAGACTCTTTGCCCAGTCACCAATTCCCTGTAAAATTTCCTTATATTTTTCATGAGCTTCACCTCCCGGAATTATATATTTAACGGCAGGCAGCGAAACACTGTCTTTCCAGTAAAATCCACCTTCCGAAACCGGGTTGTTGAAATGCCAGGCGGCAGTTGTAACTCCTCCCCGGTTATAAGTATCAACAACATTTTTTCTGAGCTTTTCCTTTTCGCGATCAATTGCTTCCTGCCGCCGACCCGAAAAACCGCTAAAATCAATACCAATCATTGCCGGATGTGAGCCGCAAACTGATTTTACGTCGGATCGGTTTTCATCGCCAAACCAGCCGTGGCCATATTCTGTGGCATGCTGGTGTGCAAAAAGCGTGTGGCTTTTCGAAAGTTCTTTCAGATTTTTAAACAGCGCAACTGTTTCTTTTGTAGCTTTTGCATCAATAGTTTGCGCTGATGAAGTACTTGAAACAAGCAGCGTTAAAACAAGAAGACTAAAAAATGATTTCATAATTGCAAAATATAAACGAACTTAGATTCCCGGCATATATAACTCCCTTATATTCATGTATTCTTCCAGGGTTTTATCTGATTTTTCAATATATTCAGGAATTGGCAATTTTGAAAAAGTTTGAAAATAAAGAATACATGAATTTCGCCACCAAACTGCTTCCTTTTCCTGAATTTTTAAAAGTGATTGTACATAATTAAACCGTTCGGAATCCACAAATTTATCAAGTGAATTCCAGCTTTTCTGCATTTCTCTTACTGCATTAACACCACCATTATAATGATAACATATTTCGTCCCATAGAATATAACCTGATTTCAATTTATAATTCCAGGGAACATGGTGAAACCACAAAAGATATTCTTCAGGGCAAGTTTCAATGTTATTAAATTTATCAGCAACTGGCTGAAAATACTGACTTGTTGCGTTACTTCCGGTTTGTGTGCGATTGAAACCGATGCCAACCGAATCGGCGCGGTGATAATAAACCGCTGTCCAGTCGGGCCGGCCACCAGTTACCCACGGACCCGGGCCGTGATGATGACTACGCCCCATAATATGATGCAAACCAAGCGGAGTCATATAATTCACACAGTTTTCGCGCGAAACAAGCATCATTTTTAAAACAGGCTGAACAAACTTTTCATTATTTGTGAAAGTCATCCGAATCCATTCATCAGCAATTTCCGCCGAAGTCAAATACGGATTCCACGCCAATCGCCCGAATGCATACCAATTTGCCTGTCCGAACGGATGACCGGTCCAGTTTCGGTCTGTTCCAATGTTTGCCACCCCTGCCATTCCGGTAAGTTTCTGTCCAAACAAAGTTCCATCAACCGAACTTGCAACAGTTGAGCCTTCTCCTTTTGCGTATGTATCAGCTTTTAAACATTCTTCGAAAAGTGGCGCCAGAAAAACAAGATGCGTTGAAAACCCAAGATATTCCTGTGTAATCTGAAACTCCATCATAACATTGGATTTTTCCATTGCACCAAAAAGCGGGTGAAACGGTTCGCGTGGCTGGAAATCGATAGCGCCGTTTTTAACCTGAATAATTACATTTTCCCTGAATTTTCCATCAAGGGGTTTAAACTCGCTGAATGCCTGTTTTGCCCTGTCGTCGGGAACATTCTGGTCGTAAACAAAAGCCCGCCACATTACAATTCCACCGAATGGAGCAACAGCATCAGCAAGCAAATTTGCACCTTCTGCATGATTGCGGTTGTAGTTTTGCGGCCCGGGCTGGCCTTCAGAATTAGCCTTTACAAGAAATCCACCAAAATCAGGAATATACTTATAAATCTCTTCTGCCTTATTTTTCCACCAAAGCTGAACCTGTGGATCCAGAGGATCAGCAGTCGGTAATTTATCCAGTTCAATTGGAGCGCTGAAACGCGCAGTCAGATAAACCTTAATTCCATACGGACGAAAAACATCAGCTAGTTTTGCAATTTTTTCAAGATAAAGCGGTGTTAATATCAATGCATTTGCATTAACATTTGTAATTACACTTCCGTTAATCCCGATTGATGCATTTGCACGGGCATAATCAGTATATCTCGGATCGGCAACATCGGGCAAACGAAACCAGTCCCACAGTGAAAAACCTGCATAACCGCGTTCAACAGTGCGATCCAGATTGTCCCAGTGGTTCAGAATGCGGATTTTGGTTTTTGGAGCATCTGAAAAATTCAGATTCGAAATATCCATTTCCTGCTGCAGAAACTCAAGAAATCTAAATACACCATATAAAATTCCAACATCGGTATTTCCTGTAATGATTATATTATTTGATTTAAAACTTTTTATCAAAAAACCTTCATTTCCAAGTTTTTCTAATTCCGAATCGTTTACATTTCCTGAAATAAACTTTGAAGCCGATCGCAATGCAACAATTAGATTTCCTCCATTTTCACTAAATTCTGAAAAAGAAATTTTGGAATCCAACAAATTTGGAAGTGCTGTTTTCAGCTCCTTTTCTACTGCATTGAAAGTGGGAGTTTCGTTTTCAATTACAACATTTTTCAATTGTAACTGATAGTTTTTAAGTAAATCCGGATTTTCAATTTTTTTGTATCGCAACCATAAATCATAACCATCTTCTGCTTTAGTTTTAATGGGATTTGAAAAAACCAAAATAAAAATCAAGAATGCTGTTACAAAAGCCGAATGACTGTTTTTCATTTTAATCTGTTACTTATGAGCTAATTAAACAAGTTTCTAACGTTGAAAACTCTCCTCGTGAACCATATTTCCATCCACATCAAAATGCTGAAAAATAAGTGTTGGTTTTCCATTTTTCCGGGTTACTTCACCTCGCAGAAATCCTCCTTTTACCCGAAGAAAACGATGTTCGGGGCGAACATCTTCCTGAGACCACCCACCTGCGTGAATATCGGAACCTGCACCGCAACTGAATTCCCAAAGATTTGTTCCTTCAAAATGCGTAACATATTGCCAGTGTCGGTCGCCATTACACAGAAATACATTGTCGAACTGATTCAGGTATTCTCTTATTTCATCACCCTCGTATTTAAATCCTGAATTTGAATAGTTGTCATTTTTTTTAGTACGATCGGGGCCGAGAATGGGATTTGCATTGATAATTACTTTAAAAGTTGCATCCGATTCTTTTAACGTTCTGAAAAGCCACTCTTTTTGTTCCTTACCGAAAATTGTTTTTTCAGGTCCGTCTTCAACAGTATTTTTTGTCCGGTAAGTTCGGCCTTCGGTAATCCAAATCTGCAAATCTTTTCCCCAGCGAATGGTTTTGTAAGTGGTGTCAGCACCTGGAAATTGCTCTTTATCAAAAATTTCGAGTCCCCGTTCCCAGGAAACTGTTCCATAAGTCATTCCCGGAAATGCATCATCCGAAAGAATATCATGGTCATCTTTCATAAAATAACTTGTTGTGTTTTCCCAAAAATTTCGTTGTAATGGCAAAGCAAACAAGCGATCCCATTTAAACCGCATCAATTCTTCAGTAAGTGCATAAGGTTCAGGCTTGTCATAATATTCCACATCACCGGTGTGGACGTAAAAATCGGGAAACATTTTCATCATGGCACTATATATTTTGTGGCCGTCAGTAGTGTCTTTTCGCCAGTAATCGTGGCAGGTAACAATGCAAAATTCAATATCATTTTCTGCTTCAGCAGTTGGGGGAGTTCGAAATGAGCCTTCAACTTTATCAGAAACTTTTGACTTCGCATTTTGACGGGCTTCAATTTCAACCACATATTTTGTATCGGGAATTAAATTCTCCAGTTTCCATTGGGTTTTAAAATTCTTATTTTCATCAACCGAAACCCAATCCGTTTGTGTCTTTTTTTCTGAATCGCTTAAAGGAAAATAAGTAAGTTTTACTTCACCCGCAGCTCCCGGACAAGCGCCAATCATCTCATCCAAACTTAATCCTTCAGGTATTTGTGTTTTATAAATACTGTCGGTATTTGCTTCTCTGTCCAATTTTCGATGCTCTTCTGCTGATGGGACAAGAAATTTTTCACCACCGGAATTTCCTTCCGGATTTTTTGTCAACCGGGTCCAGATTACAATTGAATTATGGTCGGCCCACCCGTTGTGAAAGCCGTTGCCAAAATATGGGCCGTTGGTTTCTTTTTGGGTTTGGCACGAGAAAAGAACTATTGTCAACGGAAGAGTTAAAATGAAAGATAGTTTTTGTAGTAATTTCATTGTTTTATTGTTTTTACTTTTCTTGCTTATTTAGTTCTTTAATTAAATGAATTATGGATACTGAATCCTTATCCATTTTTGAAAAAGCAAACCACTTTTTACCCAAATCTTTTAAAGATGCGCCAAAATGAAATACTGTTTCATTATCTATTATAAGAAAACGGTCATGAGATCTATCGAACTGTTTTACAGTTAAATTATGATATTGAGAATTGAATTTATCGGCATCAAGTTTTAGTTGTTTGGAAATGGTTTTTGTAAGAACTAAACAATTTACAGTTTCAGATTTCTTTGACAGAAGCGTAAGTACTGTATCATCGATGTAATTATCGATTAGCACAATGTTTTGCTTTGAGGAACGAATAATATCTGAAACAAATTTATGAGCATCGAAAATTTGTCCTTCGTAGAAAATTCCCTGATTTGGAATTTTCTCATTGCTTTCCAGTGCTTTAAATATTTTTTCAAACTTATGATCTGTTTCCAGTTGTTTTAATTCAATTCTATCAAGCCGATGGAACAAAGATGCGTTTGCAGCAGCAAAACGACGCATTTCAACAAAGGCATTTATAATTGCAATGCTCACTTTTACAGCAACATCACTTCTTAATACTGCTGACAACATTGAAACACCTTGTTCTGTAAAGGCGAAAGGATTAACAGAAGAATGTTTTAAATTCACGAACCGGTCGCAATTTGCGACCAGTTCACTTTTCTCTTTTGCAGATAATTGAAAATGAAAATTATCAGGAAATCGATCAATATTTCTTTTTACCTGTTCATTTAATCTTTTTACCGGCACCTGGTATAATTCAGCCAAATCTCTGTCAACCATTACTTGAATGCCACGGAAAGTAAAAATTCGATTTTGTATTTCGTTCGCTGTTAAAATGTTAATTTCATTCATGGCTTTATCTTCTTTAAAGAACAGGCAACTGTGTTTTCCATTCCTCAAACAGCTTCTCCAGTTCTTCTACTTTTTCAGGATTTTGGTTTGCCAGATCATTTGTTTCAGTCGGGTCGCTTTCGAGACTATAAAGTTCCCAGGGATTTTCCAATCCTTCTTTTACAATTTTGAAGGAATTGAAATAAACTGCTTGTCCATCCTGCCATTCCCAGAAAATTGGCTTTTCCCGTTGTTTGTTTTCCCCCAGAAAAACCGGCAACAAACTTTGCCCCTGCATCGGAGTAATTTTCTGATTGGCATATTCTTCAGGGTACACAGCACCAGTTAAATCAACAAAAGTTGCCATAAAATCGATAAAATGACCGGGGAATTTATTGAAAGTTTTACCCTCAATTTTGTTTGGCCAGTATGCAATTAGAGGTGTATTTATCCCACCTTCATAACTAAAATTCTTAAAGAAACGAAAAGGTGTGTTTCCCACATTTGCCCAGTCGCTGCCCAGAGATGTCCAGCGCGTCATTGTCCCAATTTCGCCATAATCATCGTCAATATTTACCATTTCGGCCGATGCCCCGTTATCAGAAACAAACAAAATCAACGTATTTTCATCCTTCCCAATTTCTTTAAGTTTTGCAAGAAGCTTTCCAATATTTTGGTCAAGCCGGTCAATCATTGCTGCATAAACTTCCATTTTCCTGATCTCCCCGGTTCTGATAGAATCATTCAATTCGTCCCAGTTTTGGTAAACGGGTTCTGACAATTTATAAGATTCATCAATTAATCCAAGTTCAAGTTGTTTTTTGTACCGTGCTTTTCTCACAGGTTCATAACCTGCATCATATTTACCTTTGTATTTTGCAATGTCTTCGGGCCAGGCCATTAATGGATCGTGAGGAGCTGTGTAGGCAAGATATAAAAAGAAAGGTTTTTTTTCGTTTTTATACTCTTCGAGCCAGTTTACAGCATATTTTGTAAAATAATCAGTTGTATAAAAATCACGTTCATCGGGTGTGTAAGGATTAAACATTACACTATCAATACACCACGAACGAACGGTTTTGTTGCCGGGTTTTCCTTTTCGGGCAGGAATTCCTTCATCCAGCCGCTGATTACCCGGATTAAAATGATTACATGCCCCATCCTTCAAACCATAATACCGGTCAAAACCACGTGTAACCGGATTTTCCAGGCCATGGTGTTTTCCCGACCAAAGAGTCCGGTAACCGGCAGTTCGCAAAACCTCGCCAAGAGTAACCGAATTAACAAGCGGTTCTTTAAAGTTTTTTGCATATCCATTTTGTTGCGCATAAACCCCGGTCAGCAAACAAGCTCTCGAAGGGAAACATTTCGAGGTGTTGTGAAATTGGGTAAACCGCATACCGCCTTCAGCGAGTTTATCGATATTTGGAGTTTGAACCTCACTGCCGTAACAACCAATATCCGACCAGCCTAAATCATCAGCACTAATCAGAATAATATTTGGGTTGTTTATTTTTTCAGGATTTTTGTCAGGATTTTTTATGTTGCACGAAGCAAAAGGTGTGAAGAGAACCAGCAATAAAATCTTTGTATTTAAGTTCATTGTCAATCAGTTTAGTTGAAATAAAACTTCCTGTGTTTCCAAAAATAGTAAATTTGACTTGAAACATGTTGTTTCTATAAACTTTTGAATATTTTCTAATTTTATGTTCCTTCGTGTTCCTAAAAATAAAATATGAGACTTTTTTTTAAAAGACATTTACGCACGATTCTTTCAGTAGCCGTTTTGTTTGTGTTTCTGCCCTTTATTTTTTCTTGCGAAAAAGTTAAAGAAAAAGAAAAAGCAGAACCTTTTGTACTTCTGAAAGAGCCGGTTAAAAAATATGGTTTTCCAGTTGATTCATTTTTTATTGTGAACGAGAAAGTTGGTTCAGGCGAGTATTTAAGCACTATTTTAAGCCGGTTTGGAATTGGGTTGGGAACCATTGACACAATTGCCCGAAATTCAAAACCGGTATTTGATGTCCGCAAAATCAGGGAGGGTAACAATTACAGTATTATTCAGTCACGCGATACTTTAAAAACCGCGCTCTATTTTGTGTATGAAAACTCACCAATCCACTACACTGTTTTTGAACTGTTTGATACTTTGCGTGTTTATGCCGGGCAAAAAGAAGTTAAATACATAGTTAAAACAGCGCAGGGAGTGATTGAATCTTCTCTGTGGAATACAATGAAAGCCAACAATATAGACCCACAGCTGGCATTAAACCTTTCAGATGTTTATGCATGGACAATCGATTTTTTTGGTTTGCAAAAAGGCGACAGGTTCAGGGTGATTTATGATGAAATTTATGTTGATTCAGTTGCAATTGGTATCAACAATATTTACGCTGCAGAATTCGATCATTATGAAAAGGAGATATTTGCATTTCGTTTTAATCCGAACGATACAGTAGGTTATTATAACGAAAACGGAGAAAATCTTCAAAAAGAGTTTTTAAAAGCTCCGTTAAAGTTTTCGCGAATAAGTTCTCAGTTTTCAAATGGCCGGATGCACCCTGTTTTGCGTATTGTAAGGCCACACCACGGTGTTGATTATGCGGCGGCAAAAGGGACACCGGTTATGAGTATTGGTGAAGGTACTGTAATCCAAAAGGGCTGGGCCGGCGGAGGAGGAAACAGTATAAAAATAAAACACAATTCGGTTTATACAACTCAATATATGCATCTTTCGGGCTATGCCGACGGAATTTACCAGGGAGCCAGAGTTCGCCAGGGACAGATAATCGGTTTTGTCGGATCAACAGGTTTGTCAACCGGACCACATTTGGATTTCAGGGTTTACAAGGGTGGAAGTGCAGTTAATCCGCTGACGCTGGAATCGCCACCGGCAAAACCCGTCGATCAGAAATACATGCCGCAATACACTGTTTTAAAAGATTCGTTATTAAAGGATTTACAGAAAATTATGTGGAAATAGGGTTTGAGGAAGGTTAACGAGTTGCCAGTTTCTCAGGTTATCATTGTTGTGAATATCAAAATTAAATATCCTTTCAACAATGACAACCTGATAATATTGACAACAATGAAAACAACAAATTTTCAGGATTGTGCATAAGCACCTGCAAACACCGGCGCCCAATCTTCAAGTTTAATTTTTCCAAATTCTGAAGGTTTATTTTTCCTGTAATCTGCGTCCATTTCGCCACTTCGCATTGCTGCACCCATTTCGGTATAATTTTTAGCAATTTCCATAGGAACACCTGCCTGCAGCATGCCATTCAAAGTATCTTCATCAGTAAAATTCACCCATGGAATTTCTGGTTTGCCAATTGCTTTGCCCAAAATTGAACTAATCTCGGTAGTTGTTTTTTCGTCGCTGACAATATAAATGATACTTTTCCCCTTAAAAGATAATCCGAGAAGTTCTTCGGCAGCAACTTCTGCAATATCGTTGGGGTGCACAATAACAAGTGTTGTACCCTCACCGTAATTTCCGCCTGCAATTCCCATATTTTTAATCATTCCAATTTGATTCATAAAATTGGGATAGAAAAAACCCGGACGAAGATGCCTGACATTCACTCCATCCAACCCATTTAATGCTTTTTCAACAAAGTACAATCCACTCACCGGCCCGCAGCCTTCAGGCATGTGAGCACCAATACTGCTCAGGTTAACCACGTTTTTTACCCCTGAATTTTTAATTGCAGTTGCATAATTCTCACCAATTCCGGCAATATATTCTTTCCAGTTTGTTGCACCAAAATGAGGAGGCACCATCGTGTAAACGGCATCAGAACCGGTAAAAGTTCTTGTAAGAAACTCCTCATCCTCAACCGAACCAATGGCAGCTGTTGCGCCAATAGCTTCAATTTGAGCAATTTTATCTTCGTCTCTGCTTATCACAGTTACTTTATGTCCGGCAGAAACTAATTTTTCAGCAACTGGTTTGCTAATGTTTCCCAATGATCCAGTTAAAACATATTTCATACTTTTCTGTCTTTAATTTATTCATAGAGTGAACACTTTTTTACGATTAATGTTCAATTGAACGCAAAACAACAAATATTGATATCAAACACTGTAATTTTTTGAATTGCCGTTTTAAAAACTATTTTATTTGCGGATTCAATGTTATAATCATATGTCTTCATTCGTGATTTTTTTATTGTACTGAAGCCGAAAAAATTTTACTGTTTATTTTCCCTTTTTAAAAACTCTTGCAAAAGATTTGATTTATTAATTGGTTGACGGAAAATCGCCAGCCAATTTCAGGGTAATTATTGTGATGATTTAAAAGCATTGCTGTCGAACAGGCGAATAATTCCGGTAATAATTGCCAATCCCCCCGCAAAAATCCCAAATACTTTTTCAATTGAAATACCCTGCGAAATTATAATAAATGCTGCCAGAGGAACCAAAATAAGTAAGATTAGGTATTTGGCATTGTGCCAGCTACCTTTAAGTCCAAGTTTATATTCTATCGCTTTTACCTCTTTTGCTTTCATTTGCTTTATAACAAAGTCGCGAAAATTTTCGGCATAAAAAGCCGGTTCAATGTCGGTAACAATTAATCTTTTATTAATCAGCTTCTGAATCATTGTTTTGTTTTTCCTGTTTAGCAAACCATCATCAGCCAGATCAAACAAAACAATCTTCTCAAATGAAGTTAAATTAGTCCATATCTTCGAGAACTGTAATTCCAACGCGGTGCCTGACTGTTCAGAAAGGTATTCATCTTCATCCCTAAGCAACCCTGATTTACTTGATTTTATTTGATTTATATATCCATTAAAATTGAGATATCCTTCAAATAAACTGTTCCATTTTTTACGCAGCAAATACAACCGGGTGACTTGCTTAGGGCTCAATTCGTTTTCTTCAATATAATCATCGTAAAACTCATTTATTAGAGCGATATCGAATGACAAATCGACTATTATTCTTATTTGGTTGCACTGGTTCAATTTTATTAAAAATGACAGTAATTCTTCGTGTTTGCCGATTTCGTATAAAACCTGGTTAAACCCGCAAACCCAAATTGTTACCGACGAACTTTTTAATATCGGATCACATTGAAATCCCGGTTCTGTAATTTCTGAAACCTGAATAATTTTCAATTCATTTTTATTACTAACCGATTGATTGAGATATTCTTTTGACTTTGAGAGATAAACTGAACCATTGAATGAATTTAACAGTATTCTTTTTTCATTGTCGTTCTTAAGAATATCCAGCCATGAAACATTCGGAATTTCAGGTTTTTCCTGGTTCAGATTAAGTAGAACTTTAGCAAGAAATTTAAGTAAATTCCACACACTAAAACAAATAATCAACAATACAAAAAATACCAGAATTATGTAATTCACAACTGTAAAATACCGTTTGTGGTCAGCATACTTTACTTTCACTGCGCCCGAATGTTCACCTTTTTTAAAGTATAAAGTGTCATTACTGAATTTTGAAACCACATATTCAGTTTGAGTTGTCAGCTTGGGTTTGTTATACCAGTTTGTGATTGGGTCGGGAAGAAAATCATAAACCTGTTCTGCAATTCCTGAACTTTCGATATTTGCAGATTGCAAAGTTTCAAAATTATCAACCTTGTCGATATATGAAACTTCCATATTGTCAAGTTCATTTCCCTGAGCTCTTTTAAACCAATCGGCTTCATTTTTCCTGTATTCATTTTCAGAATAGAGCTTAATATTGTCGATGCCAACTTTTACGGATTGTTTGAACTGCCATTGCTTTTCCTCCATGTTTTTTACCGAGAAATAATATCTCAAAACAGGAACACCTGAAATACTTGTTAAAAACAGGAACAGGAAAATGAGGTAAGTACTTTTACTGTTCAGTGGAATTTTTCTATTCTCCCTGAATATCAGTTTTTGCAGATTTTCTTTTACGAAAAATCTATAGTTCGCAATAATAATTGCGATGAGTGAGCCAAATGGTATGATTAGTATCCAACTCAAACCGTCAATAAAAACAAAAACCACAATTAGAAATATTATTGCCAGAAGAACAAGAAATTCAGTAAAAAAGTCGAACCAGGCTGTTTCTATTTTTTCAGTATCGGTAATGTTCAAAAATACCATTGATATGAATAGGGTAAAAGTTAAGAAAATGAGTTGGTAAACAAATTGCGAAATTGGATTATCAGCAAACAAAAAACCAAACAACTGAAATACAACCAGCACCGATAATATGGATGACAGTTTCTTGTAAATTAAATGCTTGCGGGGTTTAAGTACGAGCCAGTTCAGAAACCATTTATGTTTTTGTTTTTCATTAAATGCCCGGGTAATCCATCTTATTATCAGTAATCCAAAAATCATTAAAACAATAGAAACAACTAAAAAATAGAAAGTAATCAGGAATATCCGTGCATTTTTATTGTCTGTCTGATTTAAATCAAGCAAAGTTATGTGGAAAAATGGGGTGTCTTTAATTGGGATAATTCTGGCCAGCCACTTTTTCTCGTTATATTTTACAATGGTTTCGTCTTCAGCATTTAAACGTATTGCATTTATCAATCTTAAATCCGATTCACATTCGAGAACAAAGTTTTCGTGCAGGTTTTTTTCCTGAATTGAATGGTATAAAACCCTGCCTGTTTTATTAATTACAACAAATTCAATGTCGTTTGGTAAAACCTGGCTATACAACGATGGTATTTTTGAAGTAATAGCAAGAACAGGCAATTCCGGGTTTGTTGTTCGAAATGAAATTGCAGTTTCGTACTTTGCAGTGTTGAATGATTTTATTGATTCAATATAAAAATTTAGGCCATTAGAATTTGGCCATGAATTATTGACATTCTCAATATTTTTAAAATACATGCGTTCATTCAGGTTAACTTTAACAATATCGGAAAAGGGAGTGCTTGTATAAGCCTTTTTAACAATACCCTCTTTGTCAATTGAAATAATTTCGTTTAACGGAAAAGGACTGCTCATATTACTATCGCGGGTAAAGGTAACAGAGTCAAAAGCGGAAATAACATTATTTGCCAATTTTGAAGATCCCTGTTTTTCGGCCTTTACAATTGCTTTACCCAATGTTTTTATTGAATCAATATCGCGCACAACGTTGGCACAAAGCGTATCGGAAATAGCATGTATCCGGCGATGCTGGATTGTGGTATCAACAAACTGTTTTTTTGAAAATGCTATTATCAACAGTAAAAATAACCCGATTCCAAACAACATGGAAATGGCGTTATTAGTGGCATCACGGGCTTTCAGACGTTCTCTGTCATCGATAAAAAATATTTTTAGAACCGGCATTCCTGCAAATACCAGCATTAATATTGCAGCAATAAACATTAACAATTGTTTATTGATTGTTCTGGTTTTGTTCTGGTAATCAACGTCGGGAATAAAGCCGGCAATACAAAATCTTTTGCCTGCAAAATCAACCGGAAGAATCATCACATGCTTGTCTCTGCCACTGATGTTTAATTTCTGATAAACACCGCCCTGCTGCCTTGCTGCACTGTCGCACAGAGCTTTTGGATTATTAATATCAGCCAGATTACCGGGTTTTGAATTATAATAAACTTTCGACGTGTCAAACAAAATGATATTTTCAAAAAGCCCATCAAATTTTAAGTTCTGCATAAAATCGCTGATCGGAACTTCGTATAAAAAATTCTTTTTTAAAATTAGCGCGATAGTTGTGTCTTTTGTATTGCTCCGATAAAATTTTTCAAACTCAGAAGCCAATCCCGGATCACTGTTATTAAACCTGAAACGTAGCTGAAGCCCCTTTTTTGCGACATTATTTACCTGTGTTGAATCGTTTTTAACCTCAAAAGTATAAACATACGGCTGAAGGCCTTTTAATACATTTTCCAACTTCACAGCTTTATCAACATCAGTTTCATTTATATTCTTTTTTACAATTAATCCCGAATTGATAAGGTACTTGATTGAATAAAAAAAGCCGTAATTCCGAAAATGGGTTTCGAAATACTTGTGTTTATCCAGTATATTACTTCCATATTCATTCAAAATACGGAACCCTTTTTGCTGAAGTTGAGCTTCTTTTTTTGGTATATAAATAAAGAAATATGCAAAATACATAAACAGAAAGGCGAGGATAACAACAATCCACCCTAAATAATTTACATTTCTGAAAATCTTTGGTTTATTCATACTGCTTGATTTATAATGGTAAACCAATTTACGGCAAATTGATATTCAAGTCAATTATTTATTAATATCGTAACAACGGACTTCAGAACCGGCTATTTAATTTATGATATAAACTCAGAAAGAGCAGGTTGGCAAATTGGAAACCGACAATCAAAAATTGCAAAAGAAATGAAAATTGTCTTTAAGAGCTTTTGTTAAACTTTTTATATCAACTTTCATTATAAATGAATTGTTTTAATTAAGTTTTATATTTGAAGGCTTTAAAAAGACAGGTTTAGTATAAAATGTAAATAAATTGTGATATGAGAATTTTAACAATGTTGATTTTAGTGATGATTTTTTCATCATGTGTAAAGAATAAAAACGGACAGATTAACCAGGAGCAGTCAACTGCCGATGGGAAAAGTTTTGAAGTTACCGAAGTAATACAGGGCAGCACCTATACTTATATTAGGGCAAAAGAAAATAACGGCGAACTATGGATGGCCATATCAAAACAGGAAGTAGAACCAGGTGAAGTGTATTATTACAGCGAAGGTTTACCCATGCAAAATTTCCATAGTAAAGAAATCGACCGAACTTTTGATGAGATTTATTTTGTAAGTGCAATCAGCAAAACACCCATTAAAGCAGGTGCAATGGGCGGAATGGGTTCAGGAGCAATGGGCGGAATGGGAGCAATGGGCGGAAATATGAATGAACCAGCACATTCCGGCAAAGTTAGTACTGAGCAAAACAGTGCTATTTCCGTTGAAAAGCTGGCAGGCGAAATCACTGTTGCACAGGTTTTTGCCAACAGAAATAATTATTCAGGTAAAGAAATAGAGATAAAAGGTGTTGTGGTGAAGGTGAACAAGGAAGTGATGGGTAAAAACTGGATCCATATTCAGGATGGCACAAACGATAATGGCAATTACGATTTAACGATAACAAGTGCTGATTTGGCTGAAGTAAATGACGAAATTACTGTTAGGGGAAAGATTATACTTAACAAGGATTTTGGTTATGGTTATTCGTATGAAGTAATTATGGAAGATGCACAAATAGTGGAGAAAAAACCGGCAGGTTCAGCAATTTAAAAACGGAGAATTAAAGAAAAAAAAGAGGCTGTCCTGGTTAACAGGACAGCCTCTTTTGTTATGTTTATTACAAATCCTTATTGAACCAAAATTTTAATATTCCGGTACCAAACATCATCGCCATGATCCTGTAAAGCGATTACACCTGATTTTGCCACATTAGCCCAGTCAGGATTCAATTCAGGAAACTTCGATCCGGCAACAAGTTTGTTCCAGTCATCAGTCCACAAATGGTACTCTAAAACTGTTTCTCCATTCTGACGATGCCAAACACTTCCTTTAAACACTTCTATTTCAATGCTGTTCCATTCGCCTGCAGGTTTAGCATTTTGAGGAACAGCAGGAATTAAATCATAAAGTGAACCAGCCATGCGGTTTCCATCTTTCCCGGCACGGGCGTCAGGATGCCTTTCGTTATCCAGCACCTGCATTTCAGGCGCTGTTTTGTAAATTGGCCAATCAGCAACTTCCTTACCGAGGTAAAAAATACCAGAGTTTCCGCCTTCAGAAATTTTCCAATCCATTTTCAACCTGAAATTTGAAAATTCTTTCGTAGTGATAATATCGCCGCCATTTTCTGCGCCTGCTTCACCGGTTCCGGTACCAATACAATGCAGTGTTCCGTCAACAATTTCCCATCCCGAGGGGAAATCAGGCCTGTTATTTCCACGCCAACCTTCACTTGTTTTTCCGTCGAAAAGTAATACCCAGCCTTCTTCAACTTCAGCTTTTGTCAACTCATTTGGTCCTGCAACTTCTTCAACTGCTGCACTTTTCTCCTCAGTATTTTCAGCTTTTTTTTGTCCGCTCTGGCACGAAATTGCTAACACAAAAGTTCCCGCCAAAAGAAAAGAAAATAGTTTTTTCATTGTATCAAATTTTTAAAAAAGTTTATTTTAAATGTTTAATTTAATTGAAGATGACGAAGTTACAAAATAATGAAAACCTGTTAATCAAAACAACTGCATTTTTTAATAATTAGTTATTGTTTGATTTTCGTTTGATGCAAAACTATCATTTTCGGTTATTCTTTTTTACCTTAGTTACTTCAAGTAAAAAATAATGATAATCAAAATAAAAAAGCAAAATGAAAAATTCGGCTAAACCACATAAAATTGGAATATTGACTGCGGGCGGTGACTGCCCTGGATTGAATGCAGCTATCAGGGGAGTTGGAAAAACAGCTATTGTTGAATACGGAATGGAAGTGCTGGGTTTTAATGCCGGTTATTCGGGGTTGATAAACTGCGATTATATTGAACTAAAAGAAGCCCAGCTTTCAGGTATTTTAACCCTGGGCGGAACCATTTTAGGAACTTCGCGGGAAAAACCTTTTAAAATTGTTGCCGAGGACGGTTCTGAAAATCACAAACCCGAAAAAATTATAGAAACCTATAAAAAACTCAATCTCGATTGTGTGGTTTGTATCGGTGGAAACGGAACCATGAAAACCGCGCATTTATTATCCCAGGAAGGATTAAATATTATTGGAATACCAAAAACCATTGACAATGATGTTTGGGGAACCGACACTACCTTTGGGTTTGACTCAGCAGTTCAAATTGCCACCGATGCCATTGACAGGTTACACTCAACAGCCAACTCGCATCAACGTGTAATGATTATCGAAATTATGGGACACAATGCAGGTTGGCTGGCACTTTATTCAGGACTGGCAGGCGGGGGCGATATTATTTTGTTGCCCGAAATCCCTTACAATATCCGCTCTGTTTGCAAAAAAATAGAGAAACGGTACGAAGAGAAAAAACCTTATTCAATTGTAGTTGTGGCTGAAGGTATTGAACACCCAAAGAACCAAAGTGCAGCAAATTATATGGCAACTACAATAGAAGCAATTACAGGGATTGAGACCCGCGAAACTGTGTTGGGATACGTTCAGCGCGGAGGAAGCCCCACGCCTATGGACAGAATATTAGCCACCCGATATGGCGCATACGCCACTCAATGTATTGCTGAAGGTTGTTTCGGAACAATGGTTGCCATTCGAAAAAATGAACTTACAACAGTTCCACTTGAGGAAGTTGGCGGAAAACTTCGTCTTGTTGAACCAGATTTAGGACTAATTCAGAAAGCCCGTAAAATGGGTGTTTCGTTTGGTGACGAATAGAAGACAGTTGAATGGTTAGGAAATCAAAAAAGTTCTCAAACACCGCCTTTTCTTTTACAAAGGTAAATGCACAACTTTTTTGGTTTTAAAAAACTCTTCCCGGAAACAGGTGGACAAATCCTTAATGAAAACATTTCTTTTAAAGGGTTTTGTTTCTTCCTGCAAATCACCGCCTTTCAAATAAATAATTCCATTGGGCATTGCGTTAATTTGTTTTTCCAAAATATTTTTTCGCACCCATGGCACAAATTCGGGGAGACGTGTAACGGCCCGGCTTACCACAAAATCATATTTATCTGTAAGTTGTTCGGCACGGATTTGTTCGGCTGTAACATTTGTTAAACCTAACGATTCCACAACGCCATTTACCACTTTAATTTTTTTCCCGATGGAATCTATAAGATGAAATTGTACTTCAGGAAACATAATTGCAAGTGGAATTCCAGGGAAACCGCCGCCAGTGCCAACATCGAGAATTTTTGTGCCGGCAGTAAAACTAATTAGTTTTGCAATGCCCAGTGAGTGTAAAACATGCCGTTCGTAAAACTCTGAGAAATCTTTGCGCGAAATAACATTAATTTGTGCATTCCATTCCGCATACAATGGTTCAAGTCGTTCGAAAAGAGCAATTTGTGTTTCGCTTAGTTTAGGGAAATATTTTAAAATAAGATTCATTTTGAAAAATTAGAGGTGTTCGTTAAACTCTGTACTTTCTATTAGTTTGAACAGCATTTGGCGGGCCCTGAACAACTGGGCTTTCACAGTGCCAAGTGGCAAATTTAACTCTTTGGCAATTTCTTCGTATGACAATTCATTAAAATAACGCAACTCAACAAGGGTTTGATAGTGTGGCTTTAACCGACGGACTACCTTGTGAAGCAAAATGGCCTTCTGCTTTCTGATCAATCTTTCTTCAGGATTCAGATCTTTTGATTTTAGCCGCATCGTTTCGCTAACCTCACCTTGCTCATTTTCAGCTTCCAACGATATTGTAATACCCTTTTTTTTTCGAAGAAAATCAATACAATTGTTCGAAGCAATTTTAAAAAGCCAGGTGCTAAACGCATAAGTTGGAGAATACTGGTGCAGGTTTTTGAATGCTTTTCCGAATGCTTCGAGTGTTAAATCTTCAGCATCACTGCGGTTATTTAACATTTTAAGAAGCATGAAATAAATGGTGTCTTTGTAACGGCTTAATAATCGGGCAAAGGCTTTTTCATCGCCTAACAAGGCTTTTTGCACAAGTTCATAATCTTGCAGTGCCCTTTCCGATAATTTTAAACTTTCACTTTCCATTTTTGCTTTTGCCTGCTATTATTGAAATACCAGCGATAGAACAATTTGAAATATGGAACTACCAAATCGTACACTAACGAAGGTATGAATATTTTGCTTTCATTCAAACGATTAAGTGCGATTTTTATGATAAACAAACGTGCTGTAAACATTAAAAAAAGTAACCCGGCAAGTATTGGCCAAATGTCAAATAACAGAACAATAGTTAAAATTGTTAATGGTAAAAACGCCAGTTTTGTGAATTCATCGAATGCTAAAACAGCCCTCTTTGAAGCAGTTAAATGTTTTTCAATGCGTAAACTTTTTTTCAGAATATCGAGATAATCATTCCAAATTAAATCTTCAGTTTTTTTAATTGCAGTGTCCGACTGATAAAGAATTGACGTCTTTTTTTTCCTGATAAAAGAATTAATCAGTAACTCAAGATTTGCATATGGTTCGCTTATTTTGTGGGCGTGGCCTCCTATCTCGAAATAGTTTTTCTTTTGAAACGCTACATTTTCTTCGGAATATACAAAAGGTACATTATTTAAAATATAACCAACACTTTTAGAAAACGACAAAAAGCTTTCTATCCGATACATTCGATTAACAAAACCACCTGAATTTTTGGCACTGCAATAACTCAGCACAACAGAATCCTTTTCGTTCAGTGCGTTTGATATACCCAAAATCCACTCAGGCGCAGCATTTTCATACGAAATCGGGACAGCCAGCACCCAATCATATTTTGCAGCTTTTAACGCCAGATTTTGCGCCATTTTTGTAGAAAACCTTGTTTCCTGGTGCAGGGTCGAGACTTTTAAGCGATCGCTTCTACCCTTCAACATTCCCAACACCTGGAACGAATTGTCCTGCGAAAAATCATCAACAACAATTACCTCAAAATCGGTTTCGTTTATTGATAAAACCGGGGTAAGGTTATTCTTTAATCTTGTTTCTTCATTCCTGACTGTATAAATCAATGACAGAGGCGTTGCAGTTAATTGTTTTACCTTCTTTTGAAATAAAACACGGCCGGTAAACAGAAATAAAAATGCAAAACGGATGAAGAAAAGCAGGACAAAACAGATGGCCAAAACTAATTTGCCCCCGTGTAAATCGGTTAGTGAATTATATAAAGTCTGAATCATTCGGAAAATTAAAATTGAACTCATTTTAAAACTGCCCAAAATTGGAAACATTAAAGTCAATTTCAACTGAAAATTTCTTTATTTTTTTAACGCTTCAATTAGATTTTATTAACAGCCCTGTATAGTTTGCAATCCTGTACTTTTCAAGTTTAATAGCTATATTTGCCAACTTTAAAAGAAAACAGTTAATGAAATTTGAGCTGGTTACAGTTTCACACAACTCACGTGCAAGAGCGGGAAAATTATTTACCGAACACGGGACTATTGAAACGCCAATTTTTATGCCTGTCGGTACGGCGGGAACAGTAAAAGGTGTTCACACCCGTGATTTAAGAGATGATATACAAGCCCAGATAATTTTGGGAAATACCTACCATTTGTATCTCCGCCCCGGTATGGATGTGATAGAAAAGGCAGGAGGACTTCACAAATTTAATGGTTGGGACAAACCCTTGTTGACCGACAGTGGCGGATTCCAGGTTTTTTCGCTGGGCGATATCAGAAAACTCAGTGAGCAGGGCGCCAAATTTCAATCTCATATCGATGGTTCATACCATCAGTTTACTCCCGAAAGTGTAATCGACATACAACGTACAATTGGCGCAGATATAATGATGGCTTTTGATGAGTGTACTCCGGGAGATGCCGATTATATTTATGCGAAAAAATCGATGGAACTTACTCATCGCTGGCTTGACCGCTGCTTTGTTCAATTCAACAATACACTTCCAAAATATGGGTATGCACAGAGTTTATTCCCAATTGTTCAGGGCAGTACATATGCCGATTTGCGCAAATTAGCGGTTGCGCATGTAAAAAATACAGATGCTGATGGGTATGCAATCGGCGGTCTTTCGGTTGGAGAAGAAAAAGAAGTAATGTATGAAATGACCGAAGTTGTAACTGCCGATTTACCTGAAAACAAACCCCGTTACCTGATGGGAGTTGGCACGCCGGAAAATATTCTTGAATCGATAGACCGCGGTGTTGATATGTTTGATTGCGTGATGCCTTCGCGAAACGGGCGAAATGGAATGCTATTTACAAGTAACGGGAAAATCAACATCAGAAATAAAAAATGGGAAAACGACCATTCACCAATTGATGAAATGGGAATTTCTTTTGTTGACAACTATTCAAAAGCATACCTTCGGCATTTGGTAATTTCGAACGAAATGCTTGGAGCACAGATTGCCACCCAACATAACCTCGCTTTTTATTTGTGGCTTGTTAAAACTGCACGCACAAAAATTATTGAAGGCAACTTTATTTCGTGGAAAAACGAAATGCTGATAAAATTAAAACAACGATTGTAATTGCACTCATGAAGTTTTATAAAACCATAGATTTTTATATTACAAAAAAATTTCTTGGTACTTTTTTTTATGCCATTGCACTAATATTAAGTATTGCCGTGGTTTTCGATGTTTCAGAAAACTTAGATGAATTTCTGTCGAAAGACGTTCCGCTGAAGGAAATTATTGTTGATTACTACATGAATTTCATCCCCTATTTTGCCAATCTTTTTAGTCCGCTTTTTACATTTATTGCAGTCATTTATTTCACCTCTAAAATGGCTTACAATACCGAAATAATTGCTATTCTGAGCAGTGGTGTTTCATATACAAGGCTAATGCGGCCTTATATGGTTTCAGCATTTATATTGGCAATATTTAGTTTTTCTTTGGGAAATTATATAATACCGCCAGCCACAAAAACAATGAACGAGTTCAGAATGAAAAATATTGATAACACCAGGATGGGTGTAGAACGAGATATACACAGGCAAATTGAACCGGGCGTTTATATTTATATGCGAAGTTACACACCCAATGATGTGGGAAATGTTTTTACCCTGGAACGTTTTGAAGGGGCGAAGTTGACAGAAAAACTCACTGCCGATAATATTAGGTGGGACAAGGAAACTGGAAAGTGGGTTATCAATAATTACTGGAAAAGAACAATTCTTGATGGATACGAATTGCTTGAAAACGGCTACCGAATTGATACAACGTTAAATATGAAACCTGAGGAATTCAGGGTTAAGAAAAACGAAATGGAAACTTATATAACACCTGAACTTAAAAAAGAAATTAAATTAATGAAAACAAGGGGAGTGAATGCGATTGAATGGGAAATTGAAAAACACAAAAGAATGGCCACTCCATTTTCGACCTTTATTTTAACATTGATTGGTGTTGGGTTAGCTTCACGAAAAATAAAAGGTGGACTTGGATTTCACCTGGGGCTTGGTCTCGCCCTGAGCTTTTCTTATATACTTTTTATGCAAATTTCTACAGTATTTGCCATTAGTGGTTCAGTACCGGTTTTTGTTTCCATGTGGATTCCCAATATTTTATACAGTCTGATTGCGTTTTTTGTATTCAGGTGGGCTGCAAAATAATACTCCGTGATTTTCAGTTTGAACTGAATTTATATTGGCTTACGTAACTTTTTTCTTCAGATATTCATTTAGCTTTTCGTGAATACTGCGTGAATAATATTGGACAAACCTTTTATTTTCCACTCCAAGAACCATTTGGATACCTTGTTCTTCACCGGCTAAAAAGATTTCATCCATCCGAAATACTTCTGATTTTTCAATACAATCGCTTTCTTCAACTTTTAAATTCAATTTTTTCGCAGTTTCTAAAACAATGCTCCTTAAAGTATCAATATAACATCCGGTTTCAACTGAGGGTGTGTAAAGTACACTACCTTTTATGACAAAAATATTGGATGAAATACAATTACAAACAGCTTCTTTTTCATTTAAAAAAATTGAATTGTTGAATACAGTTTCCTGGTTTTTAGCTTTTGCAAATTTCCAAAATGGTGCATTAAAAAAAGTAAACTGGTTTAACGGATTTAAGCTATATTTTTCAAATTCCGAAAAGTTTATCAACAAACCCTGCTTCGACAGAGGGAAATCAAATTCAGGGAAGGCAAAGCTTGAAACTATTAAATTTGATTTGACTTGTCCAATAAAAACCTGTATTGTAATAATGCCCGATCGAAAAAACCTGTTTTTATTCAACATCCGTTTTGTAATTCTGAATAGTTCGGGTTCATCATTCAACAAATCCGGAATTTCAGAATTCAATTTTATTAAAGCGGCTTTTATATTCTGTATATTTTCATGAAATAAGGGAATTCCTCCGAATCCAAACCATATTTTTTGGGTAATAATAAATGGTTCATCCCAAAAGAATGATTTAAAACCAGTCTCTTGTTTTTTTACTATTTCTCCGTTTATGATAATGAAATCCATTTCATTTCAAAGTTATTAAATTTCACATTGGTAAATTTTATGTCAAAAGTTCAATATGACGATTTGCAATTGAATTTTCATGCAAAGTTAATTTGCAAAAAAAGAGGAACCAAAAATTGATTCCTCTTTAAAATATTTTAAAACCGCAATTAAGCCTGAGCCGTAGGTCCGCCAAAACTTAACGGAGGCATCATCGGATCATTGCCTGATTTCACATTTTTAATCGGCCCATTTACAGTTTCATATTTTTTAATATTGTCCTGCAAAGCCAATAACAATCGTTTGGCATGTTCCGGAGTTAGAATAATGCGCGATTTTACATTCGCTTTCGGGATTCCCGGCATTATCCGAACAAAATCAACTACAAACTCTGAACTTGAATGTGTTATTACAGCAAGGTTTGAATAAATACCTTGTGCGATTTCTTCACTTAGTTCAATATTCAACTGCTGAGGTTTTTGATTCATATCATCCATGTTCATCAACTTATGCGTAAATTAATCTTTTATATCAACTAACTGATCGTATTCTGACCGTGAACCAACTACAAGGTTTTTGTATTCCTTCAAACCAGTTCCTGCCGGAATAAGATGTCCGCAAATTACATTCTCCTTCAAACCGTCAAGGTAATCTGTTTTACCATTTATTGCTGC
Source organism: Draconibacterium sp. (assembly GCA_035391305.1). Lineage (GTDB taxonomy): Bacteria > Bacteroidota > Bacteroidia > Bacteroidales > Prolixibacteraceae > Draconibacterium. The sequence goes on from DAOPKR010000001.1 coordinate 62,204, forward strand.
TTCATTCAGTACTTTTGTAGTTTCCTGGAACGAAGCCGCTGATAACCAGCTGCGTGTTTGCAGTGCAGCTCTTGTAATACCTTGTAATACCTGACTTGAAGTAGCAGGAATCGCGTCACGCGAATCAATCAGTTTTTTATCTTTCCTTCTTAGCTGCGAGTTTTCGTCTCTCAGCTTTCGTGCAGAAATGATCTGACCTGCTTTAATTCCTTCCGCGTCACCCGGATCAATTACAACTTTTTTGTTGTAAATCCAGTCGTTTTCTGAGAAGAATTCGTTTTTATCTACAATCTGTTTTTCCAGGAAACGTGTATCACCCGGATCCTCGATTTCAACTTTCCGCATCATTTGGCGAATAATGATCTCGTAATGTTTATCATTAATTTTCACACCCTGCATACGGTAAACGTCCTGAACTTCATTCAAAATATATTCCTGAACTGCAGTTGGACCTTTAATTGCGAGAATATCGGAAGGAGTGATTGCTCCGTCAGAAAGAGGAGTTCCTGCCCTGATATAATCGTTTTCCTGAACAAGTATCTGTTTTGAAAGTGGTACCATATACTTCTTAACGTCACCGGTTTTTGTAGTAACGATAATTTCGCGGTTACCTCTTTTTACTTTACCCATCGAAACTTCTCCATCAATTTCGGAAACTACTGCCGGGTTTGACGGATTTCGTGCTTCGAAAAGCTCAGTTACACGTGGCAAACCACCGGTGATATCGCCCGCTTTACCAGCAGCGCGAGGTATTTTCACCAGTACCATACCCGCTTTAACCTTTTGTTTATTTTCAACAGATATGTGACCTCCAACCGGCAGGTTATATGAACGGATGGTATTTCCATCTTTATCAATAACTTTTAAAGTTGGGTTTTTGGTTTTATCTCTCGATTCGATAATTACCCTTTCACTGTAGCCAGTCTGCTCATCTGATTCTTCCCTGAAAGTAAGGCCATCAATTAAGTTCTCGAATTCAACAGTTCCATCAAATTCAGTAATAATAACACCGTTAAATGGATCCCATTCACAAATAAGTTTTCCTTTGCGAATTTCCTGTCCATTTTTCACATAGAGTTTTGAACCGTATGGAATTGGGTGTGTTGATAGTGTAATATTTGTATTTTTATCGACAATTTTTAACTCTGCCAAACGACTTACAACAACATCAATTTCCTCACTTTCTTCAGATTTGAACTTAACAGCGCGCAGTTCTTCTATTTCTACATAACCATCGTACCTCGATTCAACAGTTGATTGTGCAGAGATGTTGCCAGCGATACCCCCAACGTGGAAAGTACGTAGAGTAAGCTGCGTTCCCGGTTCACCAATTGACTGTGCAGCAATTACACCTGTAGCTTCGCCTTTTTGAACTTTCCTGCCGGTTGCAAGGTTTCGTCCGTAGCATTTTGCACAAATACCTACTTTTGATTCGCAGGTAAGTACCGAACGGATTTCAACACTTTCGATCGGAGAATTTTCAATAATTGTAGCAATATCTTCAGTTAATTCTTCTCCTGTTGCAACAATCAATTCACCACTTAGCGGATGGAAAATATCGTGTACCGAAGTACGGCCTATAATACGTTCAAATAATGATGCGACAACCTCTTCGTTGTTTTTAACAGTTGTTGCCACAAGGCCACGCAATGTTCCGCAATCATCTTCAGAAATAATAACATCCTGTGCTACATCAACCAAACGACGTGTAAGATAACCGGCATCAGCAGTCTTTAACGCTGTATCGGCCAAACCTTTACGAGCACCGTGGGTTGAGATGAAGTATTCAAGAACCGACAAACCTTCCTTGAAGTTGGCAAGAATCGGGTTTTCAATAATCTGAGAACCTGTAGAACCTGATTTTTGTGGTTTTGCCATCAAACCCCTCATTCCGCTGAGCTGACGAATCTGCTCCTTAGAACCACGGGCGCCTGAATCGAGCATCATATAAATAGAGTTGAATCCCTGTTTATCGCTGCTCAATGTTTGCATTACAACGTTTGTAAGTTTTGAGTTTGCATGTGTCCAAATATCGATAACCTGGTTATACCTTTCATTATTGGTAATAAATCCCATGTTATAGTTGTTCATCACTTCTTCAACCTCAGCATAACCGTCAGCAACAATTTTTTCTTTGGCTTCCGGAATAATTACGTCATCAAGGTTGAATGACAAACCACCTCGATATGCCATATCATACCCAAGATCTTTAATGTCATCAAGGAATGCTACTGTTGTCGCATTTCCGCTGCGAATAAATACGTCAGTAATGATGGTACGTAAAGACTTTTTGGTGAGTAGCTGGTTGATATATCCTGCCTGACGAGGAACTTTTTCGTTAAATAAAACCCGACCAACCGTAGTTTCAATGATGTGTTTAAAATATTCACCATTTTCATCTACATCTTCAACTTTAACTTTAATAATGGCATGAAGGTCGATTACTTTTTCTGAGTAAGCAATAATTACTTCTTCAGAAGAATAGAAAATCATTCCCTCTCCTCTTGCTCCTTTTCTGGCTTTAGTCATGTAATACAGACCAAGAACCATGTCTTGCGACGGAACCTGGATTGGAGCGCCATTAGCCGGGTTTAATAAGTTGTGTGACGCAAGCATTAAAAGCTGTGCCTCCAGAATGGCTGCATTTCCAAGTGGAAGATGAACCGCCATCTGGTCACCGTCAAAGTCGGCGTTAAAACCTGTACAAACCAGCGGGTGAAGCTGAATTGCCTTACCTTCGATTAAAACAGGCTGGAAAGCCTGAATTGACAAACGGTGCAGCGTGGGCGCACGATTTAATAATACCGGATGCCCTTTTAAAACGTTTTCCAAAATTTCCCAAACAACGGGGTCTTTACGGTCAACTATTTTTTTCGCTGATTTTACAGTTTTAACAATTCCACGCTCGATCAATTTCCTGATTACAAACGGTTTGTACAATTCGGCAGCCATATCTTTCGGAATACCACATTCGTGGATCTTCAGTTTTGGACCAACCACAATTACCGAACGCGCTGAATAGTCAACACGTTTACCAAGAAGATTTTGACGGAATCGACCTTGTTTCCCTTTCAAACTATCGGAAAGAGATTTTAATGCCCGGTTATTTTCAGTTTTTACCGCATTCGATTTTCTTGAATTGTCAAATAATGAATCAACGGCTTCCTGTAACATTCGTTTTTCGTTACGAAGAATAACTTCAGGAGCTTTAATTTCAATTAACCTTTTCAACCGGTTGTTTCTGATAATGACTCTTCTGTAAAGGTCATTCAAATCGGAAGTTGCAAACCGGCCTCCATCCAATGGCACCAACGGGCGCAAATCTGGCGGAATAACCGGAACAACACGAACAATCATCCATTCCGGACGGTTTATATTTTTACTTGCTCTGAAAGCCTCAACAACCTGCAGCCTTTTTAATGCTTCATTTTTACGTTGCTGAGAAGTTTCAGTATTTGCTTTATGCCTCAAAGTAAAAGACAAGTCATCCAGATCGATCCGGCTTAAAATTTGGAACAGTGCTTCTGCTCCCATTTTTGCAAGAAATTTATTTGGATCGTCATCATCTAAAAGATGATTTTCTTTTGGAAGTGTATCCAGAATATCAAGGTACTCTTCTTCAGTAAGAAAATCCAGATCTTTTACTCCATCAACTGCTTTAACACCGGCATTTATAACGACGTAACGTTCGTAGTAAATAATTGTATCAAGCTTTTTGGTTGGTAACCCAAGCAAATAACCAATTTTATTTGGGAGTGATTTAAAATACCAAATATGAGCTACCGGAACAACCAGTGAAATATGCCCCATTCTTTCGCGACGCACTTTTTTCTCTGTAACCTCAACGCCACAACGGTCGCAAACAATTCCTTTGTACCTGATTCGTTTGTATTTACCGCAATGACACTCGTAGTCTTTTACGGGTCCGAAAATTCGTTCACAAAACAATCCGTCACGTTCTGGCTTGTACGTTCTGTAGTTTATTGTTTCAGGTTTCAAAACCTCGCCAAACGACCTTTCAAGAATTTCTTCAGGAGAAGAAAGACTGATTGATACTTTTGAGAAACTAATTTTCGCTTTATTATCTTTTCTGAATGCCATAATACTAATTAAATATAATTAAAACAGAACCTATTTAATTTAGAATGAATTTTACTCCATTCTAACACTGAGGCCAAGTCCCCTAAGTTCGTGCAGCAACACATTAAGTGATTCAGGAATACCTGGTTGCGGCATTGGTTCACCTTTAACAATTGACTCGTATGCTTTTGCACGTCCCATTACATCATCGGACTTAACCGTAAGAATTTCCTGCAAAATATGCGAAGCGCCAAATGCCTCAAGTGCCCAAACTTCCATTTCTCCGAAACGCTGACCACCAAATTGAGCTTTACCACCCAATGGTTGCTGGGTTATAAGTGAATATGGACCTATTGATCGTGCATGCATTTTATCTTCAACCATGTGGCCTAATTTCATCATGTAAATTATTCCCACCGTGGCTGGCTGGTCGAAACGTACGCCGGTCTCACCATCAATTAGTCTCGTAACTCCAAAACGTGGTACCCCAGCTTTATCAGTGTATTCACAAATCTCATCGAGTGAAGCACCGTCAAAAATTGGCGTAGCAAACTTTAATCCCAGGTTTTTCCCTGCCCAACCAAGTACGGTTTCGTAAATTTGTCCCAGGTTCATACGTGAAGGTACGCCCAATGGGTTTAGTACAATATCAACGGGTGTTCCATCGTCCAGAAATGGCATATCTTCCTGACGAACCACCCTTGAAACAATACCTTTATTACCATGCCGTCCTGCCATTTTATCACCAATTTGTAGTTTACGTTTTTTAGCCACGTAAACTTTTGCTAATTGAATTATTCCGGCAGGAAGTTCATCTCCGATTGTAATGTTATATCTTTCGCGACGTGATACGGCCTCTGCTTCTTTATATTTTAGAATATAATTATTAATTACTGCAAAGACCATGTCATTTTTCTGTTTATCAGTAGTCCATTTTCCAGGATTGATATTTAAATAGTCAAGCTCCTGTAACTGTTTCAACGTGAATTTGACACCTTTGGGTATTATTTCAGTACCATAATAATCTTTAACACCCTGTGAAGTCTTGCCCGTAACAAGAGTGAAAACTTTATCCTCAAGTTTGTTTCTCAACGAAGTTACTTCACGATCAAATTTCTCATCAATCTGGTCGAGTAATTTCTTAGTTGCAGTACCTTTCTTGTCTTTGGCTACACGTGAAAATAACTTTTTATCAATAACAACTCCATTTAATGAAGGTGATGCTTTTAGTGAAGCATCTTTTACATCACCAGCTTTGTCACCAAAAATAGCACGTAATAATTTCTCTTCAGGAGATGGGTCTGATTCACCTTTAGGTGTAATCTTTCCAATCAGGATATCGCCAGGTTTAATATCAGCGCCAATCCTAATCAATCCATTTTCATCGAGATTTCGGGTTGCTTCTTCACTAACATTCGGGATATCTGATGTAAATTCCTCAACTCCTCTTTTTGTATCGCGCACTTCAAGGCTGTATTCATCAACATGAACAGAAGTAAAAACGTCTTCACGAACAATACGTTCCGAAATTACAATTGCATCTTCATAGTTATAACCTTGCCAGGGCATAAAAGCAACCATCAGGTTTCTTCCTAAGGCAAGTTCCCCTTTATCAGTGGCATAACCTTCAGTTAAAATCTGACCTTTTTGAATCCGTTCACCTTTTTGTACAATTGGTTTCAGATCAACTGTTGTTCCCTGGTTTGTTTTGGAATATTTTTGTAGTGTATAGGTCACTACTTCCGGATCGAAGCTAACAAATCTGTCTTCTTCTGATATATCATACCGAACAATAATTTGCTGAGCATCAACATATTCAATAACGCCATCAAACTCGGCTTTAACCAGAATCTGTGAATCGGCAGCAGCTCTACCTTCCAAACCGGTACCAACAATTGGTGCTTCCGGGCGAAGTAGTGGCACTGCCTGCCGCATCATATTCGATCCCATCAAAGCACGGTTTGCATCATCATGTTCAAGAAAAGAAATTAAAGATGCAGCAACCGAAGCAATTTGGTTAGGACCAACGTCCATTAGCTGAACTTTTTCTCTTTCAATAACAGGATAATCGCCTTCCAGCCTGGCTTTAACTTTGGCATTTATGAAATTACCCTTTTCATCAATTGGTGCATTTGCTTGTGCAATGATCTGACCTTCTTCCTCTTCTGCTGTTAAATAAACAACTCCATCCTCCGAAAGATCAACTCTGCCGTTTGCTGCTTTTCTGTATGGTGTAGAAATAAAACCAAGGTCATTAATCTTTGCAAATACACAAAGAGATGATATCAAACCAATATTTGGCCCTTCAGGTGTTTCAATCGGACAAAGCCTTCCATAATGAGTAAAGTGCACGTCACGAACTTCGAAACCAGCTCTTTCTCTTGACAAACCGCCAGGTCCCAGTGCTGACATTCGACGTTTATGTGTCATCTCCGCCAAAGGATTTGTTTGATCCATAAACTGAGACAGTGCATTCGTACCGAAAAATGAGTTAATTACAGAGGATAGTGTTTTTGAATTGATCAGATCAATTGGAGTAAACACTTCATTATCACGCACGTTCATTCTTTCGCGAATTGTACGTGCCATACGTGCCAACCCCACACCAAACTGGTTAAACATCTGTTCTCCAACTGTGCGAACTCTTCGGTTACTTAAATGGTCGATATCATCAACATCGGTTTTAGCATTAACCAATTGAATGAGATGCTTTATAATCTCAATAATATCTTCTTTTGTAAGAACCCTATTTTCTGAATCAACTGTCAGCCCAAGTTTTTTATTTATCCTGTATCGACCTACTTCGCCCAGATCATATCTTTTATCTGAAAAGAAAAGTTTATCGATAACATCTCTTGCAGTAGCCTCATCTGGTGGTTCAGCATTTCGCAACTGCCTGTAAATATGCAATACAGCTTCTTTTTCAGAGTTACATGGATCTTTTTGCAGTGTGTTATAGATAATTGCAAAATCCTGTTGGTTTTGATCTTCTTTATGTAAAAGAATTGTTTTAACTCCTGATTCAAGAATTTCTTCGATATGATCTTCCTCAATATCAACTTCACGATCGATAATAACTTCGTTTCGTTCGATGGAAACAACTTCTCCAGTATCTTCATCAACGAAATCTTCAACCCATGATTTTAATACACGAGCTGCCAATCTTCTGCCAACTACTTTTTTAAGTGAAGTTCGTGATACTTTGATTTCATCGGCCAGATTAAATATTTCAAGAATATCTTTATCGCTCTCAAAACCAATAGCGCGTAATAAAGTTGTTACCGGAAGTTTCTTTTTTCTGTCGATATAAGCAAACATAACACTGTTAATGTCGGTCGCAAACTCGATCCACGATCCCTTGAAAGGTATTATTCGTGCAGAATAAAGTTTTGTTCCATTGGCATGCATACTTTGGCCAAAGAATACACCCGGAGATCTGTGTAACTGTGATACGATAACGCGTTCGGCGCCATTTATTATGAAGGTTCCCCGTTCGGTCATGTAGGGCACAGTACCCAAATAAACGTCCTGAACTACTGTATCGAAATCTTCATGTTCAGCATCAGTACAGTACAACTTAAGTTTCGCTTTTAATGGCACACTAAAAGTTAAACCACGCTCTATACATTCCTGGATGGAATATCTGGGAGGGTCGACCTGATAGTCAATAAATTCCAACACAAAGTTATTACGAGTATCTGTAATTGGAAAATTTTCCTCAAATACTCGGAATAATCCTTCAGATTTTCTGTTATCAGGAGTGGTTTTTAACTGAAAAAAATCTTTAAATGATTTAACTTGTACTTCTAAGAAGTCAGGGTAATCAAACCTGGTTTTTGTGGAGGAAAAACTAATCCTCTCTTTTTTTGTTTGTACAGACATGTATTTATACAAGTTAATTATGTAAAATACCAATACACAAAAAGGCTTAGAAGCCTACTATCGCAGGCTTCTAAACCGTAAAACCCTTTAAAAAGGTTCAATTGCGTTATTTAACCTCAACTTCGGCTCCAGCTTCTTCGAGCTGACTCTTAAGAGCTGCAGCTTCGTCTTTAGATACTTTTTCTTTTACTGCTTTTGGAGCAGCATCAACTAATTCTTTTGCTTCTTTCAAGCCTAAACCAGTTAATTCTTTAACGAGTTTAACAACACCAAGTTTTGCCTGGCCTGCTGCTTTTAAAATTACATCGAATTCTGTTTGTTCTGCAGGAGCAGCTTCTTCGCTACCACCAGCAGCTGGTCCAGCAACTGCAACTGCGGCTGCAGCTGGTTCGATTCCATATTCATCTTTCAGAATTCCAGCTAATTCGTTAACTTCTTTTACTGTAAGATTAACCAACGCTTCTGCAAGCTGTTTTAAATCTGCCATTTTTATTAATTTTATAAATTATTTTAAAAAAAATTATTCTTTTTCTCCAAGTGTTTTCAAAACACCATGAATGATATTTCCACCTGATTGTAACTGTCCGAGAACTGTTTTCATCGGTGATTGTAAAAGTGCAACCACATCAGCAATAAGTTCGTTTTTAGATTTAACTGCAATCAACGCTTCTAATTGATCAGCGCCCATATAAACTGATTCCTGAACATAAGCCGCTTTTAACACAGGCTTTTTATGTTTTTTACTAAAATCTTTAATCAGTTTAGCAGGTATGTTCGCATTTTCGGAAAACATTACTGAGGTATTACCCTTTAGCGCATCGTAAATTTCTTCAATGTTCTTATTTGAACTTTCCAAAGCTTTACGTAAGAGAGTATTCTTAACAACTACCAGTTTTACACTTTGGTTAAAACAAAGTCTTCGCAAATCACCGGTACTTTCAGCATTTAAACCACTAATATCAGTAAGGTAAAAATGGTTGTAAGAATCAATTTGTTCTTGTAAATTATTAATAATAACCTTTTTATCTGAACTCTTCATTTTTACGCATTTTTAGTCAACAACTGACTTTGGTTCAACTTTAATACCGGGGCTCATAGTACTGGAAAGATAAATACTTTTAATGTAAGTACCTTTTGCTGCGGTTGGTTTAAGTTTAACAATGGTATGTACAAATTCCAATGCATTGTCCTTTATTTTATCGGGAGTAAACGATACTTTTCCGATAGATGTATGAACAATACCAAATTTGTCAACTTTAAAGTCGATTTTACCCTGTTTAACTTCGCTGACGGCTTTACCAATTTCCATTGTTACGGTTCCACTTTTGGGGTTTGGCATTAAACCACGTGGGCCTAAAATACGGCCTAACGCCCCAACTTTCCCCATAACAGGAGGCATTGTTATGATAACGTCAACATCAGTCCAGCCACCTTTAATTTTCTCGATATAATCATCAAGACCAACATAGTCCGCACCCGCATCTAGTGCTTCCTGCATTTTATCAGGAGTAACCATCGCTAAAACACGGACTTCTTTTCCAGTTCCATGGGGTAACGAAACTACGCCTCTAACCATCTGGTTAGCTTTTCTTGGGTCAACTCCAAGTCTTACATCAATGTCAACTGATGCATCAAATTTGGTATAAGTAATTTCCTTTACCAATTCAACAGCTTCATCTAAGGTGTAAGCTTTTCCTTTTTCGAGTTTTTCAAGAGAAGCTTTTTTATTTTTCGTAATTCTGCCCATCGTATAAGATTTATTTAGTTTTTGAATGGTGAAGTACCTTTTACAGCAATTCCCATACTTCTGGCAGTACCAGCGACCATTTTCATGGCCGATTCAATAGTAAAGCAATTTAAATCAACCAGTTTACCTTCTGCAATTTGCTTAACCTGTTCCCAGGTTACAGCCCCCACTTTATTCACGTGAGGTTCTGGCGAACCTTTTTTCACTTTTGCTACTTCAAGCAATTGTATAGCCACAGGAGGTTGTTTTATAATGAAATCGAACGATTTATCTGCAAAAACAGTAATTATAACGGGTAACACTTTACCAGCCTGGTCTTGTGTTCTTCCGTTAAACTGTTTGCAGAACTGCATTATATTTACCCCTTTGGAGCCCAATGCTGGTCCCACCGGTGGTGAAGGGTTGGCTGCACCACCTTTAATCTGTAATTTAATTAATCCAGCAATTTCTTTAGCCATAATACATATTTAACGTGTTTTTACTCCTTTTCAACTTGCATAAAGCTTAATTCCAGAGGAGTTTTACGTCCAAAAATCTTCACCATTACCTGCAGCTTTTTCTTTTCTTCATTGATTTCCTCAATGGTTCCGTTAAAGCCGTTAAATGGTCCATCGACTACTTTTACAGTTTCTCCTACAACAAAAGGAATATTAATTTCCTCGTCGTTCTCAGCAAGTTCATCAACCCTTCCCAGAATTCTATTTACCTCGTTTTGCCTCATTGGAACGGGATCTCCACCTTTAGTGTCGCCTAAGAACCCGATAACATTAGGAAAATTCCTTAGTGTGTGTGCAACTTCACCTACTAATTCGGCTTCGATTAAAACATAACCTGGAAAAAAATTTCTTTCCTTACTGATTTTTTTACCATTTCGGATTTGGTAAACCTTCTCTGTTGGTATTAGAACCTGATCAACAAAACCCTTTAAATCTCCGTTTGCGATTTCATTTTCGATATATTCTTTTACCTTTTTCTCTTTTCCGCCTATAGCACGCAGAACATACCATTTCTTACTATTTTCGCTCATTTTGATTTAAGGATTTCAATTAATAAAATAAACCATAAATAAGTTCCATTATGTTCCTGAAAGACAGGTCCATAGCGAAAATTACGAGTGATATTATTAAGGAAGCAACCATTACAACCAATGCGCTACTTTGTAGCTCTTTCCATGTAGGCCATGTTACTTTGTGAACGAGTTCATCGAAAGCCTCCTGGAAATATAATCTTATTTTCATTTCTTTTAATCAAGTTTGCACGGAAGGTAAGAATTGAACTTACTGTTTGAAACAACCACTCCCGTTTGAGATTCATCCGTAAAATAGTCCCGGGCTAAAAAGCCCAGGACATATTATAAATTATTTTTATTTTAATAATTACAGAATTTCAGTCACCTGACCGGCACCAACTGTACGCCCACCTTCGCGGATTGCAAAACGCAAACCAACATTTAAGGCAACTGGATAAATCAATTCTACTTCAACTGAAACGTTATCACCCGGCATAACCATTTCACGGCCTTCCGGTAAGTGGATTTCCCCTGTCACATCAAGAGTTCTAATATAGAATTGTGGACGATATTTATTATGAAATGGCGTGTGACGTCCACCTTCTTCTTTCTTCAATACATAAACCTCTGCTTTGAAACGTTTATGTGGAGTAATTGAACCTGGTTTTGCCAAAATCTGTCCACGTTTGATTTCTTTTTTGTCAACACCACGAAGCAATAACCCTACGTTATCACCTGCTTGTCCATCATCAAGAATTTTACGGAACATTTCAACACCGGTACATACTGTTTTGCGGCCTTCAGCACCCAGCCCGATTAACTGAAGTTCATCGCCAGTGTGAATTTTACCAGTTTCAATACGACCTGTTGCTACTGTTCCGCGACCAGTAATTGAGAATACGTCCTCAACCGGCATTAAGAATGGTTTGTCAACATCACGCGGAGGAAGTGGAATCCAAGTATCACAAGCATCCATAAGTTCCATTACTTTCTCTTCCCATTTTTCTTCACCATTCATTGCACCAAGAGCTGAACCCATGATCACTGGTGTATTATCGCCATCAAATTGATAGAAGCTAAGAAGTTCGCGAATTTCCATTTCAACGAGTTCCAAAATTTCTTCATCATCAACCATATCAACTTTGTTCATGAAAACAACCAGTTTAGGAACGTTTACCTGACGTGCCAAAAGAATGTGTTCACGAGTTTGAGGCATAGGACCATCAGTAGCAGCTACAACAATAATAGCACCGTCCATCTGAGCAGCACCAGTTACCATGTTTTTAACGTAGTCAGCGTGACCCGGACAGTCAACGTGAGCATAGTGACGTTTTTCAGTTTGGTACTCAACGTGAGCAGTATTAATGGTAATACCCCTTTCTTTTTCTTCGGGAGCATTATCAATTGAATCAAAAGATTTAATTTCTGATAATCCTTTTTTTGCTAATACCATTGTAATAGCAGCAGTCAGAGTAGTTTTGCCATGGTCAACGTGGCCAATAGTACCAATATTGACATGCTCTTTGTCTCTGTTAAAATGTGCTTTTGCCATAATTTTTTAATTTTTAATTTATATTTTTTTATCAAATCATTTTGAGCCGATGACGAGAATTGAACTCGTGACCCCTTCCTTACCAAGGAAGTACTCTACCCCTGAGCTACATCGGCATTAATACATAAAGAGACAAGAGGTCTAAGTATTCTACTTATCACTCCAGTCTCATTAAATGAGCGGGAGACGGGATTCAAACCCGCGACCCTTAGCTTGGAAGGCTAATGCTCTATCAGCTGAGCTACTCCCGCATACATTATCTTTGCAAAAATGCCGCGCAAAAATACAAAATTTCTCCAAACAGTTGCAAAAAAATCGTTTTTCATTATTTAAGGTTACCTGATTTAATTTTAATCCAGATGCTTCTAAAATCTAAAAATCCTCTTAAACACCTAATTTTCTTAATAAATCAACCTTAATTCAACTGTTTTCTGAACGCCCCAAAATTGGGTTTGCAAATGTAAAAATATTATTTTAAAAAACTAAAAATTAAATGTCCTATTTTCAATTTTTACTTGTTTTTAAGCTTTTCTTTATATTTATCGATTTGTTTGCGTACAGCGTCAATTGCAAGGTCAGTTGCTTCTTCAAAGGTATCGGCTTCCTTTTTTGCAAACAAATACCCATTTGCCGGAATCGAAATTTTTAACTCAGAAACTTTGTTTTTTGCAGTTTCGGGCTTTAACACTTTCATAGTTACTTCAGCATTAATTATACCATCAAAGAAGGTATCGAGTTTGCCTACTTTTTTATTTACAAAATCAACCAATTTTTGATCGGCAGTGAAATGCACTGAATTAATTTTAATTTCCATAATAAATGTTTTTTAACCCCTTGGGTGGGCTTGTTTATATATATTATGCAATTTTTGGAAAGTTGTGTGGGTGTAAATCTGGGTAGCTGCCAGATTTGCATGTCCCAACAATTCCTTAACTGCATTTAAATCAGCTCCATTATTTAACAAATGGGTTGCGTAGGTGTGCCGTAAAACATGCGGACTTTTCTTTTCCAACAGTGTTACTTTGGCTAAGTTAGTTTTTACTACCCTATAAATTAGTTTTTCGTAAGCAGGATTTCCTTTATCTGTAACCAAAAGATGTTCGGTCTTATTTCCAAATTTAGAGTTCCGTTCATTTATATATTGCATAACCAATTGATTAATTGAAGTAGGATAAGGAATTATCCGCTCCTTTTTCCCCTTCCCTAATACACGAATCATACAATTTGTCATATCAAAATCACTGTCTTTTAACTGTAACAATTCAGCAAGCCGAATTCCTGTAGCATAAAATAAAGTAATTATCAATTTGTCGCGAATCCCCTCGAAATCATTTTTAAAATAACCATCATCAAGCAAATGATTGAGATTTCTTTCTTCCACAAAATTTGGTAATTTTTTACGGATTTTTGGTAGAGTCAGGTAAGTGGTAGGATTGTGATCAACTATTTGTTCTTTTAAGAGATATTTAAAAAAAGATTTAATTGTGGTTATTTTTCGGTTTACTGAACGTGCTGACAAATCATTTTCCATTAACTCCACAATCCAACTTCGAATTATCTTTGCATCAACCTTTTTTACATTAAATTCCCCGACCACTTCTATGCAAAACTGCACAAACTGATCGAGGTCAATTTTATAAGCCACAACAGTATGAGAAGAATTTCTCTTCTCAAATTTCAAATAATTGAAAAACGACTCCCGATAATCCATTTGATTCAAATAAATACAGGAATCACTAAGTTCAATTAGTCTTCCTGACGTTGCAATCCTTGTACGTAAATCGCCTTCTTCTTCTCCTCCCTGTTAATTACTGAAGGTTTTGTGAATTTCTGACGTTCACGTAATTCTTTTATTACACCTGTTTTTTCAAATTTTCTTTTGAATCTTTTAAGCGCTCTTTCTATATTTTCGCCCTCTTTTACCGGAATAACTATCATTTTTAACGTTTTAATTTTTAAAATTGAGGCGCAAATTTAGAAATTATTCGATTGAAATCAAATATAAACGAAAATAAATATAAATACAATCCATTGAATTTGTTTTAAATTTATTTAACGGCACGTCAAATATGGCCTGATTCGTGAAAAAGATTCAGGATCAACAAGTCCAGTTGTTTTCAATTGGAATATATCCTGAAAAGATCCGTTTTGATTGCGGTATTTCAATATTGCGGTAACCTGATCTTTATTTAAATATGGGTGCCGCAACAATTCAGGATAATCAGCAAAATTTAAACGAATCTTTTTAACCAGTAAAGTATCCACATAAATACTATTTTCAATACTTTTAAATGTTTCTGATGGAAAATTATAAACTTCAAGTAACTGTGAGGTTGAATAAAAGCCACCAAGCAAATTGCGGTATTTAATAACCCGATTAGCATAAACTGCCCCAATTCCTTTAAGTTTCATTAATTCTGTTGAGTCGGCGCTATTGAGTTCGACGTGCAATAACACAGGATAATTTTCGAGAACTTGTTTTTTGTCGTCAACTTCAATTGTAATAACTTTCTCGATTGAGTTATAGAAAGCCGAATCGATACCATAAATCTTAAGTAAGTCGGTTTTTATTTTGAATGCACCTCCCTTCTTTCTGTATTCAGTTATATTTTTTGCCTGAAAACTATTAAAACCAAAACTTATCAATTGATTATAATCAGCATTATTGGGATCCAACTTTCCCTTAATTGCATTTTTTATTTCTTCTTTTTTATTAAATGCTTTGGTGTTCTCTGAAAGAGATTCGTTTTTGTCAGTAATTTCTATGTAATCTTTAATAACATTGAATATGCTGTCGTTCATCCCATATATCTTTCGAACTTCAATTTTCGAGGAAAACCTGCCTCCTGCCTTTCTGTAGTTTAATATATTTTGTTTAACAAATTGGGGCAAGTCAAGCGAATCAAGCTTTTTGCTGTTAATTGTGTTCGGATTGAATGGGAAAAGTGACTTAACAATAAATCTATCGTTTTTCTCTGGTGATTCAATTTCATCGAGTTGGAGATTATACTCAAAATAATTGTATTCAGATTTTGGTTGAATATTACTAACTATGATTATTGAGATAGTGGTTAATATTATACAAGCGCACAAAATAATTATTGCGTTTCTATCGCTTTTCGAAAAATGATTATAATTCTTAAACCAACCAGAGAATATATTCATGGGTTAATATAATTTGGAATGAAAACAAAAAAACTTTTACGAACATTCCAAATTTATCAAAATTCTGACTTGAATATCAAAAAGATAATATAAAAAGCTAAACTATTTTAGTTTTCAGTTCTATTTGAGATTTATCAGACCTATTCCCTGAAGAAAAACAAAAGCAATTGCAAGAGGTGCAACAAATTTGATAATAAACATGAATAATGGGACATATCTCGCTTTCAATTTGCCGTCATTCGACAATTCGTCGACAACATTTTGGCGACCAAAAAACCAGGCAACGAAAATCACGATGAACATTCCGCCCAAAGGTAAAAGAACATTTGCCGTAGTATTCTCCAATAAACTAAAAATGGTGTGTCCCAATATTTTAAAATCGGCAAGAGAACTTGTTGAAAGAACACACAATATTCCTAAAATTGAAACTGAAAATGTGGCCAACCACGTAGCAGCTTTTCGTTTCATTTTAAGTTCTTCAACAAAAAAAGCAACAATAACTTCTAAAACTGAAATTGTGGAGGTTAAGGCTGCAACTCCTAACAATATAAAAAACATGACCGAAAAAATTGTTCCACCCGGCATTTGCTGAAAAATATTTGGCAACGTTACAAATACCAATCCTTCCCCGTATCCCGGTTCAATATTAAAAGCAAATACTGCTGGAAAAATGGCTAATCCAGCCAAAACAGCTATCAAAGTATCAGCCATTGCAACAGAAAAAGCAGTTGAACCAAGATTTTCTGATTTTTTAATATATGAACCGTAAGTAACAAGCGTCCCCATTCCAATACTTAGCGAGAAAAATGCCTGACCCAGAGCAACAAGGACTGTAGAAGCGGTTATTTTACTGAAATCAGGTCTTAACAAAAAGCTGATCCCTTTACCTGCCCCCGGTAAAGTAACCGAGCGAACAATTAATACCAAAAGCAGAATGAGTAAAAGTGGCATAAGTATTTTTGTAGATTTCTCAATCCCATTTTTCACACCGGCCATGATAATAAATGCAGTGAGCCCCATAAATACAAAAAACCATATTAACGGTCGCGAAGTTCCCCCAACAAAATAATCGAACATCATATTTAACTCATCAGGAGATTTTCCGGCAAACCCATTGACAATTGACTGGTAGAGGTATTCGAGTGTCCAACCTGCCACAGCAGTGTAAAACGCCAGAATCATGAATGCGGCTGCAACCCCCATTAACCCAATTAAATACCAGGGCTGTTTTGGTGCAAGCTTTCTGAAAGATCCGTAAACGTTTTGTTGTGCCCTTCTTCCAATTGTAAATTCCGAAAGCATAACAGGAATACCAATCGCAATCACAAAACCAAGATATAATATTATAAATGCTGCGCCACCGTTCTCACCTGCCACATAAGGGAAACGCCAAATGTTCCCTAAACCGATAGCGGAACCCGCAGTCGCTGCAATTACACCAAATCTTGATCCGAATGATTCACGGTTAGGCTGAAGTCCTGACATACTAATTCTTTTAAACTGTAACTAATTACACCAATAAATTTAACATTCTCGTTTTTTCGAACTCCAAAAATGCAAAAAAATAAGGGAGTATAAAACATGCAATAAATAAAAATGAAAAGTGTTTAGAAAGGATAACCTATTGCAAAGGTTAAGTTAAAATCGCTGTTTGTATATGACCTTGTTCCAATAATCCATCCTCGTTTATCAGAAACTGCAGGATCTCTTAGTTTCATCCCCAAATCGAGCCTTAAAATAAAATAACTCATATCAAACCGTAATCCTGCGCCGGTGCCAAGTGCAATCTGCTTGTAAAATTCGTTTATCTTAAACTGTGCGCCTGGCCTGTTGTCTTTTTCATTTATTGCCCAAATGTTTCCTCCATCTAAAAATAGTGCTCCTTCAACAAAGCTAATAAGTTTAAATCGATACTCTAAATTCGCTTCAAGTTTAATATCGGCTGTTTGATTTGGATATTCATCAGAATCAGCTTTATATGTTCCCGGCCCCAATGAGCGCACCGGCCAGGCTCTAATTCCGTTTGCTCCACCCGAAAAATACTTTTTCTCGAACGGAAGAACATCGAAATTTCCATACGGAATGCCTATTCCGAAAAATGCCCTGCTAACAATTGAATTGTATTTATCGATGGCAAAACCATGGCTTAGTTCGATATCCGACTTGACATACTGCGCAAAACGAGTATTAAAAACCTGATAATATTCGGACTGAACATTCCCCAATGAATCAATTTCCTGAAATTTATCAAGGTTTGCCAACCCCGATATCGCACCTAATAAATTTCCGGATGACTCAATATTAAATCGTAAATATGTGTAATCCTTAATGGTATTTAACCGTTGATTGTTATAAATTACTGAATAATTCATTGCAAAAATCAAGTGATCTGTAAAACTGCTTTTAATATATAAATCCCTTATACCATCAATAAATCCGGGGTCGTAGTTAAAAACATTTACTTTATTGTAATCCAGCAAATTCCAGATATGACGCAAATCTTCGGTAGTTTTCCAGTCGTAACCAAATTTTAGCGTATTTATGGTCCTTGTATATTCCGGGCGTCTTTGAAAATTATAACCCAGCGAGAATACTGTTTTGGGTAAAAAACGTTCAAAATCTCCAAAATAATTTCCCGGGCCTAAAAGTTTCGGAATCATTAAACTCGATTCGACTCCCAATTCAGTAGTGTTAAAATAATTATTTAACTGTTGTAATCGTTCTATTCCGCCCAGAAAACTTAGCTGAAATACTTCCGCCCCGCGAAATAAATTCCGGTGCATGTATGTAACATTTCCGGCAACCCCAAAATTACCCGAGGTATTTGTTCCTTCAATATCAAATGAGGTTGATTGCTTGTTTAGTGGAGCCAGCCTTACAAAACAATCCAGCAAATTTGAATCGTTTTTCGACGCAACTTCATTAAACTGAATATCAACAAACCTGAACTGCCGTAACCGGTTAAATGCATTAAAAGCACTCTCAACTTCGGCGTTATTGTATAGGTCGCCTTTGTTTAAGCGCATTGTCCGATTAAATAAAGCAGGAGGATAGCGAACTTGTTTACTTTGATATAAAGTAAAATTGTCCCATTTGATCGTATCGGAAAACACTCCAACTGAATCACGGGTTATAGTTACCGGTGAATTTCCGGGTAAAACTGAAATAAAAAAATCATTCAAATAATAGGGTTTGAATACTTTTGCAGTATCTATTTGGTTATTTTTAGCCGGTCTGACCAATAAATCAACCAAAACCTGTTTTTGAAATTTCGAACTATCAGCAATAAATTTTACGTCGTCTTTGGAAAAATAATAGTACCCGTTATTTTTAAAAAGATTTACAATATCCGTTTGATGCGTTTCCAATTTATCAATGTCGAATGCACCTCCTTCCCTTAGTTTCGATTTTAAATCACTTTCGAAATAAATTTTCCGGAGCAATGAGTCCTTTATCTGATAATTGATTCTTTTAATTTTATACTGCTCCCCTGAAATTAATTTATAATTCAGGTTTACTTTTCTTTTGCTTTCTTTTACCGAAACGCTACTTTGTACTTCAGCCCTGAAATATCCTTTACTGTAGGCCAATTGTTTTAACTGGTCTTCTGAATGTATTGATAAGTCTTCATCATAAATTTGCGGTGGTTCACCAATCCTCTTTAACCAATCATCAGTTTTTTTCTTTGGTGAAAGATTGTACAACCACAAATGAAACTTTAGAAATCCCAGAATTTTGTAATTCTCTTTCTGCTTTATAAGTGATTTGGCTGTTTCTTTATTAATGTCCTGATTATCTATATCTATTTGAACTTTATTTATAAGATATTTATTTTCAGGCACAAATTTAACCGGTGAACAGGAAAACAAAATTAGTGCACCCGCAAATGTCACCATCTTTAAAATATTTTGCTTTCCAAAATTTAAAATACTGTTCAACGTAAAAATTTTATAAGTCAAAATTAATGAAGTGTTTTTGTTCAGAAAAAGTAACTTTACTCCAGTTTCATTTTCGAAATTTGTTTTTCCAAATGGTCAGTAAAAATACTATAAAACTTATAAAATCACTTGCCCTTAAAAAAAACAGAGTCAAACAAAATCTGTTCCTTGTTGAAGGTGATAAAAATGTTTCAGAGGTACTGGAATCTCAATTCAGTGTTGAAAATTTGCTTGGAACAAGTGCCTTTCTCGAGGCAAACAAGTCTTTATTGACAAAAGTAAAATTGGTTACTGAAGTAACCAAAACTGAAATTGAAGAGGCTAGTTTGTTGAAAAATCCTCAAAACAGCATTGCAATTTGCAAACTGCCAAAAGCAAAACCTTTTCCTGAAAAAATAGAATCTGATCTTTGTATTTATTTAGATGATATTCAAGATCCCGGTAATTTGGGGACGATAATCCGTATTTGCGACTGGTTTGGGATAAACCAATTATTTTGTTCACCTAAAACAGCCGACTTATTCAACCCAAAGGTTATTCAGGCAAGTATGGGTTCGTTTAGCCGGGTTGAAACCTGGAACACATCATTTATACCAGTTGCAGATCTTGCCGGGAGGTTGGGAATACCAGTTCTGGGAGCATTTCTCGATGGCAAAAACATTTATGAACAGAAACTACCCAAACGGGCAATTCTTGTTTTAGGTAATGAAGGTAACGGAATCAGTAGTGAAGTAGAAAATAAAGTGGATCAAAAAATCAGGATTCCTGAATTTAACAACAACCCGACTTCCGCCGAATCGTTGAATGTTTCAGTGGCAGCTGCAATAATTTGTTCAGAGTTTAAAAGACAGAATTACATTTAATACTATTCGAAATGAAATGATAATGTAAAAATGTTTGATCTCAAACTTTTAATTGACTGCGAATAGTAAGGCCGTTGCTGCTGAGGCACATCACCGAGCTGATTGTTCAAACCAAAACTAAATTTCCCCTCAACCGAAAAACGGAAAAATGGGAAGTAATGATCCCAGCCACCACCAACTTCGGCATAAAAACCACCACTTTTAAGTTTAACCAAATCGTCTTTTGCCGATTTTGAAATATCTTGTCTGTAAGCGCCTCCAAAAATTACAAATGGCCGGTCGTTGTTTATTCGCCGGGCTTTATACTTTAGGAGCAAAGGAAAATCGATAAATGTTGATTTAATTGAATAGAACTGTAAAGGTTCATATGAATTTATATCGTAAACCGGGATATTATAAGTTAATTTTCTCTCGCCAAAAGACATACCTGGCAAAAACCGTAGATCCAAATCCTGATGTAACCTCAAGCTGGAAACAATTCCAACGGTAAAACCCGGCACTAAAGAAGCCAAATCACTTCTTACAATTGATTCGTAACCGACTTGATTTTCATCATTTGGCCATTCACCCGGCGAAAAATCAGGGTTTTGACCAATTGGATTATAATTTGCAACATTAAAATCGAGTAGATTATAACCTAGTGTAAAGCCAAAGTGAATTAGTTTTTCATCGAAAGTAGTAAGGTAATTCACCTTCTGCTTTTGTCCGGCAATCTGACTTACAAATAATAAAAATAATATGGCTGTAAGAATCCTTTTCACTTAAAAACTAATTACACTGTCTTTCAGAAACAACGATTTTTGATGTTTATTGTATTTATTGGTTATTTTTTCAATTTAAAAGCTTCGTACACAGTTGCAATCCCAAATGTTTGTGGAAAACATTTGTTTTTTACAAATCCTACTTCTGCTAAAATAGTTAAAAATTTATCTCCATCGGGGAACTCATTAACTGATTCCGGCAAATATGTGTATGCATTACTATTTTTTGAGACCATTCGTCCGATCAAAGGCAAAATTCTTGTAAAATAGAATTGATAAATTTGTTTATATGGTGATTTTGCAGGTTTCGAAAACTCCAAAACATAAAATACTCCGCCTGGTTTTAAAACTCTGTTTATTTCATACAATCCCTTTTTAAGGGTTTCAAAATTTCGAACTCCGAAACCAACAATCGCTGCATCGAATTTTTCATTCTCAAATGGCAGGTTTTCAGAATCGGCTTTATGTAACTCAATTGTTCCGGAAAGCTTCTTTTTTTCGATCTTTCTCCGCCCCACTTCCAGCATCCCTTCCGAAATATCAATCCCAATTACTTTTGCATCGTTTATTTTTGCAGCTGCAATTGCAAAATCTCCGGTTCCTGTTGCAATATCCAAAATGAGTTTAGGTTGATGCGGCCTAAGTTTTTTAATGGCTTTTCTTCTCCACAATTTATCAACATTGGCTGAAAGCAAATGATTTAGCAGGTCATACTTCGGAGATATATCGTTGAACATCTCTTCTACCTGATCTTTCTTTGATTGTTCAGAAAGTTTATTGGGGAGAGCTGTCATTAAACGCCTACCGTCATTTTATCAATATATCCCAGCGACATGTCGTCGATCCTTATTTCGCCTTTGGTAATGTGCCCCAAAGTAAAAAACGGAACATTCATATCAGTTAAAACATCCACAAACTCATCTTCGTTTTGTGATTCAACTTCAACCAAAATTCGTCCCATAGCTTCGCCAAAAAGAAAGGCATCAATCCGGGTTTCAGCGGCAGTAGTTATATCAAATCCCAATTCATTTGGAATAGCAGCACGAAGAAGTGTAAAAAACAATCCACCTTTCCCAACCGGACTGGCACTGTTTATAAGTTTTAATTCGTTCAGTTTATTAATTGCTCCCTGTATTTTCATTTCTTCATTGATATCAAACTCCGGTAATTGTGAGTCTGCTATTTCATGATAAAATTCCAGATACTCGGAAGATCCAATATCATCAGTGGTACGGCCAATCAGGAAAATATTGTTCCCTTTATTTTTAAAAGAATGAGTTGTAATGTGCTCATTATCTTTAATCAACCCCATCATGCTGATTATAATTGTTGGCGGAACCGGGCCATGTTGTGAAAAATGGTCAAACCTGATTTTTTTGTCTGTAATTTTTAATTCAAATTTACCTGCTGCATTTTCCAATCCTTTTTTTGCCCCGGCCGCAATAAACTGACCTTTGGGATCGGCAAAATTAATGTGATATAAAAATGCACTTATCGCTGTTGGTTTTGCCCCCGAACAAATCATTTTCCGCGCTGCCCTTGATATTAAAATCTCAGTTGCTTTTTGCGGATCATTCTGTAAATGGTGGTGAAATGCATGTGTACTTAGTACAATTTTACTGCCACTGGCATCAAAATCAAATAATCCGGTTTCGTCTGCATCAGAATCACCAATTGAATCGGGTGAAATATTTAAATCACCAAAATCATTGAAATAATTGATACTCGACAAATTTGGATTGACCATTAACGAATAGATTACATCTTCCAGATTTTGCGGTTCAGGAATTGATTCGATGGTAAAAATTTTTTCGGCTTGAATAACATCACTCATAATACTGTAATATTTGTAAATTATCCGGAAGCAAAGGTAATTAAGTAGCCCATTATTCCATAAATTTTGATGTTTTTTTTAATTTCGGATTGTAATTGAAAAGTAAATAAATGAAACTTATTGCATTAATAACCGGCGCTACTTCAGGAATTGGAGAAGCAACAGCAATGCTGTTAGCCAGAAATAATTACAACATTATTATCACAGGTCGCCGAAAAGAAAGGCTTGTTTTATTACAGGAAAAAATACAAACAGAATCAAACTCTAAAGTTTTAATATTGGATTTTGACATTAGAAATTTGGCTGAAAATGAACTTGCAATAAATAAATTACCTGAAGAGTGGCAAAATATTGACGTTTTGGTAAATAACGCAGGATTAGCTGCGGGTTACAGTCCTATTCAGGAAGGCGACATTAACGATTGGGAAAGGATGATCGATACAAATATTAAAGGATTACTTTATGTTTCGAGGTTAATTATACCAAAAATGATTACCCGTGGCAAAGGCCATATAATTAACATATCTTCAATCGCGGGCAGGGAAACCTATCCGTTTGGAAATGTTTACTGTGCCAGCAAACACGCCGTTCAATCGATAACGAAAGGTATGCGAATTGATTTACTTAAACATGGGATAAAAGTAAGTTCAGTGAGTCCAGGTGCTGTTGAAACTGAATTCTCGCTAGTGCGTTTCAATGGAGATAATAACAAAGCCAAACAGGTTTACAATGGATTTACGCCACTCTTAGCACAAGATATTGCAGAAACTATTCTGTTTATTGTTACCCGCCCAAAACATGTTAACATAGATGATGTATTAATAATGCCAACCGACCAGGCATTCTCGCGTGATTTTAATCGTAGAGAATTCGATTGATTTTGATAGTTTTGTATTTCACAAAAAAAGTAGAATGCCAAAAGCAATAATTATTACGCCTGTAAAAGATTCGTTACACACAACCAGTCGAACAATAAAAGCAATTTCGGAAGCAGAAGGAGATTTCGGATACTATGTTTTTAACGATTTTAGCCTGCCTGAGACTAAAGAGTTTCTCGAAAAGTTTAAAGATGAACATAACTTCAGTCTTGTCAATCTGGAGGATATAACAAATACTCCGTCTCCAAATTATAAATTGGTTTTGGAAATTGCCCAAAAATTAGCAATTGAAAATAATTGTCCTTTAATAATAATTGAATCGGATGTTTTGATAAAACCTGATACATTGAGCGGTCTGTTTGAGATACTTCAATCCAAGCCAAAACCAGGTCTCATTGGAGCAATTACAGTTGATGAATCAGGGCAATACAATTTTCCATATACTTTTGAAAAGATTAAAAACAACGACATTTTAAACACTTCTCACAGTTTGAGCTTTTGTTGCACATTAATTTCGGTAGAGTTCCTCAAGAAATTTGATTTTCAAGTACTCTCTCAAAATAAAGATTGGTTTGATGTCTATATTAGTCGCCAATCGAAAAAACTAGGGTTCAACAACTACCTGGCTAAAGGATTAGAAGTTATTCACCTCCCCCATTCCAGCCGCCCGTGGAAACATTTAAAATATTCAAAACCATTGCTTTACTATTTCAACAAATTCTTTTATAAACGTGACCGAATCTAAATGACAAAGAGCAGGCTATATTATCGTTTTAAATTTATCGGACATGTTATTTTCTGGTTAGCCAGTATCACATTGTTAACCCTGATTTTCTACTTTTATGATGAGGAAATCAATTTAAACCTTGTTGAAAAATCCATTATTACAAATGTGTTTTTCGCAATGGCAGTTTATATCAATTTGTACTTGCTAATTCCCAAATTCCTGAAACAAAAAAATTATATATTTTATGTTTTCTGGCTTATCGTTTTAGTCACAGCTGTAAGTGTTATTATACAACTGCTATTTATATACCCACTGCGAAAAACGCTTGGAATCGACAGGTTTAGCCATTTTAATTTAAACCTCCATTCCGCCTATTTCTTTTCAACACTATTATATGTTGGTATAACGTCCTTTCTGAAATTGATAAAAGATTGGTTGTCAATGCAGGATATCAATTTGAAACTAGTAAAAATTGAACAACAAAAACTTGAGGCTGAATTAAAAACACTAAAAGGTCAATTAAATCCTCATTTTCTGTTCAATTCGCTCAATAACATTTATTCGTTGGCTTTGATAAATTCCGATAAAGTCCCTGAATTAATTCTGAAGCTTTCTGATTTGATGCGACATATTATATACGACTCAAAAGAAAACTATATATCGATTGAGAAAGAACTTGAGTTTGTGAACAATTTTATTGAATTGCAAAAGATTCGCACATCAGATCAAACGAAAATAAAATATAATATAGTGGGGAAAATTCCTTCAGCGAAAATTGCGCCACTTTTATTCGAACCATTTATTGATAATGCTTTTAAACATGGGTTACCAGGTGCTGAAAATTCTGATTATATTCATATAACCTTTAACTTTCTTGAAACAGACAAAATAATTTTCGAAATTGAGAATAATTTTGAAACGATTTTTACACAAAAACAAGCCAACTCCGGAATTGGTTTGAATAATGTAAAAAAGAGATTAAAATTATTGTATCAACCAAATGATTTTAAATTGACTATCCTTAAAAAAGACAATATTCACAGAGTATCACTTGAACTTAAACTCATTGAAAATGGAAATAAAGGGAATAATAATCGATGACGAACCTTTGGCGCGTAATGTAATTAGGGAATATGCAAAAAAAATACAAACTCTAAATATTGTAGGCGAATGTGAAGATGCGATTTGCGCCCACCAAACTCTGCAAACCCAACCAGTAGATTTAATATTTCTTGACATTAATATGCCCAAACTTACCGGAATTGAATTTTTAAAAAACTTAAAAAATCCTCCTATGGTAATTTTCACAACTGCCTACTCTGAATACGCGATGGACGGATATGAACTAAATATTATTGACTATCTGAAAAAACCATTTTCTTTTGAAAGATTTTGTAAAGCCTATTTTCGGGCAGAAGAAATGTATATCTTGAAAAAAACATCTGAAAACAATGATATAAATGAAAAACAAAACGATTTCGTTTTTATAAAGTCAGATAAAAAAACCATAAAAGTAAACATCTCAAGTATTATTTATATTGAAGGATTAGGCGATTATATAAAGATCTATTTAAATGATAAAAAGCTGGTTACAAACCTGTCTATGAAGAAAATTGAGAACCTACTTCCTGAAACACACTTTCACAGAATACATAAATCATATATTATCTCAATGGAAAAAATAGAATCTATTGAAGGAAATATGTTAAAAATCAACAATATAAAACTACCAATTGGCAATAGTTACCGCCAAAATTTCATGACTCGAATTAAACAATTTATTGTAGAATAATATTTTTCAGAACTTTCATCAAATCTGTTGATGTATCTTCTCTTAATTCTTAAGAATTTACATTTTAATCCCTTTAATATTCTATAATATCAAAGCTTTTTACACATATTATATAAGTTGTTTATCGATATTATTAGAATTATACAATCAAATAAACTAAACAATAAAATTTTATATACTATTTGAACTATAGTCATTCAATGAATAAACATTCATAAATATTTAGATAAAAAAAAAGGGAAGCTAAAAGCTTCCCTTTTTAATCAATCAATTCGGTATTACCTCTTAATCATCCTTTCTGTTTTAGCAATTCCGCTTTCAGTGTAAAGACTGATTACGTAAATGCCGCTTACCAGATTAGCAGTACGGATTTCACGAGTTGGATTTTCAATGTCAATAACTCTTTGACCAGCAATATTGCTAACAACAATTCTGGTTAATTTTTCGCTATTATCAATTGAAATTTTATCATTAAATGGATTTGGATAAACCTTGAAAGCATTTGCTAACTCAGGTTTAGTTTTAGTTGTAGTTACATTAACCACATCACTTTCCATTCTTGGTTCTAATTTGAAAGCATCTAATCTTCCATTAACAATACCAGTTACGTTATAGAAGTCTCCTTCTACTGGAGTTGAAGTATATAACCAGTCATTAACAATAATGTTATCTGCACTTTCGTAATATATACTCCATTCGCCTGTACCAGCATCAGCTGCTGATGCACGAGCACCAGGTACCTCAACTAATACACTTTCGTACATTTCAGCTTCAGCCATACCTGGATTAACTTCCATAGCGGTAATAGCAACTGTTCCTTCTGCATCCATAACCTCTGTTGCAACAATGCTTGTAACTGAAGCAATCTCAGATACTTCTCCAACAACAGAAACTCCATCTCCTACAGCAATTCCTAAGTCATTAACTCCGCTGTGTTCAACCCAAATTCCGCTATTTGCAGCATTAGCATCCTGTACAAAGAATCCTTCACCCGGAGCAATAGCAGTAACTGTACCTGTTATCATAGCTATTTTACCTTCAAGCGGTGATGTATCACCTTCACCCTGAATTTCTGCAATTGCGTATGGTTTAGGAACTTCGACAACTTCAACATTTAAAGTTCTTTCACAATCGCCATTCATGTAAACCCAGCTATAGCTGCCCATTACTAACATTGAATCAACACCAGCTTCAACATCAATGAATTGAACTTCTTCACCAATATATGTTTCAACAGTAGTATCGCGCGTTACATACATTCCTACAACGTCAATCATTTCCTCAACTGAACACATGTGCGCATCCATGACTTTAACTGTATGCATACCTCTTGGTAATTCAAAAGTCCAACTAGTCATGACACTATCATCAACCATAACTACATATCCATCTGCTGGTTTTACACCACCAACAATTGAAGTAATAGTATAAGTTTCAGAACATTCAGTAACATCTCCTGTAGTTGCAGATACTGTCATAGGTGTTTGAACCTGATCAAAAGTCAAAGTATCAACTGCAGAAGCACAACCATGATCATCTTCTACATAAACTGCATAATGACGGTCAATAAAGTTTTCATTATCAAATTCAAAAACGTCTTCAATTAATATACTGTTATCAACCCATTCACCCATGTATTCTACAAAATTTGGTGTAGAAGGAACATCATTTTCAATTTCTTTATAGAATACTTTAAAACTACGTCCCGAAGTTCCTGTTGCATTAATAGTAACAGCAGCCTTTTCTGAACCATGACATGTTAAATCTACATAAGTAAACTCAACTTTCGAAGGTGTTGGCATATCCAGTTCGTCAGATGCTGTACATCCTTTTGCATCTCTAACTTCTACAGTGAAAGTATTTCCAACCTGCACTAAGAAAGCACTTGCAATACTTTGCCATGGAGTATGTACAACACCATTTTTCAACAATTGGTATTCATAATCACCGTTACCGCCAGTAGCTGTTGCCTCAATCCATCCTTCTACAGCACCAAAACAAGAATAATTATCAGGACTTTCTTCCAGTGTAACCATGAGAACATCAGGTTGTTTAACCATAATCTTACGCATCACAGAAGTACAACCGTTATCATCGGTTACGGTTACAGTTAAGCTATCAACTGAACTTGCAGGAACACCCGGTAATTTATATAGACCTCCGTCCATTTCAATGTCAGTATATGATAAATCTACATCTTCACCATCAGCACTTTTACCTTTTACAGTTGCATTATAAGTGCCTGAACCTCCACTAATATTAACAAGATGAATTTCGCCATTCCATTCTCCATTACATTTTGGCATTAAATAATGTACCATTAATGGACTACCTGTTTTATGGAAATCCCAAACAATTTGATCAGGTTGTTCCACCTTAACGCGCCATTTGTTAACAGCCACACCATTTTCGTATTCGCCACCAACAACACAACCGTTAGCATCAATAACCCAAACAACCCATGTACCAGCACCAACTTTTAGGGTGTCTTTACTTTTCCACAAGTCAGAGTTAGCAGCAGGTGCTTCGGGCACAAGTACGTGTCCATTTGGCTCTATAGAAAGACCTGCGTAATATTTGTAAGGAGCAGTACCACCAGCAGCAACAAGTTTTATTTCACCATCTTCACTGCCATAGCACATTGCATCTTTTAACCACATAGGATTCAATGTCAGATAAGTTGCAGGTTCTCCTACTTCCCAAGACTCGATTGTAGTATAAGGTGTTTCGCTGTCACCAACTGTAGCATCCAGAACACAACTTTTTGAATCAGTAATATAAACTGTGTAATGAGAATGTGTCAATCCAGTAAATGTATTACTAAAATCAGCACCAGTTCTTACCCAGCCACTATCATAATTATCTCCGGTTATTTTTACATTATAACCATCATTTGAAGTTCCTTCCAAATCCCAAGGAGTTCCACCACTCTGAACATTTACTGTTAAAGTACCGTCATCTCCATCTTTACATTTTACATCAGAAATAACAACATCATAAGTAATTTTACCAGGTTGTGTTAAAGTGAATTTAACACTGTATTCACAATCCAAATCCTGATATGGCTGGCTATAAGAATTAATATCTCTAATATATAATGTATGAGTACCTGCTGGTAAACCAGTTAATACTGTTGAACTTGTCCAAGCTCCACTATTAACCTTGAATTCGTAAGAAGTCATTCCTTCCCAACCACCGATACCTTTTACTGTAATCTGACCATCACTTCCACCATTACAAGAAACATTATTGTTAACTGTAACCTGCGCGCTAAGAGCCGTTGGTTCAAGAATATAAACAGTATCTGGTCCGCTTATACAATCATTGGCATCTTTTACCCATAGAATAAACATTCCAGGTTCTGTAGCAATGTATGTTTTAGAAGTCAAATCTTTTCCTATTGCTACCCAAGCATTCGGATTGTTGACAGCATACTTATAATCAGGAGTACCACCTTGAATATCAATAGTTATAATACCATTGTTTGATCCTTCGCAACTAAAATGATAAATTTCAGTATCAAAAGTTAACATTTCAGGATCCTCAAGAACAATTTCTTCTGTAGTATATGACGGACAATCTTCTGCGTCTTCAACCAATACAGTATAAACACCTGCAACTAGCCCAGTAAACATTCCTGTTGCCTGTCTAATTTTTCCTTCTACTTCAACCCAATCGCTAACAGTACCAGCTTTCACTTTCAGTGTCTCATTATTATCAGAACCCATATATTTTAACAAAGTAAACTTATATGATCCAGCACCACCAGATACAGCACTTAAAGGAACTGTAATTGTACCATCATTACTCTCATAACATTTAGGATCAGTATATGTTATTGCATCCTCATCCACCAGCAATTGAGTGTAACCTTCTACTACAACTGGGCCATAAGTAAGTTCACTGCAATTATCATCTCTTACTGCTAACCAATATGTGCCGGCATCAACCTGAAAACTAACAGTGCTAAGAGCTGGTTTTACCAATCCATTATAGGTATCAAATGGTAACCATTTATCGTCAGCTATATTTCCTAAAGCACCTTCATTATTTACTATAGCATACTCAAGATCAGGCGTATTTCCGCCAGTTGCATATAAAGTTATAACACCTTCAAATGATTCAAAACATGAGGCTCCATTAGAAGTAACATCGGCAATCAACAATTCATCATTTTGAGTTACCCAAACTGAATCCATATTTGATTCACAGGTATATTGGTCAACAACCCAAACAACATAAATACCAGCATTAAACAATGTTGCTGTACCACCCTGATTTGATGGAATAAATGAACTCACTTGTCCAGCTTCATTCTCTACCCAATAAGTAACATTTCTGAAAGGCACATCACCATTTAGTCCTTCTGCCCAATTAGTAAAATCTACAGATATTGTACCTGTTTTTGTGCCAAAACAATCAATATGCGTATCGGAAGTTGCTTCAATTATACTTTCTTCCAACGTAATAACTTCTTCTATATCAGAACCCCACTCACAATCATTAGCATCTTTAACCATAATATTATGAGTACCAACATTAACTTTAACATTGGTGTATTCGCTCTCTGTCATTCTCCATGCACTACCATTTATTGAATAATAATATGGCTTGGTACCGCCTGTAATGTGCAAAGTAACATTACCATCATTACCGTCTATACAAGTTGGAGCAAGTTGACCAAGAGTTACAACATCAAGAGCCTCAGGATTCGTAACATCTTCTGTTTCAACAACATATTCAACAGGACAAGTACCGCCAGTATTAGCAACCCAAATAGTTACCGGAGCATAAGGAGCAGCCCAATCCATCGTTTTAACGCTTCCCCAAGTTGAGCCACCATCAAAACTATAAGTGTAAGCACCTGTTCCACCTGTTACATTGGAAATAGTAATTAAAGCATCCTCATCATTACATGGTGGATTTGTAACAGTTACAATATACCTAATGTCATCTGGAGACTGAACAGCGATTGTATTTTTTGTACCATTTGGATTAACATAAGGAACAGTACAGCCATTTGCATCACGAACCCACAAACTATAGTAAGTTGGTTCAAGATCTTCAAAAATACCAGTTGTATTGGTAAAATCAGTTCCATCAATAGAATATGAATAAGGTGCAGTTCCACCGGTAACATTACTTACAGTAATAACACCATCATCATCTCCACCACAAGAAGTATCATCAATTTTAATATTAAATGTAATCGCACCAGCCGGTTGAGCAATAACGATGTTTTTCTTTGAAACTGTACAATCATTTGCATTTTTTGCCCAAACTGTATAAGTTCCTGCTGGTTTATTAACAAAAGTATATGCTCCAGCAACCAAATCCATCCATGTATTGCCATCAATCGAAACCATAGTAGCTCCACCCGATACAGTCACTGCAATACTACCAGTTGCTTCACCATAGCACAAAACATCTGTAACCGTTTCAGTGATAACTATTGGAGTGTTAGTGTCAGTTATAGTGACCATTTTCCATGGATCCACAACTGTACAACCATTGGCATCCATAACACTTACATAGTAAGTTCCAGGTCCTTGTGAAAATTGAAAATTAGTTTTTTTCTCAGCACCGGATCCATTTGAATTAGATGAAATCCAATAAGTATAAGGAGCAGTTCCACCTGTAGCGTTGATAACAACATAACCTTTTTCAGAATAACACAGTGGGTTTTGAGTTGTAGCGGTAAATTTTACAGAATCAAGAGTTTCAGGAAGCATTACTTCATCCATTAAAGACATACAACCATCAGCACTTTTTACACGCACTGTAACATTTTCACCGGCTTTTGCCAAAAAAGTATTTGATGAAGTCCAAACCCAATTAGCGACAATAGGATCTTCATTAAATAAATACATTGAAGCAGCAGGAGCAGTTACTTTAACTGTAACATCTTCGCCTGCGCAGGTTTCTGTTGTTAACTCAGTTTGAATCCCAGTTAATGATACATTAACCTTTAATTCACCATCAGTTGTAATAACAGTATTTACTGCATCGTAAACACTTCCTGAGGTCGTGTACCAAAAATTCTTTTTTGTCCATATCAAGTCAGTTGGGAATGAAACAGCAGTATTTGCTGGAAACCCTTTTAACTTAAAATGAAGTTTAATCACATTCGTTTTAACATTGTCACCAATTGTAGCAGCAGTGCCCGACCAGTTAAGATTTAACACGTCCGGCCCATTAGCAACAGTAGTTACTGAAGTAGTTAAAGCAGCCAAGCTTGAATTTACATTCGTAACATTCACAAAATCGTAAACAAGGTCATTAAAAGACAGACCTAAATCAAACTTAGTGAGTTGAATAAAATCCCGTACAGCTACATCAACTGTGTAATCGTTCCCTTGCACATAGCAAGTGGAGGTTTTTCCTGCGTAAAGCTCAACAGTCTCCTGCTCTTCCTGAGCGTACCCTAAGGTCGCAAAGGTGGTAAGGAGAACCATCAAACTTAAGAACCAAGTAAATGATTTTCTCATAGCATTTCTTTTTAAATTGAACTTAATTGATTGATTGATTTTAATTTATTTAATTCTTTAATCATATATCCAAACTATTTTATCTGTTTATTTTATGTAAATATTACAAACGTATAAAATTTTGCAACAATGTACAAAATATATACTGCATAAAACACTTTCTTTTAAATTAATGTTTTCAACATTGTTGCATTGAAAACCCCACCTTAACTCTTAATAACTACCCAAAAATTCTATTGCAAAACGTCCAATTTTTATTCATCTTCAAAATTGCTGCAATTTTAATCTTAATTTTCCAAATATCGCAATAAATGTTTGTTTTTTTCGCTTATTATATAAGTAAATCCAACATATAATTCTTTATTAATTTTAAATATAAACAAAATGATTTTTTTCGTTCAAGATATTAATGAGGTTATAAGTAATTTAATACTTCAAATTAAGAATATCAAATGGCGCAATTTTAAAATTTGCAAAATATTAATTATTGTTTGTTTGGTGACTATTTTACAGATAAGTGTGAGCTCTTGTAAAACTTGCAAATGTCCTGCGTATTCACAAAGTACATCTCAAGATTCTTCAAATTTAAAAGGTTTATCAACATAATTTCGCAGCACGCTTCTATTTAAGCAAAAAACTGTCTTATTCAAAATAACGTTAATTTAATAAATACAAGAAAGTTACACAAATCTAAACCCTCTGAGAATTTAATATTCAGCCAAAGGTTTAATTACGTACAGAAATATGCTAAATAATCAATGGAAATACACTTTAAGTTTACATTAAGGTTGACTGATTTATGAAGTAAAATAAAAATTTGGCTTGATTCGAAAGGATAATAGTATTTACTTTGTAGTGAAAAAAATCGATATTAAATATTTCCTGTATTTAAATCTTTAAAAGAATAATATTATTTAAATAATTAAATCTTTCACAACAATGTCAAAAATTAAAATAGGTATTAATGGATTTGGTCGTATTGGCCGTTTTGTTTTTAGGGTTGCAGTTGCTACTGAAAATGTTGAAGTCGTTGGTATTAACGATCTTATTGACGTTGAATACATGGCTTACATGTTGAAGTATGATTCTACTCATGGCAGATTTAAGGGAACCGTGGATGTTAAAGATGGTTCTTTAATAGTAAATGGCAAAACTATTCGTGTTACTTCTGAGAAAAATCCTGCAGATTTGAAATGGGATGCAATAGGTGCAGAATATGTTGTTGAATCAACCGGATTATTCCTTACAAAAGCAAGTGCTCAAGGTCACATTGATGCAGGTGCAAAAAAAGTAATTATGTCTGCCCCTTCTAAAGATGACACTCCAATGTTTGTAATGGGTGTAAACAATAAGGAATATAAGAACGATATGACTTTTGTTTCAAATGCATCGTGTACGACAAATTGTCTGGCTCCAATTGCAAAAGTTTTACATGATAACTTTGGGATAGTTGATGGTTTAATGACAACTGTTCATGCCACAACTGCAACTCAAAAAACTGTTGATGGACCATCAGCTAAAGACTGGAGAGGTGGACGTGGAGCAGGACAGAATATTATTCCTTCTTCTACAGGTGCTGCCAAAGCTGTAGGTAAAGTAATTCCATCTTTAAATGGGAAACTTACTGGTATGGCATTCCGTGTTCCAACTCCGGATGTTTCTGTTGTTGATTTAACTGTAAATCTTGCAAAACCTGCTTCTTACAAAGAAATTTGTGCCGCCATGAAATTGGCTTCTGAAACTTCGATGAAAGGTGTTCTGGGTTATACTGAGGAAGAAGTTGTTTCGAACGACTTTGTTGGAGAAACGCAAACTTCTGTTTTCGATGCAAAAGCTGGTATAGCGTTAACCGATACTTTTGTAAAAGTGGTTTCATGGTATGATAATGAAATGGGATACTCGAAAAAAGTTGTTGAACTTATTGAATATATGGATTCAGTAAAATAATCCATAATAACACATTATATATAATAAAAAGGATGTCTTTCGGCATCCTTTTTCATTGTGTCAAATCTGAATATTATTCGTAACGCAACGATTCTATTGGATCAAGTTGAGATGCTTTTTTTGCCGGATAATAACCCGAAATAACGCCAACCCCAAAACATAAAGCTACTCCCAAAAATATCCAGGTCCATGGAATAATAAATGAAGAACCAATCATTAATGAAACGAGATTACCTGCTACAATTCCAAACAAAATTCCAAAAAATCCCCCAATTTGGCCAATAACAATAGCCTCAAAAAGAAATTGTTGTTTTACAGTACCACTTTTTGCCCCAATAGCTTTTCTTACTCCAATTTCACGGGTTCGTTCTGTAACAGAGACCAACATTATATTCATCAAGCCAATTGCGGCACCAAGTAATGTAATAAACCCAATTATTGTCGCCACCAAAGTTATATTCCTAATATTTTTTAATAGCAGGTTTGCTATATTATCACTTTTTTCAATATTAAAATCCGATTCATCAATGGGTGACAAATCCCTTACATTTCGAAATACTGATTCTGCCTGACCTACCGCAGCATCAATCAACTCCGGCTGATTCACTTTTATCTGAATATCAAAATTCATATTTGGTCTTGAGAAATAATTTCTTGAATTTGAAAATGGGATAAAACAAACCATATCGCTGCTTCCTCCAAACCCGCTTCCTTTTTCACCAAGTACCCCAATAATCCTATATTTCCCGTTTCCAATACTGATATCTTTTTGAAGCGGGTTTTCTCCATCTTTAAATAATCGTTTTGCAAGAGCACTGCCTAATAAAGCTAAATTTTTTCCTGAATTAATATCATCCTCACTAAAAGCTCTTCCCTTGTCAACCTCATATCCCGATGTAAAAAGATAATCGGTATCAATACCCCTTACACCTATATTTGGATTTGTTTTTTCTGATCCATATTTTAAAGTTGCTGTACCTGTTGACATAACTGAAATTGAAGCCGTTGCCGGAAAATCAAATTTTTCTTTAAATTCCTTTGCTTCATAATATGAGATATAAGAATAGTTTTTTGTTCTTATTCTCTGTTTTCCAATCTGCACCCTCATTCCCTGACTGGTTATTGAGAAAGTATTAGCACCCAAAACTGTAAACTCTTTTGTAATTGAAGTTTTTATTGAATCAATTGCCGTAAGAATACCAACTAGTGCAGTAATTCCAATCGCAATGATCATCACTGTTAAAACTGAACGCAATATATTGCTTCTCATTGACTGAAATGCAATTCTTAAATTCTCGGTAAATAATGTAGTATTTCGCATAGAATTATATTAACAATCTACCAAAATTATAACTTTAATGATGATTCAAATCAGAAATGTTTTAAAAAACCATTTTCAATTTTATTTATTAAATGATTTTGGGCAAAAACCAAATTTTTACCGAATAGGTGACGTATTTGTTCGATATTTTCCCTCACGAATTCTCTTTTAACATTTTTTAATGTAACGTCATTCTCTGTGAAACAAATCATTATTCATTCAAAATTATTCATTCAAAAATGTTATAAATCAGTTTTTTGATGTTAACCCGAGCTTAATTATGAATGAAATTTTTAAAAGATTCAATAGCTTTTATCTAAGTTTTTACTATTTCTGTTGTTGGATATTGAATAAAAACATGCAAAATTTGAATAGTACCAACAAGTAAAAACTTTATGATTTTTCATTTTCAAATCATTTCACAAGAAATAAAGAATTTCCAATTGGAAGTTGAATTATCCACAAAGAATACTTTTTTTGACTTTCATTCTTTAATCCAGAAAAGTTTAGGCTACGAATCACACCAACTAGCTTCTTTCTTCATTCCCGACCAAAGAGGATTAAAAGAAAAGGAGATTTCATTGCTTGATCTGGGAATGAATGGAGGGGCTTACCTAATTATGCAAAAAACTATTCTTTCGGATCTTATACATTCTAAGGGGCAAAAGTTGATATATACTTTTGATTTTGTAAACGACAGATCATTATTAATTGAATTAACAAATATCATTATGGAAAAAAATCTTAGTGAGCCATTGGTCACTCTTAAACTAGGTGATACTCCCCAACAGGTTTTAGGCGATGATGTTGAAGTAATTGATCAGGAAACGTTGGATCTTCATGAAGAAAAGGCATATTCGCTTTTTGGTGAACTTGAAGATTACACTGAAATTTTTGGTGAGATGGATGATTTTTAAAGCATTAATACCATTTTTTATGATTTTCCAGACTGTTCAACATTTTTGAACAGTCTTTTTTTTTTACTTTGATTTTAAAAAATGAAATTATTTAATGCATAAGTATTTAATTGTTCTCACCGGACCCACTGGAATTGGAAAAACAAGCACCGGGTTGAAATTGGCAAAACATTTCAAAACCGAAATAGTATCATCCGATTCAAGGCAAATCTTTAAAGAGATGAACATAGGCACGGCGGTTCCCAATATTGAAGAATTATCTGCAATAAAACATCATCTAATTCAAAATCATTCAATTCATGAGAACCTTAATGTTAGTACTTTTGAAAATGAAGCACTTCACACAATTAACTGCGTTTTTGAAACACAAAATGTAGTTATACTTGTTGGAGGTTCAATGCTCTATATTGACGCAATTTGCAATGGGATCGACAACATGCCCGACTCTGATCCTGAAATCAGACAGATGTTAAATAATAAGTTAAAAACCGAGGGAATTGAAAGTATGCGGTTTCAGTTAAAAAAAATTGATCCTGATTATTACAATTCAGTAGATCTTAAAAATACAAACCGTATAATACATGCACTGGAAATATCGATTATTACAGGGAAACCATATTCAACATTCCTTACAAAATCGAAAAAGACAAGGCCATTTTCAATAATAAAAATAGGATTGAATTGCGAAAGGGGAATTCTGCATTCCAAAATAAACACTCGTGTTGATAATATGGTAAATACCGGGCTGGAAGAAGAGGCAAAAAGTTTATACCATTTAAAACATCTGAATGCACTGAATACAGTGGGATACCGTGAATTTTTTTCATATTTTGACGGTGAAATTTCCCGTGAAAAAGCTATCGAATTAATAAAGAGAAATTCAAGGCGTTATGCACGTAAACAACTCACATGGTTCAGGAAAGACGACCAAATGAATTGGTTCGAATATGATAAAACAAAAGAAATAATATCTTTTATCGAAAATCAAATCGTTGAACAATGAACACTTCTGGAAATTTTGTGATTCGAATTTACGGAATCATTATAAACCACAAAAAAGAAGTTTTGCTTTCCGATGAGTTTCAAATGGGATTAAAAATGACGAAATTCCCGGGTGGCGGGCTGGAATTTGGTGAAGGAACAATTGACGGATTAAAACGCGAATTCAGAGAAGAATGCAATGGCCAGCAAATTAAAAGCATCCAACACTATTATACTACTGACTTTTTTCAAAAAGCTCTGTTCTACGAAAACAAACAACTACTGAGTATTTATTATCTGGCAAAATTGTCGGGCTCACTAAAGTTTCGGGTGTCACAGAGGCCATTTGATTTTGAAGAAGAAAAAAATGGAAAGCAAAGCTTTAGATGGAGTAAAATAAAAAGCTTAAATGAGGGTGAATTTACTTTTCCAATTGATAAATTTGTAGCCATCAAACTAAAGAAACAATTTTCATGAAGATAACCATTCTTGGACCGGCACATCCATATCGAGGAGGAATTGCAGCACTAAATGAAAGATTGGCGCGGCAACTAGTTGATGAAGGGAATGAAGTAAATATTGTTTCGTTTAATTTGCAGTATCCAAAATTTCTTTTCCCTGGGAAAACCCAATTTTCAGAACAAAAAACAACATTCAGTTTTCAAATTACCCGGGAAATCAATTCTGTTAATCCGCTTAACTGGCTTAAAGTAGGTCTGAAAATTAAAAAGTCGCGTCCGGAAATACTAATTGTGCGATTTTGGTTGCCTTTTATGAGTATGAGTTTAGGGTCAATTTGCAGGATCGTAAAATTGAACAGATATACAAAAATAATCTCAATAGCAGATAATATCATTCCGCATGAGAAAAGGATTGGCGACAAAGTACTTTGCCGATATTTCATTGGCAGCATTGATGCATTCATTACTATGTCAGAAAGTGTTTTAAACGACCTGGCAAAATTCAACTATAAAAAACCAAAAGTATTAACGCCCCACCCAATTTACGACCATTATGGCGCGGTTGAAAGCAGAGAAAAAGCACTTTTAAATTTAAACCTTTCAAAAGAAGACAGGTACATTTTATTTTTTGGATTTATTCGTGATTACAAGGGATTGGATCTTTTGTTGAATGCTTTTTCAAATCCATATTTCAAACCAAACAGAATTAAGTTGATTGTTGCAGGCGAATTTTATACAGATCATTTGAAATATCTCGAATTAATTAAAGAACTGAAACTTGAGGATGATGTTATTTTACACACAAGTTATATTTCAAATAAAGAAGTACAACATTATTTTAATGGAGCCGACATAGTTGCACAACCATATAAATCAGCCACACAAAGTGGTGTTACTCAAATTGGCTACCATTTTAATAAACCAATGTTGGTTACCAATGTAGGTGGACTGGCCGAAATAATTCCCCACATGAAAGTTGGTTATGTTGTTGAGCCTAATCCTGAAGATATTTCAAAAGCATTAATTGATTTCTTTGAGAATAATCGCATTGAAGAATTCACCAATAATATTCTGAAAGAAAAAGAACGGTTTAGCTGGGATAAAATGACAAATGCAATCAATCAACTTGCAAGTCAGATCAAAAAAAGGAAAGTTAAATAGAATAAAAAACTATTGAGAATAAATTTAATTCCTACAAAATCAATATTCATTGATGACAAAAAAGTAATATTTTAGCGGTTGAAAATAAGGAATTAAACAGATTTTTTTAACACTGAAATTCCTAATTACTGGGAGAATTAGCGTATTTAATCGAAGGTAACAAGTGCAGCATTTTACACAAGCGGAAATAAGGTATATTGAAGACTGTTACGAAGATTTTATAAAAGAACTTCGAAATAAGTTTGATAGCGAACGGCTTACCCGTATCGAAAAAGCCTTTCGTTTTGCCAATGCCGCCCACGAAGGTACAAGACGAAAATCAGGTGAACCATATATTATTCATCCAATTGCTGTAGCTAAAATAGTTGCAAAGGAAATTGGGCTTGGTGCAACATCAATAGTTGCCGCAATTTTACACGATGTAGTTGAAGATACAGAATACAGAGTTTCGGATATTGAAAATATGTTTGGTGATAAAGTTGCCAAAATTGTTGACGGATTGACAAAACTTTCGGTCGATCTCGATTCACGACAAGCACTGACTCTCAAAAAAATGCTCATGACTTTGTCTGAAGATGTCAGGGTAGTATTGATCAAAATTGCCGACAGGCTTCACAACATGCAAACCCTTGAATCGATGCCTGCCAATAAAAAAACTAAAATTGCAGGTGAAACACTTTTCCTTTATGTACCGCTTGCACAACGCCTGGGTTTATACACAATAAAAACAGAGCTGGAAGAACTTAGTTTTAAATACAAACATCCAGAGGAATACAATCAAATTACCTATTTCCTTCACAATCAGGAAGAAAAACGAAACTACCTTGTAAATGAATTCATAAAACCAATAAAGGTAAAACTTAACGACGAAAATTTTGATTGCGAAGTTACGCACCGGTTAAAATCAAGCTACTCGATTTGGCAGAAAATGCAAAAAAAAGGTGTCAGTTTTAATGAAATATACGACATTCTTGCCATTCGGATAGTGATAAAACCCAACCCCGATATTTCTGAAAAACGACAGTGTTTTGATGTTTTATCAATAGTAACTGACATATATAAACCAAAGCCCGACCGGATTCGTGACTGGATTAACCTGCCAAAAGTTAATGGTTATGAATCCCTGCATGTTACTGTAATGGGGCCACAGGGAAAATGGGTTGAAGTTCAGATCAGGACCGAACGTATGGATGAAATTGCCAATAGAGGTTTTGCTTCGCATTACAGATATAAAGACATCACTACATTTGAAAATGAGCTTGAAACCTGGATTGAAAGAATACGAGACCATTTAAAAAACCCTGATGCGGATGCTTTTGAATTTCTCGATGATTTTAAACTCAATTTATATGGAACTGATATCAACGTTTTCACTCCAAAGGGCGATATGATTTCAATGCCGCAAGGTTCAACAATTATTGATTTTGCATATGAAATTCACTCAGATTTAGGAAACAAATGTATTGGCGCCAAAATAAATATGAAGCTGGTACCAATAAGCCATATTTTGCAAAATGGCGACCAGATTGAAATTTTAACTTCAAAAAATCAAACTCCAAAATTGGAGTGGTTAAAATTTACAACTTCGGCAAAAGCACGAAATAAAATTAAAGATGCATTTAAACTTGAAAAAAATAAACACATAGAAAACGGAAAAGTTATTGTTGAAGAAGCCGTTCTAAAATCCGGAGCCGTTCTAACATCAAATAATTTAAAGAAAATTGTGGGGCATTTCAATCTTAATAATAAAGACCAACTGTACTCCCAGGTTGGTATGGGGTTTATTGAATTAACAAATTTGAATGAAATTCTTGGACGAAAATCAGAGAATAAATTAGTTAAATACTGGAACATTACTTTTGGAAACAAGAAAAGAGAAGTAATTGAGGATAATGAAGAATTGGAAGAAAAGATATCTAAAAAAAATAAAAACATAATTGACAGAAAAATACCATTCGTATTAAAAGAAAATCAGGACAATGCTTCATTTTCGCTGGCCAAATGTTGCAACCCAATACCCGGCGACGAAGTATTGGGATATTTAAGTTCTGATGATCATGTTATTATACATAAAACAGAATGTCCAATTTTAGCCAAATATCTGTCAAACCAAGGCGAAAAAATAGTTGCGGCTGAATGGACAAAATTCAAAAAACAATCATATTTAACCCGCCTGCTGCTTGAAGGGTTCGACAGAATGGGAATTGTAAATCAGGTTACTAATATTATTTCAAACGAAAACAATATCAATATGCGATCAGTTCAGTTTGAAACAAACGACGGAATCTTTAAAGGTGATTTATTTCTTTATATTCATAATACTGATGATTTAAACAATCTAATCTCCCAATTGAAAAAAATAAAAGGTATTGAAAATGTTTCGCGTATAAAAAATCTAAACGATTAATTTTTAATCATTCTAAAGAATATCAAAAAAAATTCTATTTTTACGTCCTATTTTAAATTGGTTTAATTATGAATAACCATAAAACCAGAGAAACAGTAAAAAACATGTTTACTGAATATCTGGAAATAAATGGACATCGCAAAACCCCGGAGAGGTTTGCTATTCTTGAAGAAATTTATTTTCGCGAAGGACACTTTGATATTGAGTCATTGTACATTTCGATGAAAAACAACAATTACAGGGTAAGTAGGGCGACACTGTATAACACTATCGATTTGCTCCTT
The DNA here is from genome assembly GCA_035391305.1 of Draconibacterium sp. Lineage (GTDB taxonomy): Bacteria > Bacteroidota > Bacteroidia > Bacteroidales > Prolixibacteraceae > Draconibacterium. The sequence continues at coordinate 104,399 of DAOPKR010000001.1, forward strand.
GATTGTAAGCTTGTTGTAAAACATCAGTTTGGGAAAAACATTGCCCAATTCGAGAAGGCATTTGCATCATTGCAACACGATCATTTAATCGATACAAGAAATGGAAATGTTATCGAATTCTTTGATCCACGAATACGGGAGATTATTGAAGATGCGTGTAAACAAAACAATTTTAAACTTTCGCACCATACTTTGTACATTTACGGAGAAAATTTGAAATAGTATTTACTAACTATTTTAATATTTTTCTATTCCCAGAAACTGCTTTATATCTTTTTCACCCGTAAACCAAAATTATTTGTATTTTTAAACGCTTTAAATGTAAGCCGTGAAAAATTTTTCTTATTGATTGATTTTTCACGGTTTCGCATGAAAAAAAAGATTGAAACTAACCTGTTTATTATTTCTTAAAAGTAAATGATGGACAAGTAAATTAAAAAACACAAAGGTGTATTATAAATCATTATCAGATAAAACTCAAATGAAAGTAGATGTTTTACTCGGCCTGCAATGGGGCGACGAAGGAAAAGGAAAAATTGTTGACGTGTTAACTCCGAAATACGATGTGATTACTCGTTTTCAAGGTGGCCCAAATGCCGGACACACTTTGGAATTCAACAACATAAAACATGTGCTTCATACAATTCCATCAGGAATTTTTCGTGAAAATAAAATAAATATCATTGGGAATGGCGTTGTAATTGACCCTATTGTTTTCCAAAAAGAAATTGAATCATTAAAAAAAATCGGAATAGATATTTCAGAGAATTTATACATTTCGAAAAAAGCCCATATGATTTTACCAACACACCGGTTGCTGGATGCGGCTTCAGAGCAGCAAAAAGGCGAGTCAAAGATTGGATCTACATTAAAAGGGATAGGACCAACCTATAAAGATAAAATAGGCCGCGAAGGTTTGCGAGTTGGTGATTTATTACATGATTTTGATGAAAAATATAAATCGCGTGTTGAAAGCCATAAATTGCTTTTAACTGATTTTTACAGGTACGATTTTCAACAAATTCTTGGTGATTGTGAAAGTGATTGGTTCGAAGGAATAAAGCTGCTTAAAACCTTCAAAATAGTTGACACCGAACACATGATAAACAATCTTTTGCTGGAAGAAAAATCGGTTTTAGCAGAAGGAGCTCAGGGAACTTTACTTGATATTGATTTCGGCTCATATCCATTTGTTACAAGCTCGAATACTATTTGTGCAGGCGCATGTACAGGGCTTGGAATTGCACCCAATAGAATTGGAGAAGTTTTGGGTATTTTTAAAGCTTATTGTACCCGGGTTGGCATGGGTCCATTCCCGACCGAGTTAATGGATGAAACAGGTACCAGTTTGCGTAAGGCTGGAAATGAATTTGGCTCTACCACCGGAAGACCAAGAAGATGTGGCTGGCTCGATTTGGTTGCCTTGAAATACTCAATAATGCTCAATGGAGTAACTCAATTAATAATGATGAAAGCGGACGTTTTGGATCAGTTCGAAACGATTAAAATTTGCGTTGGCTATGAAATTGATGGTGCAACAGTTGAACATTTTCCTTTTGAGTTGAACGATGACGTAAAACCAGTGTATGTTGAACTACCCGGATGGCAAACTGATTTAACAAAGATTAAACACCAGGATGAATTTCCTGAAGAATTAAACAATTATATAAATTTCATTGAAGAAGAAGTTGGGATTCCTGTAACAATTGCCTCAGTCGGTCCAAATCGCGAACAAACAATTTTTTTGGATTCAGAAGATGTCTAGTTTAAAGTTCAGGGTTCAAAGTTCAAAGTTCCGTTTAGAACTCTGAACTTTGAACCCTATGAATTCCTGAACTTTGAACTGGTCTACCAGCTTCCTCCGGCGCCGCCACCACCAAAGCTGCCGCCGCCAAATCCTCCAAAACCTCCAAAACCTCCACTTCCGGATGAGAAATTACCAAACGAACCACCCGAACGGTTGCTTCCCGACATCATTCCCATCGCAAGCCAAAAAGGTAAACTTTTACCTGGTGAATAAAATCTGTTCCGGCGACCACGCATCATAAAAACAAAAACCAAAATAAAAATAATTACCGCTGGAATAAAACCTCCCTCTTTATTTTGTCCGACTTTTTGCTGATATTGCTCAGCGGTATATTCTCCCCGGGTGATTTCCATTATAACTTTTACACCATTCGAGATTCCCCCAAAATAATCATTCTCCTTAAAACGCGGAATCATTTCAAAGTCAACTACAGTTGAATTTACAACAGCGTCGGGTAAAATTCCCTCTAAACCATAACCTGTTGCAACAAATACCTGACCTTTGCTGTTTCCCTGCTTTGGTTTAACCAACACCACAATCCCGTTGTCTTTATCTTTTTGCCCAACTCCCCATTTTTCACCAATCTGAAACGCATAATTCCCCGGATCATTCCCTTCAAGATCGGATACGGTAACAACAACAATCTGTGTAGATGTTGTTTGTGCAAACTGTACCAGTTCATTTTCAAGTTGAGTTTGTTCAGCGTCGGATAAGATGTTTGCAAAATCGTTAACCAATCGAGGGGGATTCGGCCGTTCAGGAATTTGTGCAAACGAAATTGTCGTTAATAAACTAAATGCGGGGATTATCGTTAATATTCTTTTCATGTTATTCTCAATTTTTCCCAAATGAAATATTGTCCGGAAGTTCATTTTTATCATCCTTCATATATGGGAAATGTTCTTTTAACTGCTCTCCAACCATCAAAATACCCTTTATCAAACCATCCGTTAGTTTACCCTCTTTAAAACTCGTCAAAACGGTTTGGTTAGCATTCACCCAAAAATTGTCGGAAACTTTTTGATTTATACCTGCATCGCCAAGTATTGCAAATTTTCTATCCTCAATTGCCAAATAAAACAGCACTCCGTTGCGCAGTTTTGTTTTGTGCATTTCAAGTTTTTCGAAAATATAAGCAGCCCTGTCCAATACCTCTTCCTTACAATATTTCTCAATATGCAGCCTGATTTCACCCGAGGTATTTGTCTCAGCTACTCTAATTGCATTTACGATTTGCAGTTTGTTTTCTTCTGTAAAATAATTCTGAATATTCATCGCATTTATATTTGCTTAGAATTTAACTTCCGGCGCTTTTTCGGCTCCTTGCTGAGCTTCAAAGTATGATTTCTTTTCGAAACCAAACCAGCCGGAATAAATTACCTGCGGAAATTTTCTGATATAAGCATTGTAAGTCTGTGTTGTTTCATTGAATTTCATCCGCTCAACTGTGATGCGGTTTTCAGTACCTTCAAGTTGTGCCTGTAAATCCAGAAAATTCTGGTTGGCTTTCAAATCGGGGTATCTTTCAACCACAACCATCAATTTGCTTAGAGCCGAAGAAAGACCTTCCTGCGCCTGGTTAAACTGTTGGATAGTTTCAGGTGTAAGTTTTGAAGGATCGATATTTACCGAAGTTGCTTTTGAACGAGCTTCAATAACTCCTTCCAGGGTTTCCTGTTCGTGAGCCGCATAACCTTTTACCGTGTTTACAAGGTTTGGTATTAAATCAGCCCTTCTTTGGTAAACATTTTCAACCTGAGCCCATTGCGAAGTAACCTGCTCGTCCATTGAAACCATTTTGTTGTAACCGCAACTCGAAAATAAAACTGCGACTATGGCAGCCAGTAAACCAATTCTCAATTTTTTCATTTTTCCTTTAATTAATTTAGTTAACAAATATTTTTATTAAATATCAGAAATCAGATTGAAATTCGGGGAAACACACTTTTTTATCGATATAATTCATCAGACAACAGATAAATAATGCCGAAGTTATGACAATCAGGGTTCGTAAACAAGTCATATTAGAATGATTCCCCAATCATTCAATAATATACAAACTTATTTATTACCAGCTTAAAATGATTGAATTAAATAAGTTTTCAAACCAAAATAGAGGAAGATTGATTTGGAAAATTAAGTTGCAATGAAAAACGGAAAAGGGCTTTATTTCAAACGGGGCTTTCTTTAACTACGAAAAAATCATTGAATAAGGTCGTTCTATTTCGCGTTGTAATTCGCCAATACCGATGTTCCGGCTTTTGCGGATAAACTCACGCCCATCAAAATAAACTACTATTGTTGGTGCAGTAAAAACCTGGTTTTGGGCAGCAACTTCAGGTAATTTATCAGATTTTATGTAAACAGGTTTTATTTGGGGGAATTCTTGCTGCAGCAGATCGGCAACTTTTGGTTTAAGAACTTTACAAACATTACATGCCTCAGTTGAAAAATAGGCAAGCAAAGCCCGTTCTTCATTTTTAAGTTTTAAGAATTCGTTAAAGGATTGAATCTCCACAAACATTTCTACCTGGATTAAAGATTAATACCTGCCTGTACCCAACATTACCAAAGTGCACCCTTCAATGGTTTCAATGCCATTTATTTCAAGCATTTCAGCCAATTCAAAGTTTTCAGTTCCCGGGTTAAAAATCACCCTTTCAGGTTTCAGCTCAAGTATAGATTTGTAATATTCAACCTGGTGCTTTGCCCCGATATATAAAGTAACCGTATGAATATATTCATCTTTTGGGAATTCGGTTTGAATATGGACATCAGAAACCACTCCTTCTTTTTTTGCTAGGCCAATAACTTCATGATTGTTTTCACGCAAAGCCCGGATTGCCATATTCGAAAAACGATCGGGATTTGGACTTGCTCCAATTACAAGAGTCTTCATATTCTTTTTACAACTTCTTTAAAAGTACAACTGCATTCACTGAAATTCCCTCTTCCCGGCCTTCAAATCCCAATTTTTCAGTAGTGGTTGCTTTAACCGAAATCTGATCTTCATCAATTTTAAGCAATTTGGCCATCACCATTTCCATTTCGGGGATAAAAGGTTTTAATTTAGGTTTTTGCGCATTTATTGTGCAATCTATATTTATTATTTCATATCCTTTTTGTTGAGCAAGTTGATATGATTTATCAAGTAATATTTTACTGTCAATATTTTTGAATTCAGATGAAGTATCAGGGAAATTTGTTCCAATATCGCCCAGTTTTGCTGCTCCTAAAATTGCATCGCAAATAGCATGTATAACCACATCACCATCTGAATGTGCCACTGTGCCTTTATAGTGCGGAATCAAAATACCACCAAGCCATAAAGTTTCTCCTTCGGCCAGGCGGTGTACATCATATCCTTGTCCAATCCGGAAATTCATTATCGTTGATTTCCAAAGGCATCAATATCAAATGATAGAGTAAACCTAAGTGTATTTTCAAGTGGATGATTGCGCTGAGTTGGCAATAAATATGAAAAATCAAGAGCAAATACATTAAGTTTCAAACCAGCCCCGGCTGTGAAATATTTTCGGTTACCTTTATTTTCATGTTCATAAAAATAACCTCCCCTTATTGCAAATTGCTTGTTATACCAGTATTCAACCCCCAATGAGAAGTTAATTTCCTGTATCTCTTCCTGAAACCCGCCAGGGGCATCATAAAAGGATTTAACAATACCTTCAATAGATCCGATATTATCACTAAACCCACCAACGGGTAAATAACCTAAAGAATCCTCATTTAAATCAAGATTCTTAGGTGTAGGTACAAGCAATTTATTGGCCTCAACAGAAAAAGTAAAAGAATTGTAATCATCAACATTTGTTGTGTATGCCGCCCCCAACATTAAATTGGTTGGAATGAAATCCTTAATTGTACCTTCTGTGTAAGAAATTTTCGAACCGATATTTTGGATATTTATACCAGCCGAAAAAATATTGTCTTTGCGGTTGACCCTTAATTCTTGGTACAAATAAAAAGCAACATCCGCAGCAAAAGCATTTCCGGCATTCGTTGATTCGCCGCTAACCAATTGCGCTCCCGTTAAGTCAGATCTAATATAGCGTAAGGCAACTGCACCCGAAAAAATCTCTGAAAGCTTACGTGAATAACCTAAATCAACAGCAAATTCATTTGGTTTTTGCATTCCCATATCACTTCCGTTTATATCCGTAAAAAAAATCTCACCCAGTGAAAAATAGCGTAAGGATGCACTGACTGACTGCACATCGTCGAGCTTTTTGTAACCCGATAAATACGCGAGGTTAATGTCATCCACCAGGTTCCGTAGCCAGGGTGAATAAGATAAACCAATTCCCATATCACTTTCCATGAAAACATATTTTGCCGGGTTCCAGTGTTGTGAACTTACATCGGGAGTTAAACCTACTCCAGCATCACCCATACCTCCAGCCCTGGAATCAGGAGTTATTGAAAGAAACGGAACGGCTGTTGTAATTGTATTTGCTCCTGAAGTAGTTGCCTGTGCAACAACATTTTCCGATATGGTTACAACCAATGTCAGAAGTAATAAAAGTTTAAATAGTCGCTTCATAATTTAAAAAAAATTGAGGCTGCAAAGATATAATATTTGTTTTTCCAGCCATATTTATATTATTCATAATACAATTGAAAACGCAACAAATGATTAAAAATTTCATACACTGAAAAATTTATCGCGCAATCATCATTTTTCCTGATTTTGAGAAATATATCCCATCATTATTTTGAGCAGTAATGCGGTAAATATAAATCCCGTTTAAAAGAAATGTACCGGTTTCATTAAAGTCCCAACGAATTGGATTACTTTTTAAACCCGATGACCCAACTTCAGTTCTTAAAAAATCAACTCTCCGGCCTAATTGGTCAAACACTTCAATCATGACATTCAAATTTGCATCTGACTGATTATGTTCAAAACTAAAATAAGTATTACCCACTGCCGGATTTGGGCTACTGGTTACCTGACTGATATAAAATTCTCCCGTAACTTCAAATTCAATTTCCTGTTCCGAAGAGTTGTTAGCCACGTCCCATGCTTTTAAAGTAATTGTATGTTTTCCGGGGGTCAGATTTGTAAAAGGAAATTTAACAACTCCACTTTTGTAATTATTTATATCGGCCTGATAGTAATTATTGAGTATAAGTACATTCGAATAATCTCCGTCTAAAACCGCTGTAATATCATGTCCAATTCCGGTGCCGGCAGTGTTAATTCCATTTTCATCTGAAAGATATGCTTCCAATGTAGGATTTTTACTTGTTTTGCTCCCTGAAACAAAATCCCTGCTATCCATAAACAATTCGATTTCAGGCCCCTGATTGTCTTCAACGGTTTGATTGGAAAAGCCTCCGATTTTAAAATCATTAAATGCGCCATGAGCATCAACAACACTATTTTGGGCATAATACATAATATTTCCCTGTCCGATTATGTAAGATATATCTTTCGGAACAACAAAACTAAACGCAAACTCACCGTTTTTTACAGTGGCTTGTCCTTTATAAATAATATTTTCACGCACATTATATTTAAAAGGTGTTTCGCCATTGTTGCCCAATGTACTGACTGTTGTCTCCTTATCATAAACAGTAACCGTCATTTCACCCGAAAAATCATTCAATTTATTGTCTGAAAAATCAGAAATAATACCCGCAATGTCAACTTTCTGTAAAGCACAGATTGTATCGGTACCATTACCCACTTCATTTCCATTGACTGATGTTGTTACTACTTTATTCTGGGGGTATGATAATCTAAGTGCCGGATCTGCCAGTAAACTGAAATTTCTTTTATTAATACTGTTAAAGGTATTAATTTTTGCAAGCCGAATAATATCTCCCAGGCGGTAGCGGTTTCCTTGTTCGTCCTGCTCAAAAACAAAACGGTAAAAACTTTGACTTAACAAAGAATTTGAATCAGCCCATACAAGACGGGTTGTCGAAAAAAGGCCAATTCCACCGCCAGTTGAGTTAAATAAAATATACTCACCTATTGAGCTTTCATCGGCATCATAGCGACTAAATTCGCAGGTTGCTGTTACAAAAATGGGGAGGTTGTTTGTGTTCGACCATGTATTTACATTACTTATGTCAAGTACATGTTCATCAGCCATATATCGTTCATTGGCATGACCAACATAATTCAAAATCAAAACTCCATCCTTAACTCTGTTGTTTATTGCATCAGTCACATCAGGATATCTTTCTGTTCCCGCATTAACCTGTTGAAGGTAAGAATCGAAATAAATTTTATCGGTCACAAACTCACTGTGATTTTCCTTTATCAATTTGTCAAGCTTTTCAGTATCTCTCATATGTAATCCATTATCCTGGTCATCAGCAATCAGACAAACAATGTTCCTCCAATTCCCCAACGCTTCCGGCTTATAATAATTCTCAATTTTATTAACTACTGTCTCGGCTTCAAAAGTTGTTTGTGCCGGGATTCGTCCAATACCCAAATCAATGGCACCATTATAAACACTTTCACCTTCATCGAGCATTACAAAATAATCATCTGTAACAAAAGAAGATACTGGCACGAGTGAATTGATAGACTGGAAAGTGGGTACAAAATTTTTGGTTTCAGACCGTATATTTCTGTTGTCAAAACTACCATCACCAAACAGTAAAACATATTTAAGTTTCTCGCCCCTGTCATAAAACATTTTAATGAAATTTCGGATTCCTGTAGCACTTTTGGTTCCCGAACTAAATTCATTATAAACCAAATCGGTTGTTACAACTTCAACATCCATTCCGTCAAAACTCCTGTGAAAATCGGCCAGCTTATTTGCAGAAGCTAAAAAGTTAGGATGAGTTATAATTAAAAATTCAGGAGTACTTAAAGCGTGTAAATCCTGATTTGTTATTTCTCCAAGATATTCAGGTTCGCTGTAAGTTCCGCCCGGGTTAAAAGCAACATACTCAAAAAGTTTATTTGCAGGCCGCTTTATTACTGCAACATTTCCTGATATTTCCAAAGGTACTTCCACCACATTATTTACCTGTGTTACATCAAAAACCCGTGAACCTGCAATTGCATTTTCAATCGAAAAAGAATTAATATTTCCATCACTTACTGATGATCTATCGCTAAAAAACAAAGGTTCACTTCCGAATTTAAGTTTTCTTCGGTAATTTATCTCAATGAAATCGAGCCATGCAAGCGCATT
>DAOPKR010000001.1:113489-119070 GCA_035391305.1 Draconibacterium sp.
ATTTAAGTTTTCTTCGGTAATTTATCTCAATGAAATCGAGCCATGCAAGCGCATTGTCATCAATTCCTGCATTACTGTTTTTTGCAAAATACTTTAAAGTAATTTTATTAGTGTTTCCGGTTAAAGTTGTTGCAAATACTTCTTCCTTTTGGTCGGCATAAGCCGATTCCTGACTTTCGGTATTTACCCGGTTAAAATTCAAAGAATCCATCTCAACCTGATTTACCAACACTTTCATTTGTGATGCTGCAAAAGAACGTGCTATGGCAGCTACCCGAATTTTCACCTCTTCTGCTGCTACAATATCTTTCAGATCAAAATCAATATTGTTAACCGAACTATGTTTAAATTTATCGCCAAACCACTGTTTTCCCGACCCCAGACCTTTGCCTAAAGTAAGAACATTTTCAGTTTCATTTTCATATAACAGGTATGCGTCTCCTGCTGAAAAGGTGTGGGTAACAGGCTCCTGTATAACAGGTAAAAGCGGGGCAACTTTCGGATTACCAACATTATCCGTCAGATAGAAAAAACCCTTATTTGCATAATCATTCAATGTGTGCTTGTAAATACCGTTTGTATTATCAATATCCCATCGGGTGGTTCCCGGAGAATAAAAAAACAAACAGTCGGTACCATTATTTTTGTCATGCCAAACTGCACATTGCTCAAGATCATCATAATTTATTACTCCGGGATCTTCAGCCAGGATCGTTCCTCCGCTTCCATAAACACTGACTTTTGAAGGATCTGCAAATCCAAGTGAAGTTAATTTTGAAAAAGGAATCTTATAAATACCTTTGCCGCTAACTTCTATTTTTATCCATTTTCCACTTTTAAGAACTGAACTTGTTTTCCAAACATGCGCATCTGAATCAACTTGCCCACTTTTTTGTGAAACTGAATTCCTCTTTGTAATCTGATTTAGGCTGAAACTCTTCAAACGAAAAATTTTATTCCCTTCCTTTTTAACTGTCGAAATCTGTAAATGAAGTTTGAAAATACCGTTGGATTGAGTTTTTTCAGATACAATCTGAATCCCACCTCCTATTTTACTTAATCCCTGAAATTTGCTGGAAAGAATTATTTCTTCAAATGTTTCATTTTCAATTGTAAAATCGAAATCCTGATTACAATTTTCCAAATCATATGTTTTATAAAAAATGGGAAGTTTAGCTTCAAAATCGGGGAATGCAGCATTTTCGAAGTTCAATTCTTCAAATACTGGAGTTCCATTTTCCAATATTTGCGAATCATTCCAATACAGTACAATCAATTCTTTTTGCACATCTCCACCAGAAAAACCAACTAATATAATGAACAACAGAAATATAAATCTTCTCATATAAAATGTAATTAATACTAAACAAACGACACAAACCTATTAATATTGTAACAAAAATTTCCATTAACAATCGACTGAAATGCGCCATTGACGGGCAAATATATTAACATAGATCTAAAAAACTGAAATATTTTTGAAACAGTTAAACAATAAGAATTGAACATTTTAGTTATATTTGTGCGTTCTCAAAAGTAACTAAAAATGAAGATGATGAAGTTAAAAACTTTGTTCATAGTTTTATTAGCCGCTTTCCTTTCGGGATGTGGTTTATTTGGCAAAAAAGGTGGTGGTAGCGGAGTTTCACGAACCACAGGTTGGAGTTATAACGACGAGGAAACCGGAAATATTCCCAATGAATCTGGTTATGAACAGGAAGCCGGACCAGGTTTGGTATTCGTACAGGGTGGAACATTTACCATGGGTCGGGTTGAACAGGATGTAATGTACCGTTGGGACAACACTCCCCGAAGGGTAACTGTCCCTTCATTTTACATGGACGAAACCGAAGTCTCAAACCTGGCATATCGTGAATATACCCACTGGTTAAATCGTGTTTACCCAGGAAATAAAGCAAAAATAGATGCAGCATTACCTGACACTACTGTGTGGAGAAGTGAACTGGCTTTTAATGAACCTTATGTAGAAAACTATTTCAGACATCCGGCATATAGTGATTATCCGGTTGTTGGTGTAACCTGGGAACAGGCAACAGCATATTGTGCCTGGAGAACAGATAGAGTTAACGAACAAATACTTGTAAAGAAAGGAATATTAGCCCATGACAATACACAATCAGGTCAAAATGTTTATAATTCTAAATCTTATCTGGTAGGTTTATATCAAGGTACAGATGGGGACAAACCACTTGAAAATCCTGATGGAACAGCAAAACGAGTTCGGTGGGAAGACGGCATAATGCTGCCAAATTATCGTCTGCCAACCGAAGCTGAATGGGAATATGCTGCATATGGACTAACGGAGAATATGGATGGTGAACTTTTAACTGACAGGAAACTTTATCCCTGGAATGGTGCATATCTTCGTGAAGATGCTAAAAAAGGCAAGGGTCAAATGAAAGCCAACTTTGTTAGAGGACGAGGAGATATGATGGGAGTAGCAGGTGCTTTGAACGACAATGCAGATATTACTTCTCCGGTTTTTTCATACGAACCCAATGACTTCGGGCTATATTGCATGGCTGGAAATGTAAACGAATGGGTATCAGATGTGTACAGACCTTTATCATTCAAAGACGTTGATGAATTTAATCCATACAGGGGAAACGTAATAACCGAATATCGCCGTGATAATAACGGAACATTAATGCGAAATGAATTTGGAGAAATGATAAAAGATACAGTTGCTGATTTCAGAAATTTTGAAGACGGCGATCCAAATTCGCAAATTGTAGCCGGAACTGATTGGTTAGGCGTTCAAAATAATAAAACCAGGGATATGTATATTCAGGATAACGGACAGGGAAATTATTCATCGTTAATAACCGACAATGTGCGTGTTTATAAAGGTGGCTCATGGAGAGACCGCGCATACTGGCTTGTACCCGGAACCAGAAGATATTTGGACCAGGACAAATCGCAAAACGATCTGGGTTTCCGTTGTGCAATGAACAGAGTGGGCAGCCCACAAGGATTTTAAACTAAAATAATTAAATATTTTCAAAGCTTCATTTTCACTTAATGAGGCTTTTTTTATGCAAATTTTTAAAAGGAAATTATTTTTGACGAATGACAGCAATTGAAAAAATATACAAGCTCTTTATTGAACATCCAATTATTTCAACGGATAGCAGGAAAATCGAAAATAACTGTATTTTCTTTGCCTTAAAAGGTGAAAATTTCAACGGAAATAAATTTGCGTTCACAGCTTTGGAACAAGGAGCTGTTTGCGCAATTATCGATGAACCAGGGTATTCAGTTTCAGACAAAACAATACTTGTTGACAATGTTTTACAAACATTAAAAGACCTGGCAAATTTTCATCGCAGAAAACTCGGGTTACCAATTTTGGCTATTACAGGCACAAATGGGAAAACAACCACAAAAGAGCTGGTTTCAGCCGTATTGTCAGAGAAATTCAATGTAAGTTTTACGCAGGGAAATTTGAATAATCATATTGGTGTCCCGCTCACGTTATTAAAAATGAATTCCGATACTGAATTCGGTGTAGTTGAAATGGGAGCCAATCATCCGGGTGAAATTGCTGATTTATGTGCAATTGCTGAACCCGACTATGGAATAATTACAAACATCGGGAAAGCCCACCTCGAAGGATTTGGTTCTTTTGAAGGTGTTATAAAAACAAAATCAGAGTTATACCAATTTATTAAAAGCAATAACGGAATTATTTTCTACAACAGGGAAAACCCACTTTTAACCCAACTTTCCAATGACATTGAACATAGAATCAGCTTTGGTTTTGATGACACTGATTTTAAAGGAGAACTGTTGTCGTCGCCCCCTTTTGTTCATGTAAAAGCTTACTTTAAAAAGGGTGTTTTATATTTAAACACAAACCTTACCGGCGAGTATAATTTCGAGAATATTTTAGCTGCTGCCTGCATTGGAAATTATTTTGACGTAGATCCAGTTAAGATTCAAAAGGCATTAAAAAATTATTATCCACAAAATAACCGCTCACAGCTAATCAATAAAAACGGGCTTAAAATAATTATGGATGCTTACAATGCCAATCCTACCAGCATGCAAGCATCCATAAAAAGCTTTATGTCAAATAATTCAGGCAAAAGCTACCTGATTTTGGGCGATATGCTTGAACTTGGAAAATATTCAAGAACAGAACATACTTCGATACTCGAACTCTTAAAGAGTTATCCTGAAACAACAGTTTATACCGTTGGTAAAAACTTTTTTGAAATTGCCGGAAAATTCAATTGCAAAAGTTTTCAAAATGTTGATTTGCTTTGCAATTTCCTTGCAGATAATCCAATTACTGAAGGAGCTATCTTAATCAAAGGTTCCCGCGGTATTCAACTTGAAAAGGTATTGAATTGTATTTAATTCAACAGCGGTTTTTCAACCTTCAATACATCGGCAATTGCTTTTTCAAAAGTTTGTTTTGGCAAAGCGCCCATTGCCATTTGAGGCTGACCATCTTTTGGTACAAAAAGTAACGATGGAATACTTTGGATTCCAAACATTCCGGCTAATTCCTGCTCATCTTCGGTGTTTACCTTGTAAATAACAATACTGTCGCCATATTCTTTTTGCAACTCTTCCAAAATAGGAGCTACCATTTTACATGGGCCACACCAATCAGCATAAAAATCAATCATACAAGGTTTGTCACCCTCAAATTTCCACTCTTTATTTGCTTCGAAATTGAATACTTTCTCCTTGAAAGTTTCTTTTGTTAAATGTTCCAACATAATATTTAATTTTAAAATAATTTCAACATATCTATAAATATCGATATATGAATATCAAATATAATACCTTTTTCTGAATTGAAAGATTTCGGGCAGGATTCAGCTAAATAATTGTAATTTTGTCACGATTTTTAAGACTGTGTCAGTGAGAACTCACTGACACTATTAATTTTGGCATATAATGAACAAGAAACTACAACATAAAATATTTCAGATTATTTCGGAAACTGCTGATGAAATGCAACTTGAAACATATGTTATTGGCGGATTTGTCAGGGATATTTACCTGCATCGAAAATCTAAAGATATTGATATTGTAACAGTTGGAAGCGGTATTGCTCTTGCCCAATCGGTTGCAAATAAACTCAGAAACAAACCTCATGTAAATATTTTCAAGAACTTTGGCACTGCAATGATAAAATACAAAGATCTCGACATTGAGTTTGTTGGCGCCCGAAAAGAATCATACCACAGTGATTCGAGAAAACCTGTTGTTGAAAACGGAACCCTTGAAGATGACCAGAACCGCCGTGATTTTACGATAAATGCGCTTGCTCTTAGTTTGAATAAATCAAACTTTGGCGTTCTGGTTGATACTTTTAACGGGATTGACGATTTAAATAAAAAAATTATACGCACACCTCTTGATCCGGATATTACCTTTTCTGATGATCCCCTGCGTATGATGCGTGCAATCCGCTTTGCAACCCAGCTTGGTTTTGAAATACAGCCCGAGACTTTACAATCGATATCAAAAAACAAAGACCGCATTAACATTATTTCAGGTGAACGGATTATTGATGAAGTAAACAAAATCATCATGTCAGACA
>DAOPKR010000001.1:119170-123928 GCA_035391305.1 Draconibacterium sp.
ATTATTTCAGGTGAACGGATTATTGATGAAGTAAACAAAATCATCATGTCAGACAAACCATCAGTTGGGTTTAAATTGCTGGAAGAAACCGGGCTTCTGAAAATTATTTTCCCTGAGTTTTTGCAGTTAAAAGGAGTCGAAAAAATAAATGGTATTGGTCATAAAGATAATTTTTATCATACGCTCGAAGTGCTTGACAGAATTGTACCAAACACCGAAAACCTGTGGTTGCGCTGGTCTGCTCTGCTACATGACATTGCAAAACCGGCAACAAAAAAATTTATTGAAGGCCAGGGGTGGACTTTTCATGCCCACAATTTTGTTGGGGTTAAAATGATCCCCGGAATATTTAAAAGATTGAAACTTCCGCTTAATGAGAAAATGAAATATGTGCAAAAAATGGTGCAACTTCACATGCGTCCGATTGTGCTTTCGGAAGACGTTGTTACCGATTCTGCTGTACGCCGTTTGTTATTCGAAGCAGGTGACGATATCGATGATTTAATGACACTTTGCGAAGCCGATATAACTTCAAAAAATGAAGATAAGGTAAAACGCTACATGAAAAACTTTCTTGTAGTCAGGGAAAAATTAAAAGAAATTGAAGAAAAAGATGCCGTGCGCAATTTTGAACCTCCTGTTAAAGGTGAACTGATCATGGAAATTTTTTCATTGGAACCTTGCCGGGAAGTTGGAATTATAAAAGATGCAATAAAAGAAGCAATACTTGACGGTCTAATCCACAATGATTTTGATGAAGCTTATAAATTTATGTTACAAAAAGCCGCCGAACTTGGATTGAAAGGACAACATTAGTTTGCTGAATTCAATTGTAACAAAACAGGTAAATGATCGCTAAACCCGCCGTTATAAGTATATCCATAATATGTTCTGAAGGGTTTTTTCCCTCCAAACTTCTTGTCATCTTCCAGCAAATAAGGTTGAACAATTATTTTTGCGTTTTCGGGTTTAACAAAAAAACCGGATTCAGCAGATAATAACGAACCTGAAACAATAATCTGATCAAAAACAAACCACTGAGATTGAAATTTTAATGATCCCTGGTTGTCTCTCTTCATGTCAAAAAATAAATTATACAATTTTTCATCAACAACAGGTAATTCAGATTTACCTGCCTTTAATATGTCTTTCAAAGCTTCATCTTCCGGATTATCGTTAAAATCACCAACAATTACAATTTTTGGCGCCTTATATTTTACAAATAACTCATCAACTTTGCTTTTCAAAAGCAATGCTGCTGCTTTCCGTAAATCTTTTGTTTCCAGCAAGCCAGAATATCTTGATGGCCAGTGATTCCCAAAAATATGTAAAGTGTCTGTCCCGTTTAAAACTCCCGAAACATACATAAGTTCACGTGTATCCAGTGCGGCTGAATCAATTAACAATGGATAATATTTATACTCAACAGGAGAAAAGCTTTCTGAATTATAAATCAATCCTACATCAATTCCACGATGATCAGGCGATTCTTTATGAATAATTTTAAAAGGAAATGATTTTAACGGTGTGTCGTTAATTAACTTTTCAAGCACCTGTTTGTTTTCAATTTCCGCAAATATGGCAATATCCGGAATATTCCACCCTGAAGCGCTCATAATAACTTTTGAAAGGTTCAGGAGTTTGTGCGACAATCTTTTGTTAGTCCAATGCAGTTCTCCTTCAGGAGTAAAGCCATCATCTTCTGTAAACGGATCGTCCCGCGTGTCAAACAAGTTTTCAACATTATAAAAAAGGATAGAAAATTCAGCGGTATTTTTTTGAGCTAAAGAATGAGCAGAATAACAAAAAAATATTAGAAACAGCCAAATAGATCTATTTGCCATTTTTCTTTTCAATTCGCTCGTAAGCTCCCAAATCAGGTCCTTTATCCTCTGTTCTGTCATTGTTCAGGATATCAAATGGGAATTGCTCACCATACACAACTTTTCCAATGTCTTTCGCGGGCGACAATGTATCCAGCTGATAATTATATTCTTTGTACGGATCAATAAATAACGGATCGAATTTTACACCTTTCCATATACTTTTATAATGTTCTGAATTTGAGGTATTAAAGGTATCAGCTACCTGCATGATGCAATTTTCAAACAAGAAATTAAACGTATTTTCATTGTTGTTGCCTAATTCTATTTCCTGCATATTATTACCGTAAACAATGCTGTTCTTAAAGTTAGCCTTTTCCAAATCGCCATTATAACTTGTCTTTTCACCATTCGAACCCTCAATAATTAAAACATTCGAAATAACAAGCGAAGAAGTAGAACGTGCTTTACTCGAATAATTTCCCCAGTAATTTGCAATTGTTGTATGAAAAAACTCGTATTCGCCACCAACCAAAAGTGCAACAGCATAAAAACCGCAGTTTGCAATTACATCATTGTAGCCGTATATTTTTGATTTTAAAGCAAACAATCCGGCATAAGCCATATTTTCAATAACACTGTTAGTGAGTTTTAATGAAGCAAATCCTTCGTTTTCAATTGTACCAACCTGTAACCCAATATTGGCATTTTTAATTGTACAAAAATTGAAAATATTATCATGACTGCCTGAAAATAAAACAATTCCATTCCACTGATCCGGAACATTTTTATATGAATTTTCCAACCGGTCAGGTAAAAATTGTATCTGCTCCTGAAAAGTTCCGTTAGCTTTGATTTTTCCTTTCACATACAATCCGGCACCTTTGTGAAAATAAACTTTTGTGCCGGGTTCGATAGTTAAAACAGAAACGCTGTCAACAAAGGCATAATCGTAAACCAAATAAGGTTTTTCCGAAGTCCAGGTTGTTGTTTTTATTGTCTCGCCCTTTATCAGTTTAAAATCCTGACCGTAAGCAATTAATTGAATATTTTGAATGTTCGAGTTAATTGTAAATTCAATTGAATCCTGCACAACCATTGGCAAATTTTCGCCATTTGGATCGATTGTAACTTCAACAAAAACAAAAATACTGTCTTGCGGAGGCACTTCAGTTTCATAAACTTCATTTCCAACTTCCCCGTTTACATTTAATCTGAAACTCGAAAAATCTCCGCCCGAAAGACGGATACGCGATATCAGAACGCTCTCGCTGTAAGGATTATGTACAGTAAAACGTTGTGTGGTAGAACCTATTGTAGTGAAAATTGTATCAAATGTGATTGTGTCAACTGAAAACTGTAACTGGGCGTCAGGTGAATTCAAATATCCTTCGTCCTGGCATGAATATACCGAGACTACAATTGCGACTACCGCCAAAAGTTGAAGTAGATATCTGACCAATTTCCTGAATTTTAATGTATTTATAACGGTTATGCGTACCTGTTATTATTGCAAATATAAAAATTCAATTTACAATTTTTAACATTTCTTTGCAATAATTGGTTTTTCAAACAGGTTTTTTTGATATGCTTAACAAACCTACAAATGTTATCAATCCATTCAGGATCAAAAGTTCAAATCCAAACTCATATCCATCGAAAATTATATGTGAGTATTTTGAAATAAAAAAACAAATGAAAGGTGAGATTACGGCTACAAATGGAACCCATTTATCAATTACTTTTCTTTTCGAATACATACCAAAAGCAAACAAACCCAACAACGGACCATATGTATAACCTGCCACACGAAAAACTGCAACTACAATACTTTCATTGTTTATTGCTTTAAAAAGGATTATTACAAGAATCAACAGCACTGAAAACAACAGGTGCGACCATCTTTTAATTTTTTGTCTTTTAGATTCTTCATGTTTTTCCACATTTAGAAAATCGACACTGAATGAAGTGGTTAGCGCGGTTAATGCCGAATCGGCACTTGAATATGCCGCTGCAATAATACCAAGCAAAAAAGCAATTCCTACAGGCAAGCCAAAATAATGGAGCGCCAGCAATGGATATAAATCATCAGTTGACTGAGGAATTGCGATCCCATTTTTCCCCGCATAAATGTATAACATGGCACCCAAACACAAAAAAAGAAAAACTGCAACAAGAAATGTGAAGCTAAAAACCAACATGTTTTTCTGAGCTTCTTTAATGTTTTTACAGGTAAGATTCTTTTGCATCATATCCTGGTCCATGCCAACCATAACGATGGTGATAAACATTCCTGCAAAAAATTGTTTAAAAAAGTTATTGCCCAATCTCCAATCCCAAAAAAATATTTTTGAATTTCTGTCATTTGCAATTTCGTTCAAAAAGTTTTCTGCACTCCAACCCAAACTCTTTGAAATTGCTACAATTGTCAGTATCACAGCGCTCAGCAAAAACAATGTTTGAAGTGTATCTGTCCAAACAATAGTTTTTATGCCACCTTTAAAAGTGTAAACCCAAATTAAACCGATTGTAACTGTAACTGTTAAAGCAAAAGGAATTTTAAAAGCATCAAAAAAAGCAAGCTGCAGAACGCCAGCTACAAGGAACAAGCGAAAAGCCGCACCTATCAGTTTTGAAATAAGAAAGAAAAAGGAGCCGGTTTTGTGTGAATAAAAACCAAACCGCTGTTCGAGAAAAGAATAAATAGAAACAAGGTTCAGTCGATAATACAATGGCAACAAAACCAAAGCAACAATCCAAAACCCGGCAATATTACCAAGTACAAACTGAAGATATGAAAATGCCGAATTTCCAACCTCACCCGGAACTGAAATAAATGTTACACCCGAAAGTGTGGCGCCAACCATTCCAAATGCAACCAAATACCATGGTGATTTTCGGTTTCCGGTAAAAAATGTTTGAGAGTCAGCCTTTC
>DAOPKR010000001.1:124028-138579 GCA_035391305.1 Draconibacterium sp.
TTTTCATATTTGTTATAAAAATCAATAAAATATTTTAAGGTAAAATCAGGAATAACTTTTAACGACCGCAAGTCAATACCGTAACAAACTTTTCCTTCGTTTATTGGGTTGACAGCAACGCCCGGAATATTTCTGGGAGTAAATTTAAAATCGCCTAAACCTCTATTCAACCCACCAAGTACCTGAAAAGGAAAATCAGTCCCCCGCCCCACACTAACACTTGTAGCTTCGAAAAAACAGAGTGACGGATATAACCTGACTGAAAGATAATTAGGCAAATTAGGCGATGGGCTAACAGGTAATTCATAATCGGTTGAGTGTGTATAATTCAATACAGTTACAACTTTCAAATCACAGCTTTTGCTTGCCTTGTGCCACTTTTCGCCATTTATCATATTTGCAAGTTCGCCAACAGTACAACCATGGACAACCGGGATTGGGTCCATTCCGACAAACGATTCGAAACCGGGTTTTAAAACCGGACCCGCAATATAATCGCCATTGGGATTTGGCCGGTCCAAAACAATCAATTTCAGATTATTTTCGGCGCAGGCTTCAATTACAAGATGCAAAGTTGAAATATATGTATAAAAACGGCAACCCACATCCTGAATATCAAAAATCAAAATATCCAGGTCTTTTAACTGTGCAGAAGTTGGTTTTTTTGTTTTTCCATACAACGAAGCCAATGGTATTCCTGTTTTAGAATCTATTCCATCTTCAATTTCCTCTCCAGCCGAAGCTTCTCCTCGAAATCCATGCTCAGGAGCAAAAATCTTTTTAATTCGAATGTTTTTGGCTAAAAGAAAATCTACCAAATGAACATCACCAACCATAGAAGTATGATTTACTACCAAACCTATATTTTTGTTTTGGATTATTGGCAAATACTTTTCCGGCTGTTCTGCCCCGGTAATAATCTCATTTTCTTCTGCATTAGCATAAAAACCTGAAATCAACCAAATTAATATGAATCCTAAAAATTTTCCCATGATATAATCGTTGTTATATTTGCGAAAATACCATTTGAAATTTCGTTTTAAGTATAAAAAAGGTAAAAACTGATTTTTGCCAAACAAATAAATTGGATAGATGAATTTACAGGGAAGATTTTTAATTGTTTTTCTTATTTCGATTGCTTTAAGTGCTAACCTCAATGCTCAGCAAGAACCGCCATTCCTGAAGTATAAAAACGATAAATGGGTTACTGAACAATTGGGGGAAATGACCCTGGACGAGAAAATTGCACAGCTAATGACCATTTCTGTATATCCTGAACAGGGAGAAGCAAATAAAAACAAAACGATAGAACAGATTAAACTCTACAAGCCTGGCGGAATATTAATGATGCAGGGTACACCGCTTGAATCGGCCACTTGGATAAACGAATTTCAGCAAGTGTCAAAAGTTCCGCTTTTGGTTGCGATTGACGGGGAATGGGGAATGTCAATGCGAATTGACAGTGTGATGAAATTCCCGTATGCCCAGGCAATAGGAGCGGTTTCAGATTCTGCCCATATATACCAAATGGGACGCGATTTCGCAGCTCAGTTGCGAATGATGGGGATTCATATGAATTTTGCACCTGTTGCAGATATCAATACTAACCCAATCAATCCTGTTATCAATTTCCGATCGTTTGGTGAAAACAAAATGAACGTTGCAGAAAAAGCATGGTGGGTTGCAAAAGGAATGCAGGATGAAGGCATAATTCCTGTGGCAAAGCATTTTCCGGGACATGGCGATACAGACACCGATTCCCACAAAATCCTCCCTTTTTTAACACATTCAAAAGAACGAATGGACACGCTTGAAACCTACCCGTTTCGCTATTTAACCAATAAAGGAATTACAGGGATTATGACAGCGCATTTAAATGTTGCGTCCATCGATAATTCATTGAACCCGTCATCGCTTTCGAAAAAAATAGTTACCGGATACCTGAGAGACGAAATTGGCTTTAAAGGTTTTGTGGTAACAGATGCAATTAATATGAAAGGAGTCAGGACAGATAAAGGAAACACCGAAGCAGAAGCGCTGATTGCCGGAAACGATATGGTAGAATTTGTTCCTGATTTGCAAAATGCTATTCAATCGGTAAAAAATACAATAAATGAAGGAAGATTAACAATTGCCGAAATTGATGAAAAATGTACGACAGTTTTAGCTTTAAAACGATGGGTTAATTTAAATGATTATAAACCTGCCCCGTTAAAAAATTTAACCGAAAAATTGAATTCTCCGGAGTTTGAAGTAACAAACAGAAAGCTAATTAAAAACGCTTTAACAGTTCTTATAAATGATAAAATTCTTCCTGTTCAAGGGCTGGATACTTTGCGAATTGCTTCGTTAAATGTAGGAGGAAGTGAAATTTCACCCTTCCAGAAAATGCTCGAAAAATATACTGATATAGATCATTTTGTGATTTCGAAAAATGCGACTGCTCAGGAATGGACAAATATTCGAATCAAACTAAAAAACTACAATCTTGTAATTCTTGGAATTCAGGGAATTAATGTGTACCCGGCATCAAAATACGGAACAACTGAATTGCAGCGACAAGTTGTTTCCGAAGTTACCCAGTCCGTTAATACCATTTCGGTATTTTTCGGAAATGCTTATGCCCTGAAACATTTCGATAAAATATATTATTCGAAAGGGTTGATTGCAGCGTACCAAAATACAGACCTTGTGCAGGAACTGGCAGCACAATTGGTTTTTGGAGCGTTCGACGCTAGAGGGAGACTGCCGGTTACTGTTGACAAATGGTTTAAGTTAAACGATGGAATTGACATAGATGCAAACAAATGCCTGGGCTACTCAATACCTGAAGAAGAAGGAATAAGTTCAGAATTCCTGTACCGGAAGATTGATTCTCTGGCTAATCTCGGGTTAGATGAAAAAGCATATCCTGGTTGTCAGGTAGTTGTTGCAAGAAATGGAAACATAATTCTCCACAAAACCTACGGTTACCATACTTACGACAAAAAATTGAAGGTACTTGAAACAGACCTTTACGATTGGGCTTCGATTACAAAAGTTTCGGGACCGCTGCCGGCAATTATGAAATTGGTTGATGAGAAAAAACTTGATGTAGAAAAACCTTTGAGCGATTATTGGCCCGATTTCAAAAACAGCAATAAGGATGGAATAAAAATTTCGGAATTCCTCACCCACCAGTCAGGTATTCCGGCCGGGATACCAATATGGCAAATGGGAACTGATAAAAATGGTAATCTGGATTCGAACGTTTTCAAACATCAGCCAATGGACGGCTATCATGTCAGAGTTTCTGAAAACCTCTATTTAAAAGATGACTTTAGCAAAATGATTTTTGACGCCATAAGAAATTGTGATATCGGCGAAAAGAAATACGTTTATTCTGATTTGAGTTTTTGTATTTATCCTCAGGTAATATCAAAAATCACGGGAGCTAACTATGAAGATTATCTCAAAACAAACTTTTATCGCCCACTTGGTGCAACAACATTAACCTACAACCCTTATTTGCACTTTACGCTCGACCGCATTGCACCAACCGAAACTGATAACTTGTTCAGAAGACAAAATATACTTGGATTTGTACATGACGAAAGTGCTGCCATGCTGGGCGGAATATCAGGAAACGCAGGACTTTTCGGGTCGGCAAACGATTTAGCAAAACTATTCCAAATGTATTTGCAAAAAGGGTATTTTGGAGGTAAACGTTATATCTCGGAAGAAACAGTAAACCGTTTTATAAAACCTCGTTTCCCCGAAAATAACAACCGGCGTGCATTGGGTTTCGACAAACCGCTGCTTGATAATAAATCAAAGTCAGCAGGTAATGCATATCCGGCAAAAGGTGTCAGTGCCAACAGTTTCGGACATTCAGGCTTTACAGGAACTTTTGTTTGGGTTGACCCGGATAATGGGTTGTTGTACATTTTCATGTCTAACAGAGTGTACCCAACCCGTGAAAACAGTAAACTCTTTGAATTGAATATTCGCTCGGGTATGTTACAAAGTATATGTGATGGAATAAACAAAGGACTCAATTGATTCTTAAAATTTGTTAATATCGGGGCAATTACATTCTGTTAAACACAAACTAACAGGCTTCTTATTATCTATACAACAAACCGTTACAACGTTACTTTTAAAATAGGTTTTTGAACACTGACCCAAGTTCTTCGAATCTTTAAAAATACCTGCTTGTTATCCTTTTGTTATTAAATTATTAATTCTATTTTTACAGGTGAGACCAATTAATTTTTAATATTCACTAAAAAAATAAGAGAAATGACAAGCAAAATAACATTTAACGAGTTGAGGAAAATTAAAGACAGCTTACCTGACGGTTCCATCAAAAAATTAGCGCAAGAGTTTTCTGTTACTGAGGAAACCGTCAGAAATTATTTTGGTGGCGCTAATTATAAAAATGGAACAGCAGTTGGAATCCACATGGAACCAGGACCAAATGGAGGTATTGTTTTACTTGATGACTCTACAATCTTAGACAGAGCTAAAGAAATGATTGAGTCAGAAGCCATTCATTAAAAACATAATTTCAATTTAAATATTTGCGAAACTGTCCTATATTTATGGGACAGTTTTTTTATTAATCAACTTAACCTTTTTTACAATGAAAAAATCATTTTTCCTTTTAGCCACAATTAGTTTTTATATTTTTCTTTCATCATGCGAGAAGCCCTGGCAACCACTTTTTAACGGTGAAAACCTTGATGGCTGGGACACATGGATCGGCCCGCTCGAAAACGACAGTATTCCTGTTGGTTTGAATAATGATCCTTTAAACCTGTTTACTGTTACTGAACTCGATGGTGAAAAAGTTATCCGAATTTCAGGTGAAGTAAATGCATCGCTGGCAACAAAAGAGGAGTTCGAAAATTATCATCTTTCGGTTGAATTTAAATGGGGAGACAAAGTTTTCACTCGTTACAACTCGGGACTTTTATACCACAGTTACGGCGATTTTGGTGTTGGACTTGGCGTTTGGATGAGTGCACACGAATTGCAACTTTTAACCGGAAATATTGGTGACTCGTATAGAATGGGCAAATCGTACTGCGAAATACCAATGGTAAAGAACAGTGATGGCAAATATGTTTATACAAAAGGCGCAGAAACAATTCCGTCGATACCTGATACCGAAACAAAAGTTGTTGCCAAAGACGGAGATTACGAAAAACCGCATGGAGAATGGAATACGGTTGAACTCTACTGTTATGGCGGTACTTCTGTCCACGTTGTCAACGGAAATGTGAATATGGTAAATTACAATTCAGGGAAATATCTTGGTGAAGGAAATATTGAACCGCTTACAAAAGGAAAAATCCAATTCCAGTCGGAAGGCGGAGAATTGTTTGTCAGGAATATTAAGATAAAACCGATAAAGGAAATTCCCAAGAAGCTATTGCAGTAAAATACTCATTACCAAGCAAAAAAAGGGTTGTTCAGTTTGATCTGAACAACCCTTTTTTGCTTGGCATTTAAAAATATTTCGTAATTTTAAAAACCAAAATAAACTAATCTGTCATGAAAACACGAATTCTTTTTTTGTCAGCTTTTATTCTTCTGTCAAATTTTGTTTCTGCCCAACTTAATGTAAAATCATACGTTGATTTCCGCAATTCGGTTAAAGATTTAAGTTTTAGCGAACTGTATGAACTTAACAATGAACCCGGGTTAAAATATTACAAGGGTAGCAATCTTACCCCTTCGCTCAACGACATCCTTTATCTCGATTCAGTAACCCAAAAGCTAAATCTTACCCAGGCGGAATTAAGTCTTTTAATGCAAAACCATTTTGTTGTAACCGAAAGAATCAGCGATTTTAGTTTTGGAACTGCTTACCAAAATTCAGTATTCAACAAAGACTTGCCTGTTTTTATCTCAACCGATTTGGTCCTTCATGCACTTCATACCTCGTACGACGAAATCCTGAAATCCTCTGAGGTAACCCTTTTAATGCCAAACATCAGCAAATACATTACAGGTTTATACAATAGTTTACCCGCCGTTGCTGCACAATATGGAAATTCACTTCCTGAAAATATTGCTGACATCGATTTGTATCTGACGGTTGCCAAATCACTTATCGACAACACAAAGATGCAAACCCGTTATGCCAGCCAGGAAAATTACGAACAGGTAATGAATGCAATTGATAGCGAAACATTGGCCGATGTTGTGCTTTTCACAAAACCCGATCGTTTACGTAAAATTGATTTTTCACAATTCAAAGTGAGGGGTCACTATGTGTTTACTGAAGATGATAAATGGATGGGGAATACAAATCTTGAACCCTATTTTAAAGTGATGATGTGGCTTGGACGAATCGATTTTCCGATGACACCACCTCCCACTGGAGGAATGGAACGACCCTGGGAACCCGAAGAAATCAAACGGCTTAATATTTCAGCATTTATTTTTAACGAAATGATGCAGTCATCTGCTGATAAAAATCTGCTGGAGCAAAACAACGAAATCATTACTTATCTTGTTGGCGAAAGTGATAATCTAACTTCCGATGAATACACAACTTTTACTGAATCACTGGGTATTTCTGATCCTGCACAACTAAATGACTCAGCCACTTTTGCAATTTATTATGACGGATTAATCCATAATCCTGAATTTATGCAAAAATATATGGGTGCCTTTTACTTTGTCGAACCGACCGGGGAAGAGCCCGATGAATTACCTGTTTCCTTTTTGGTAAGTGGACAGCGGTTTATTATTGATGCCTTTGTTTTAGCCAATGTAGTGTTTGACCGTATTATTTACAATGGCCAAAAGGTAACGCGGATGATGCCCGATCCGCTGGATGTATTGTATGCCCTGGGGAACAACAATGCCCTCCATTTTTTGGAAGACGAAATGACGCAATCCCCATATGGGACCCAACTTGCCCTGATGCGATACCTGATAGACAAAAAAGAGCCTGAATTTTGGAATGAAAACCTGTACAGTACATGGTTATCTTCAATTCGTGCTTTAAACCCAATGTCCGACAATGAAAACCTGCCATTTTTTATGCGGACAGGGGCTTGGAATCAACAAAAAATGAACACTCAACTGGCGGGTTGGACGCAATTACGGCACGACAATTTATTGTATGCCAAGCCTTCATATACAGGAGGCACAGGTTGTTCATTCCCTTATTCTTATATAGAACCCTATCCTGATTTTTATAAAACATTAGCAGATTATGCCAATAATGCAGCAGACTTTTTCAATGGAAAACAAATTGGCCCCAGATACAGTGAACCTGTTGATTTATACTTTAAAAAATTTGCAAAAACAATGGAAAAACTTGAAATACTGGCACTTAAAGAACTTAAAAATGAATCATTTGATGAAGCTGAAACTGAATGGCTAAAAAAAATGCTCGTAAAAGTCCCTCATCAGGAGTGTGGTGGATTGCCCATTGACGGCTGGATTCTCGATTTGTTTTGGCAGCCAGCCAAAGTAATTGAAAGCGATTTTATCAATGTTGATATTCATACACAACCAACCGATGAATCCGGCGCTCTGGTTGGTAAAGTTTTGCATACAGGGTTGGGAAATATAAACCTCGGTGTTTGCCTTGCAAAAATTCCGGGAAGTGATGTAACTGCCGCCTACACAGGTGCCTTTATGTCGTATTATGAATATATAACCAACGATTTCTTACGAGTTACCGATCTGGAATGGAAACAAAAAGTGATTGAAAACAAATTACCTGTCAGGCCTGAGTGGGCGTACAGTTATCTTGCCGATCAAAATGGCAATGCATTTTCTGTTGAAAAATCGTTGCCCACTACAATGCTAATTGTCGAAAATTCGCCTGAAATAATGGGTTCGCCCAAACTGGCAAAAGTCTTCCCAAATCCAGTAAACAACTATTTGATTATACAAATTTCCGATATGTCAGTAAGTCAGGTAACTTATTCGGTTTTTGATATATGGGGTCGTAAATTAAATTCAGGATTGATTCATTCCAGTGGCGAAACAGTTGATTTTACACCACTTCCCAATGGGGTTTATTTTATAAGGCTGAATAACGATCAGCAACAACAGATAATAAAAGTTGTTAAAGATTAGTTTGTGTGCAGGTTGAATAGAAAAGAGCCTTAATTCAGAATCAACATTTCCGGCAAATACTTCCAAAAACGGCGCGGCATGTGCTGGCGCTGCAATTTCAGGTTTTTCCGTTCCTGAATGTTGATATGTTTGAAATACGACTTCCACAGTTTTTGATAAAACTCCTCTCCTTCCTGCAAAACATTTTCGTTAACCTGTCCGGTAATTGTGCTGAATTCTTTATTTGAAATCACAACTTCTTCCAGCTTAACTTTATCAAATAAAAACCCATAGTTTCGTTTTAAATCATAAAGTAACCATTTTTGGTCGGCAAACCGTTTTTGAAAATGGGTAGAAACCAAAGGAAGAACGTCATACCGGGGTTCAATTCCACAAAACCAAAGCCCCTCCTTTGTGTGTTGAAACCTTACAAACTGCAACATTCGCATGGCTTCTTTTTTTACTTTTTGCGAGGTTTGCGTCAGGTATAACACATCAGCATCTCCAAAATCAGTTTCAATACTGAAATGTTCGCTAAACAATCGTCGCAGAAAGCGATAGATCTTCATCTCAATTCCGTTTTCTTCAGAAAGGAAAGCGTAAAATACAAGTTGGTTATTCCTGCCGGTCAGCTTGCTCTGAATGCCTTTCCAAACCCGGTCGGCTTTTGCCGCATCCGACTGAACGTCAAACTTCTGCGCAAACAAATGTTTTTGCTCACCCGTGCGTTTGCAAATATCAACAGGAAAATTCTTCCTGTTGTAAGTTTCAAAAATACAGGTTAAAAACCCCTCAAAAGTGCCATCGTAGGTGTAGATTATCATGATACTGGATACTGGTTACTGGTTACAAAATTCTATCATTCAAACTCTAATCTCTGAACCCTGAACTCTGAACTCTGAACCCTAAACTCTAAACTATTAATACAAAACCGGTTTGTAATCAGCGAATAAACTCAATTGCGTGTCCGGCAGTTTTTTATTCTTTGAGACAGATTCGGCAATCAATTTTTGCTTCAGCCGTTCGGGCGCCCAATCAGTAGTTGATGCAGGCAATTCGTTACAGGTAATAAAATACTTAGCTCGTTTCATAACTATTCCTATTTTTTGCAGATGCAAAGAATTTAATTTTCGATGGCGGCGTGCCAGTATTATTTTTTGTGCCGATTGAACCCCGATTCCCGGAACACGTAAAATCATTTCATAATCAGCACGATTTATATCCACCGGAAACTGGTGCATATTACGAAGTGCAAACCCAAGTTTTGGATCGATATCCAAATCCAAAAAAGGCTGATCTTCAGAAAGAATTTCCTCGGCTTTATATTTATAAAACCGCATCAGCCAGTCGCTTTGATACAATCGGTTTTCGCGTACCAGCGGAGGATGATTTAATGCAGGCAACCGCTGGTCATATTGATTTACAGGCAGATATCCCGAAAAATAAACCCGCTTCAGGTTTTGGGTTTTATACAATCCCGATGAAAGCAAAATAATTTGCCGGTCGGTTTCAGGCGTTGCGCCAATAATCAATTGTGTGCTTTGTCCGGCAGGGGCGAAACGTGGCGCTTTTCTGTATTTTTTTTGTTCTTCTTTGCTGATTAATATTTCATTCTTTATCTGGTTCATCGGAAGCAAAATTCCTTTATAATTCTTTTCAGGCGCCAAACGTTTTAAATGCATTTCTGTCGGAATTTCAATGTTCACACTCAAACGGTCGGCCCACAAACCTGCTTCGTGAATCAACTCCTGACTGGCACCAGGAATAGCTTTCAGGTGAATGTAACCATTGTAATTTTCTTCGAGCCTGAGTTTTTTTGCCACCTGAACAATTCTCTCCATTGTAAAATCAGGATTTTTTATTACTCCTGAACTTAGGAACAAACCCTCAATATAATTTCTTCGGTAAAAGCCGATTGTAAGGTCAACTATTTCCTTAACAGTTAATGTTGCCCGTTGCCTATCGTTTGTGCGGCGATTAATACAATACGCACAATCGTAAATACAGTGGTTAGTCATCAGAATTTTGAACAGACTCACACACCGCCCGTCTTCGGTAAAACTGTGGCATATTCCGCACGCAACACCATTTCCAATTCCTTTTGATGCATTTTTCCGGCTACTGCCGCTTGATGCACACGAAACATCGTATTTTGCAGCATCGGCAAGTACACTTAATTTATGTTGAACATCTTCGTTTTTCATTTTCCTTTAAAACTTTTTTAGAAAAACCCCGGCTGTGGAACCGGGGATTTTTGAACTTCAAAAAAAACGGGACCGCTGTCCCGGGGAATAAGTTTCTTTCTCTTTTTAGTCAGGGTTTCACTTAAAGTGAAGCCCTGACTAAATCGTCAAATGATAATATTATTATCACTTCAACGATAATAATTTAATCATTTCTTTTAAACTGCAAACATTTTTGCTTAATTTTGAATAAATTTTTTAGAATATGAATTATTTTGGAAGCAACATCAAACTTCTCCGCTTACGGAAAAACCGAACCCAAAATGATTTGGCAGCCGCTTTGGAAATAAAACGTACAACTGTAAATGCCATTGAAAATTCAATCAGCCAGCCAACTGTAAATCAACTGCAGGCTTTTTCAAAATATTTTGGGATTGCGATTGATACTTTAATCAATACCGATTTAAATCAACTTTCAGAAAGCCAGTTTACCGATTTGCAAAACGGGTTCGACGTTTTCATCCGAGGAACCAACCTCCGTGTTATTGCCACCACAGTTGACAGAAACAACACCGACAACATTGAATTTGTGAGCGAAAAAGCCAAGGCAGGTTATGTTACCCGGTTTGCCGACCCCGAATATATTGGAAACCTGCCCGTTTTTCAGTTGCCTTTTTTATCGCAGGAAAAAAAATACCGTGCGTTCACGATTTCCGGCGATTCGATGCTGCCAATTCCCAGTGGTTCTGTTGTTTTCGGTGAATTTGTACAGAATTTTTATGATATCAGGAATAATGACGCCTGCATTTTGGTTACCCGTGACGAAGGAATTGTTTTTAAAATAGTTGAAAACAAAATTGCCCTAAGTTTCAATTTGCGTTTGATTTCGCTGAATCCTGAATTTTCGCCATTCGAAGTTCCGGTTTCAGAAATAAAAGAGATTTGGAAATTTGTTTGTTACATGAATACCGAAATACCTGAACCTCAAGCTGATTTACAAAAAGTTTTACATTCGGTTAACGCGCTAAAACTGGAACTGCAGGAATTGAAAAAGTAAAAAAACTGAGAAGAAACGAACTCCCTCATTTTTCGTACCCTTGAAAAAAATACATTTTATAATGCGCGAAGCCCAATTTTATACAAAACTCGAAAATCATGTTGTGAGGTGCGACCTTTGTCCGTGGAATTGTGTATTAAAACCCAATCAAACCGGAATGTGCAAAGTGCGTTCAAACGAAAACGGGCAGTTAATTACACATGTTTACAATAAAATTGCAGCTTTTGGGATCGACCCAATCGAAAAAAAACCATTGTACCATTTTCATCCCGGAAAAAACATTTTATCGATTGGCGAAGTAGGCTGCAACCTTCATTGCAGTTTTTGCCAGAACCACCGGATTTCGCAGTGTTTTGCTTCCGATTTTAACGGGTTTTATAAACTCGATTCAAAACAAATAGTTGAGAAAGCAAGGCAAACCGACAATAATATTGGTGTTGCCTACACCTACAACGAACCATTTACTTTTTACGAATTCATGTTCGAAACTGCAAAACTGGCCCGTGAAAACGGGCTGAAAAATGTAGTGGTTTCCAACGGATATATAAATCCTGATCCACTAAAAAAACTACTGCCTTTTATCGACGCTTTTAATATCGATTTAAAAGCCTTTTCAGAGGAATTCTACCGAAAACAAACCAAAGGAAATTTGGAACCGGTTTTGGAAACATTACAAATAATTGCCGGAAGTAAATCGCACCTCGAAATCACAAACCTTGTCATTCCGGGTTTGAACGATGACGAAACTAATTTCGAAAAAATGGTAAAATGGATTGCTGAAAATCTGGGAAATGAAGTCCCGCTGCATCTTTCACGCTACTTTCCGCAATATGAGATGGATTTACCGCCAACCTCAGCCTTAAAACTGGAAACACTTTACAATATGGCAAAACAGTATTTAAACCACGTTTACCTCGGAAATGTAAACGATGAAAACCGCTCTTCAACTTTTTGCCCTGAATGCGGAATATTGTTGATATCACGAAACCATTACGAAACACATTTTTGTGGTTTGACAAACGACAAAACCTGTAAAAACTGCGGAACTCAACTAAAAATAGTGCTTTAACCCAAACAAATTTTAATGATTCAAAATATTAATAAAACACATTGTGGTCGAAACAAACAGAGCAAACAAACCTCCATTCTGTTGAAAGCCGCACAAAGTCTGAAACCATTCGGAAAATAGTTCACGTTTTTTTAACATCCACATTTTCCATTAATTTCTTGTACTTTTGAAACTCAAAAAATAAGTTTATTGAATGAAATTTTCAGAATTAGGAATACACGATGATTTATTGGATGCCATTTCATACATGGGTTTTAAAGAGGCAACACCAATTCAGGAACAGGCAATACCCATAATTTTAGACGGAAACGATTTAATTGCCTGTGCGCAAACAGGAACCGGAAAAACCGCTGCATTTTTGCTTCCAATCCTTGATTTAATTGCCGATTTACCTGGTGGTGAAACCTCAACATTAATCATTGTGCCAACCCGCGAACTTGCCATGCAAATCGACCAGCAAGTGCAGGGAATAGGATATACGATGGGAATTAATTCAATTGCAATTTACGGTGGCGGAGACGGAGATAACTGGGG
This sequence comes from Draconibacterium sp., assembly GCA_035391305.1. GTDB lineage: Bacteria > Bacteroidota > Bacteroidia > Bacteroidales > Prolixibacteraceae > Draconibacterium. The sequence continues at coordinate 136,939 of DAOPKR010000001.1, forward strand.
CCAGCAAAAAACGGCACTTACAAAAGGTGCTGATATTGTAATTGCAACCCCGGGTAAACTAATTTCACATTTAAACCTGGGCTATGTGAAATTCGACACGATTAAATTTCTGATACTTGATGAAGCCGACAGAATGCTTGATATCGGTTTTTATGATGACATTGTAAAAATCATCTCCTATCTTCCAAAAGAAAGGCAGACACTGATGTTTAGCGCAACAATGGCACCAAAAATACGGTCGCTGGCATCACAGGTTCTTAACAATCCACGGCAAATAAATATTGCCATGTCGAAACCTGCAGAAGGGGTTTTGCAAGCTGCATATTTAATTTACAATCAACAAAAAAACGGACTTGTCAGCCACTTAATTTCCGAGAACCCCGACTACAACAGCATACTTATTTTTTGTTCGACAAAACGTGCGGTAAACGAATTGGCAAAGGTTTTAAAAAAACAAAGACTTTCAGCTGAAGCAATTTCCTCAGATCTGGAACAAGCCCAGCGCGAGGAAGTATTGCTGGGTTTCCGCTCAAAACGCACAAGGATTTTGGTAGCTACTGATGTAATGAGCCGCGGAATTGACATTAAAGACATCAACCTTGTAATAAATTACGATGTCCCGCAGGATGCTGAAGATTATGTTCACCGTGTTGGTCGCACTGCCCGTGCCGATACAACCGGAGTCGCACTTACTTTGGTAAGTGAAGATGACATGTTCAAATTCCACCAAATAGAACAGTTAATTGAGCGTGAAGTATTCAAAATTCCTTTACCGGAGCGCTTTGGTGAAGGTCCGCAATGGAAAATAAACAGTTCAAAACGTCCATTCAGGAAAAGTGGCGGATTCTCAAAAGGGAAAAAAGTCGGAAAATCTTCAAGGAATTATAAAGGCCGGCCACACAAAGGATAAACAATTTGTGCACATATCTGATTACGTGTTATAAATAATCGTATCTTTTATTACTGATTTGAATTTTTCAAATCAATAAAACCTAAAACGATGAATACAAAAATTGTTTTTCTTTTTTTGTTCGTTTTCATTTTTACAATCCCGGCAACTTCACAAACAACAAATGATTCAACCATTGTAAATATTGAAACTGTTGATGGCAATGAATTCATGGGTGAAATAGTAAGTGAAGATTCGCTTAAAATTACTCTAAAAACTGAAAAACTGGGTGAGATTTCCATTTTCAAAACAGAAATTAAAAAATTTAATACAGTTAAAAATCTGCAAATAAAAGATGGTAAATACTGGTTCCCAAATCCGCAATCGACCCGCTATTTTTGGTCGCCAAACGGTTACGGATTAAAAAAAGGAGAAGGTTATTATCAGAATATATGGGTTTTATGGAACCAGTTTGCATACGGTTTATCTGACAATTTTTCGATTGGAGGAGGAGTTATTCCTATATTTCTTTTCAGTGCACCAACACCTGTTTTTGCTACAGCTAAATTTTCAATTCCAATAATTGAAAACAAATTTAATATTGCTGCCGGTGCAATAGTTGGAACCGTTGCAGGTGAATCTGAAACCGGATTTGGAATTTTATACGGGCTTGCAACACTTGGTTCTCATGATGCCAATGTAACTTTTGGAATGGGTTATGGATTTGCCGGAGGTGAAATGGCTTCTTCTCC
>DAOPKR010000001.1:138679-175962 GCA_035391305.1 Draconibacterium sp.
CTTTTTATGGTGAACTGGCACGAACGTGTTGGAAACATTACAAGTGCCTGTACCTGGGAAGAAGATGCGCTAATTGCTAAAATGGTGGCAAAAAAACTTGAAATCCCGTTTCATATTGTCGATTTAAGTGTCGATTATAAAAAGCGGGTGGTCGATTATATGTTTGCCGAATACCAGGCCGGACGAACTCCAAACCCCGATGTACTTTGTAACCGCGAGATCAAATTTGATTCATTTTTGGAGGAAGCTTTAAAGTTTGATGCCGATTTTGTTGCTACCGGCCATTATTGCCGGAAAAGCGAAATTGAAATCGAAGGAAAAACTATTCACCAGCTTTTGGCAGGAAAAGACCCAAATAAAGATCAAAGTTACTTTTTGTGCCAGTTGAATCAGGATCAACTTTCAAAAGCAATGTTTCCCATTGGCGAACTGTTAAAACCGGAAGTAAGAAAAATTGCCAGGGAACAAAATCTGCCAACTGCCGAACGTAAAGATTCACAGGGGATTTGCTTTGTGGGAAAAGTTGATTTACCTACTTTTTTACAACAGCAACTCCAACCCAAAACCGGTAACATTATTGAAATTCCGTTTGGTTTTATGGAAAAGAAAAAACGAATAGCAGAAACGGAAGAAAACTACCGGAAACTCTGTTTTCCATTTCCTTATAAACCCTGGAACGGTAAAATTATTGGAGAACATCAGGGTGCGCATTTTTATACAATCGGGCAACGAAAAGGATTGAATATTGGCGGGCACAAAGAACCTCTTTTTGTTTTGGCTACCGATGTTGAGAGAAATATTATCTACGTTGGCGAAGGACAAAACCACCCGGGTTTATTCAGAAAAGGACTGTTTATTGCTTCCGAAGAAATACACTGGATTCGAACAGATTTAAAAATGTCGCCAGGCGAAAAATGCGAATATGATATCCGTATCCGTTACCGCCAGCCACTTGAAAAAGGTACAATCCATTTGAAAGAAGATGGCGCCTGGCTTATTTTTGAGAATGAACAGAGAGGAATTACTTCGGGCCAGTTTGCCGCCTGGTATTTAGCCGATGAATTGATTGGATCAGGAGTAATTGCCTGAAGAAAAACAGTTGCATATCTTTGGTCATAACAGTATATTCCGAATTCCGACTTTCAACTTTTTCATCAGACTTCGGTCTTCAGACTTTCGGACTTTCGACTTTTAACTTTTTCTTCAGTCTTCCGACTTCGGTCTTCCGACTTTATACTATTTTAGCGGAAAATATTCAGCATGATAAAATCAATGACTGGCTTTGGGAAAGCCGAGTTCGAGGTAAACAACAAAAAATTTACCATCGAAATAAAATCGTTAAACAGTAAGCAAATTGATATAAATACGCGAATACCTGCTGTTTATCGCGAAAAAGATATCGAAATCAGAAAAGAACTTTCAGATAAACTTGAACGTGGAAAAGTTGATTTTAATATTTATGTTGAAAGTTTGGGCGACGAATCAAATTCAAAAATAAACGAACCTATTTTAAAAAGTTATTTCAAACAACTGAATAAAATTAGTGCCGATTTAAACCTCCCAACCGATCTCACTACATTACAGGCAGCACTGAGATTGCCGGATGTTGTAAAAACAGAATACCAAACACTGAATGAAGAGGAGTGGGAAATTATTCTTGAAAATATAAAAAAGGCAATTGCTGATATTGACAAATTCCGTGTACAGGAAGGCAACGCACTGGAAATTGATGTTGTGGGAAACATTGATTTTATTAAATCGCTGCTTGCACAGATTGAACCTTTTGAAGAACAACGTATAGAATTGTTGCGGTCACGTTTGACCGAAAATCTCGAAAAACTTGCATTAAACGGAAATGTTGATAAAAACCGTTTTGAACAGGAACTTATTTTTTATCTCGAAAAGCTTGATATCAACGAAGAAAAAGTGAGGCTTGCCAACCATTGCGAATATTTCCTTGAAACTATTGCCGAACCATTTCCGACGGGGAAAAAACTTGGTTTTATTTCGCAGGAACTGGGTCGCGAAATAAATACAATCGGTTCGAAAGCAAACAACACCGACATTCAACGAATAGTGGTTCAAATGAAAGATTATCTGGAACGCATAAAAGAGCAGTTGTTAAATGTGTTGTAAAGACCTCCCCAACCCCTACAAAAGAGGGAAGTTATGAAATTCGAAAAGGTAAATTCAATTTAAAAAATGAAAGGTAAACTCATCATATTTTCAGCGCCGTCGGGAGCCGGAAAAACCACAATTGTAAAATATCTGCTGCAAAAGGACTTAAACCTTGAATTTTCGGTTTCGGCCACAAGCCGCGAACCCCGGCCCAATGAAACCCATGCAAAAGATTACTATTTTCTGACCAATAAGGAATTTCAGGACAAGGTAAAAAACAATGAGTTTCTTGAATGGGAAGAAGTTTACAACGGAATTTGCTACGGAACACTGAAAAGCGAAGTTGAACGCATTTGTAACAACGGAAAAAATGTAATTTTTGACGTTGACGTTTTTGGCGGATTAAATATCAAAAAGTTTTATGGCGATGATGCACTTGCGATTTTCGTGCAGCCTCCATCAGTTGAGGAATTACGCAGAAGATTAATAAGCCGTTCAACTGAAACCGAAGAAAAAATACAGATGCGAATTGCAAAGGCAAATCATGAATTGAGTTTTGCCGGCCATTTTGATGCAATTATCACCAATAACGATTTGACGAAGGCTTGTAATGAGGCAGAAGAAATTATAAGGAAATTTACAGGGAGTTAACAAATTTCAAATCAATAGAAACCCGAAAATCCAATAAACAAAATTGAATGTCCAATTTCCAAAGGGGAATCTTTCGGCTTAACCTTGATTAATTTTAACAGTTTGAATTTTCTGAATTTGTGATGTGGTATTTATTTGTAATTTGGACTTATGATTTGGGAATTCTCTGTTGAAGATTGATTTTTGAGTATTCGATATTGGAAATTTCCCTTCTATATTCTAAAATATGAGCAACTTAATCGAAGATATTCTATCCCCAAAAACTATAAATTTAAAAATCGGCCTATATTTTGGTTCGTACAATCCAATTCATATTGGTCATTTGGCAATCGCCAATTATTTGGTTGAATATACCGGCATCGATCAGCTTTGGTTTGTGGTATCGCCTCAAAACCCGTTTAAGAAAAAGGAAAATCTTTTAGCTGATTACCACAGGCTGGAATTAGTTAACCGTGCAATTGAAAATGACAATCGTTTTCGGGCTTCAAATATCGAGTTTAACTTACCCAAACCAAGTTACACAATTGATACACTGACTTATCTTCAGGAACGCCACCCCGATTACAATTTTTCGATTTTAATGGGTTCTGATAATCTGGAAAGTTTTTACAAGTGGAAAAACAGCGAAATTATCATTGAAAACTATGGCATTATTGTTTATCCCCGTCCCGGTTTTGATTTAACAAAAGTTCCTGAACATAAAAATATTTCCGTTGTCCCGAATGCACCCTTAATGGAAATCTCGTCGTCGTTTATACGAAATGCTATTAAAGAAGGCAAAGATGTCCGTCATTTTATGCCCGAAAAAGCCTGGATTTATTTGGATGAAATGAACTTCTACAGAAAGTAAATTTCAAAAAACAGATTAACGGTTTCCACTTTATTTAGGAAACGAAACTATCTCGTTTTTGTCATATCTTCATCAACACAAATCGTAAAATCTGCTTTGCCTGTGTTTTCTTCTTCCAACTCAGAAATCTCTTTTTGTGAAACCGTGTGGATGGTAACTATTTTTAAATCAGGATTTGCGTGTTTCAGATACCAGTAAATACTTTCAAAATTCTCGGAATGATATGAACCGTGATAATGGATAAGCGTTTTTCCCTTCGACCAGTTTTGAAGAATAAAATATGCCATTGTTGCATCTTTTATGGCCTGTGCTTTTGGAAAGTTTGGTGTAACATGGCTACCCATACCTTGCATTTCCAACATACTTTTATAACAGTTTAATGTGGAATCGTAAACAATTGGCAGTGGTGGAATAAATGTTTTTGCCTTATCCGAAAGTTCATCAAGTCCCTCAAAACCTTTTGAATTCACTAAAGATGCATACCTGCGCGGAACATTTGATGCCACAAATTGAAGTTGATTTGTTTTAGCAAATTCAATAAGCGGTTTATAGTCGGTTTTGTAGTTTGGCCACAGCCGTGCTTCGTTTTCAAAACTACTTTGCGAAATCAATCCAGCAAGATATTCATTCAAAATAACCTGATTATCGCTTTCAAACATTTCAGCGCCCAAAATCAGATTATCTTTTTTCAACTCAAACAAATCCTTTGTGACCTCAAGTTGCAGCCAGTGCGAAATTGGATTGTCGTGACTTTCGCCAAACAAAACAATATCAGCATCTTCCAACTGCTTTACCATTTTTTCATACTTCTCAGGGTTGCCTTTTTTATCGAAAAGAAAGTAGGCAGGTTTATCAGATTTAAAACCGGAAAAAATCAAAAACAAAACAGCAAAAGCAAATTGATATTTCATCATTATAATTATTTTTTTTAAAACAATGACTACAACAACCGAAATCGTTTAGGGTTTAATTACTTTCGTAACTTCAATAAACTTAAAACAACAAGTGGTAGAATCGGGGAAATTTTATGGTAAGGTACTCGATCCAATTTTGGCATCGATGCGCAAAAGGGTTGCTTTGGAAATTGGGGCAAACAAAACTGTAATCGACATTGCCTGCGGAACAGGTGCGCAAATTTTCGAAATTGCCGCAAAAGCTTCAAAAGTTACCGGAGTTGATTTGTCGGCATCAATGATTGATTTTGCTGTAAAAACGGCTGAAAAAAGGAGTATTTTAAATGCTGATTTTTTTATTTGCGATGCCACTGATTTATCCATTTTTCAGGATAAAACTTTCGATTTTGCAATACTTTCACTGGCTTTGCACCAGTTTTTGCCCAATCTGTACCAACCCATTTTAAGCGAAATGAAAAGGGTTGCCAAAACAATTATCCTGCTTGACTATGCAGTTCCATTGCCGAAAAACTATGTAGGAGTTGGAAGTCGCATTGCTGAATTTATGGCTGGCCGCGAACACAACCGAAACTTTAAGAAGTACTACCAATTGGGTGGATTAAATACTATCCTTCCATTAAACAATTTGCAAATCCAAAAAACCCGGTTTTTGGCAAAAGGGACGCTTCAATTGGTTGTTACCAAGACAATTAACAAATAAAGCTTGATAATTATTTATTTATTTTTTATTGAGAAGTCAACTGTCAGTTTCAAATTAATTTGTTTCCATTATTCCTGTTACATCGATTCAACCGGTAGTAGTTTAAACATTTAATTCAACTACAATTTCCCCAATTCCTCTTTAAGCCATGCAGGGCGGTTGGTAGTAAGTTTTGTAACACCAAGATCAATGAGCCGTTTTGCTTCGGCAGGGTCGTCAATTGTCCATGAAAGTACTTCCATGTTATTCTCTTTCGCAACCTGCATAATCTCTTCATCGATAACTGAATAGTGAAGATTAACGCCATTCAGTCCATTTTCGGCGGCTTCCCTGATTTTTTTGCCAAGCCCATTTTTTGAACTGCTCAACCAGTAACATTTATTTTGTGGAAATGCCTTTTTTGCTTCAATTATTGTTTTCCAATCGAAGGCAATAAAAACTATCTGTTCTTGTTTTTTGCATTTTTCCATAAGTCTTTCCAACGGAGGAATTACTTCAGTACCACATTTTATTTCAACAACCAATGTTTTTCCTTCGGGAATAGTTTCAATCAATTCAGAAAGAAAAGGTATTTTTTCGCCTTTGAACTTTACATCTTTCCATACTCCGGCATCCAAATCGCGTAACAAAGTTGAAGGATATTCAGCAATTGAAAGGTTCTTTTTCCCTGAGCATGTACGTTTTGTGTCTTTGTCATGAATTACCATAATTCGGTTATCTTTCGAGAGATGAATGTCACACTCAACAGCATCTGCACCCAACTCCCAGGCCAATTTCGCTGAAGCAACCGTATTTTCAGGTGCATCAAACGATGCGCCCCTGTGAGCGATAAAAGTGTTTTGAGCTGTCATGTTCAACACAAAAAAAATTAAAAAAGCAGTAACATATATTTTCATGGTTATTTATTTTTTCAGCCCGAAGATAATCCATTGGCAAATAATAGTAGCCAGATTTACGTTAAAAAATGTAGTTTTGGCATTTCTTTATTTACAGCAATGAAATCAGGTTTTTCAACAAAAATTGGGATATTCTTTACCAAAATTGTGGCAAAATTTCCGTTTTGGGCTATCTACTTCTTTTCATCAGTTTTTTATCAGGTTGTATATTATATAATTGGCTATCGGAAACCAGTTGTTTTTAAAAATCTTCGAAAATCATTTCCTGAAAAAAGTGAAACAGAAATTAAAGCGATAGCGAAAAAATTCTACCACCATTTTGCCGATCTCACATTGGAAACTATAAAAATGAGGGGAATGAAAGACGCTGATTTTACAGAGCGCATGAAAGTTTCAAATGCCGATTTGATTAACAGTTATTTCGTGAAAGGAAAGAGTGTGCTGGTTTTAACCATGCATTACAACAACTGGGAGTGGGGAACTTACCTGTCGAAATATTTAAAACATAAATCATTGGCGGTTTACAAGCCGTTGGCAAATACTCAGTTCGATAAATTTATGAACGAAACCCGCTCGCGGTTTGATGCCGAATTGATAAAGAACGATCATATTTTACGTCATTTAATTCGATACGAAAAGCAGAAAACTCCTGTTTTTGTGTGGCTTGCAGGAGATCAATCTCCAATTTCGGCTGATGACTACTGGTTCATTTTTTTAAACCAGGAAGCTATGTTTTTTCCCGGACCTGCATTTATATCAAAACATTTCAATCAACCTGTGTTTTTTCAGAAATTGGAAAAAACCGGCCGCGGAAAATATTTAACTATTTTTGAACTGCTTTGCGAGAACCCGGCTGAAAAAAGCGAACATGAAATAATGAAACTTTACATTGAAAAAATGGAAGAGATTATCAGGAAGAAACCTGAATATTATCTTTGGTCGCACAAACGCTGGAAACGAAAACGGCCCGAAGGAGTTAAGCTCCAGGAATAACCCGCCAGACAACACATAACTAACTAAAAAAATGAACAGAAATCAACTTGAACAACGGGATAAACGATTCCATGAAAGCACAATAAAACGTTTTAAAAACGGCATTTTAACAAACTCAATTATTGCCCTGTCCTATTTGCCCTTTTGTGTATTATTCAGAATTTCCGATTTATTGAACCTTGTGTTGCGCTATGTTGTAAAATACCGTTTTAAGGTTATCACCGATAATCTTAAATATGCTTTTCCCGAAAAATCCGAACAGGAGATTAATGAAATCAGAAATAAATTCTACAGCCATTTTTGTGATTTAATTGTCGAAACGATAAAAATATACAGCATTTCAAACAAGGAAATGGAGAAAAGGGTATTGGTAAAAGGAATTGAGGAAGCAAACTCTTTTTTTGACCAGGGGAGAAGCATAATTGGATTGGCAATGCACCACAGTAACTGGGAATGGACAGGCTTCGTGCAGTCAAAATTAAAACACCTTATTTTACCTGTTTATAATCCTATCCGTGGAAATCAGGCAATGGAGAAATTTTTAACTCATAATCGTGAAAGATGGGGAAGTAAAAGCGTCCCGGTTCATAAAACTGCCAGAACTTTAATTGAATATAATATTAAAGGCAGGTTAACCGGACTTTATCTGATTGCAGATCAAACACCACCTGCCAATTCAAAATTCTGGACTGTTTTTATGAACCGGGAAACCCCCTTTTTTTCAGGGCCTGAAAAAATTGCAGCAAGCGGCAATCTTCCTGTATTTTTTCAGCACACAAAAAAGAATGGCAGGGGCAGGTACATTATTGAATATACGTTGCTTTTTGAAAACCCTGCTGAAGTTGAACAAAAAGACATACTACTTGCATATATCCAAAAATGCGAAGAAATCATCAGGGAAGAACCAGCTTACTATTTATGGTCGCACAGGAGATGGAAACATACAAGGCCTGAAGAAATTCAGTTAACTTTATGAAAAACGGACCTGCCGGCATATTTCACTTTTGCCGGCAAGTCTGTTTAAATATATTGTGCCTAACCGAAATCAGGCTTTAAAATCAAAAAAACCGTTTTTTACGCTTTCCGTAAAAAAGCATCAATATTTTTAGCGGCAACTTTACCTGCTTCAATAGCATGAACAACAAGGCTTGCACCTTTTTCGGCATCTCCTGCTGCAAACAATTTGGCAACTGAAGTTTGTTTATTACTGTTTACTTTAACATTACCACGTTGATCGTAATCAATGCCCAGAGAATCAAGCAAACCAACATGCACAGGTTGTGTAAAGCCCATTGAAAGCAAAGCCAGTTCACAATCAACAATTTCGGTAGTGCCAGGCACTTCAGTCATGTTCCAGCGTCCATTTGAATCTTTCAACCATTCAACCTGCACAAGCTCAACCTGTTTTAGTTTGCCATTTTCGCCAATAAATCTTTTTGTTGAAAGGTTCCAGCGACGTTCGCAACCTTCCTGATGCGAACTTGATGTGCGCAAAGTATTCGGCCAATAAGGCCAGGGATTGTTATCTTCTCGTTTTTCAGCGGGTTTTGGTAATATTTCTATTTGGGTAACCGATTTTGCTTTTTGACGGATTGAAGTTCCCACACAGTCGGATCCAGTATCGCCTCCACCAATAACCAATACATTTTTATGTTTCGCGAGAATTCTGTTTTCCTTTTCAATAAGTTTCCCTGCAACTTTTTTATTCTGCTGTGTAAGGAAATCCATCGCAAAATGAACCCCGTCCAAATCACGTCCTTCAACCGGTAAATCACGCGGCTGTTCGGCACCAACTGCAAGCAATACAGCGTCAAATTCAGCATAAAGTTCATCTTTTGATATATCGACACCAACATTAACATTGGTTTTGAAAATCATGCCTTCGTCAAGAAAAAGTTGTAAACGGCGGTCGATAACGCTTTTTGTCAACTTGAAATCAGGTATTCCGTAACGCAACAATCCGCCAATAGCGTCTGCCTTTTCGAAAACCGTAACCAAATGACCAGCTCTGTTAAGCAAATCGGCAGCAGACAAACCAGCCGGCCCTGAACCAATAACCGCAACTTTTTTCCCGGTTCTTGTTTTTGGAGGATTTGCCACCACAATTCCAGCTTCAAATGCCTGTTCAACCGTTGCACACTCGTTTTCGCGAATTGTAACAGCTTCATCGTGAATAGCCAAAACACAAGCTTTTTCACATGGGGCGGGGCAAATACGCCCTGTTATTTCGGGAAAACTATTTGTTGAATGAAGTATAAAATAAGCCTCATCTTTTCGTCCACGATAAATTGCATCCTGCCATTCAGGTATTTTGCTCCCAACCGGGCAACCCCAGTGACAAAATGGTATTCCGCAATCCATGCAGCGCGAGGCCTGTAATGCGCGGTCATTTTCATTTAGTGTCTGTTCAACTTCACCGTAATCATGAATTCTATCGTTTAAGGGGCGGTAACCCGCATCTTTCCGGGGTACTGTCATAAAACCTTTTGGATCTCCCATATTTTGTTTGCCTGTTTTTTTAAATTGAAATTTAGAATTATTTACTCGTGACGCGATGGATCATCTTCTGTTAACTGAAGTTTCTTTTGTAACTCCTTTAATTTTTGTTCTTCCAAAACTTTCTTGTATTCAAAAGGAATTACTTTAACAAACTTGGGAAGGTATTCATCCCAGCGGGTAAGTATTTTTGAAGCTAGCGTACTTTGAGTATATAAAAAATGATTATTGATTAATTCCTGCAATTCTTTAATATCTGCTTTTTCTTCAACCTGGCTCAAATCAACAAGCCCCCGGTTACAGTAATAATCGAAATCGCCTGCCATGTCGAGCACATATGCAATACCGCCACTCATTCCTGCAGCAAAGTTTTTACCTGTTTTTCCAAGTACCACTACCCTACCGCCTGTCATATATTCGCAACAGTGATCACCGGTTCCCTCAATTACGGTTTTGGCGCCCGAGTTCCTCACACAAAAACGTTCGCCTGCAACGCCCCTTATGTATGCCTCTCCGCTTGTGGCCCCATAGAACGAAGTGTTCCCGATAATAATATTTTCCTCGGGTTTAAATGTCGATTCAGGTGGTGGCACCACAATTATTTTTCCGCCCGACAAACCTTTTCCTATGTAGTCATTCGAATCACCAACCAACCGGAATGTAAGTCCTTTCACAAGAAAAGCACCAAAACTTTGACCTGCTGTTCCGTTAAACATACAGTGAATCGTGTCTTTTGCCAAACCTGCTTCACCGTATTTCCGTGAAATTTCACCTGACAGCATAGCGCCAACTGTACGGTCAACATTTACGATATTTCGCGATATCCAAACTTTTTCGCCGGCCTGAATTGCTCTTTTCGATTCTTTTATCAAATCTATGTCAAGATGGTTTTCACCGAGTTGGGCATTTTTATATGTGTTATGAATTGGATTTTCTGCTGCTTCTTTAGGAACAAACAACAGTTTTGAAAAATCTACATTTTTCATTTTCCAGTTCATGACATTTTTATTAAGCTCGAGCAAATCAGTGCGCCCAACAATGTCATCGAATTTTGTGAATCCCATTTCGGCAAGATATTCCCTAACTTCTTCAGCAATAAAACGGAAGAAGTTTATTGAATATTCCGACCTTCCTATAAAGCGTTTTCGCAATTCCTTATCTTGTGTTGCGATACCCGCGGGACAAGTATTCATGTGGCATTTACGCATCATGATACATCCAAGTACAATTAAAGCCGAAGTTGAAAAACCGAATTCTTCGCCACCAAGACAAGCAAGGGTAACAACGTCGCGACCTGTTTTAAGCTGTCCGTCAACCTGAAGTTTTACCCTTCCTCGTAAATTATTTAAAACCAGTGTTTGCTGTGCTTCGGCAATCCCAAGTTCCACCGGTAATCCGGCATGTTTAATTGAACTCGCCGGACTTGCACCCGTTCCACCATCGCCACCAGCAATTATTATAACATCAGAATATGCCTTGGCCACACCGGCTGCAATAGTTCCAACTCCATCTTCTGAAACAAGTTTAACCGATACAGCCGCACGTGGATTTGTGATTTTAAGGTCATAAATCAACTGCGCCAAATCTTCAATAGAATAAATATCGTGGTGCGGAGGTGGCGAGATCAAAGTGATTCCAGGTGTTGAATTTCTTAATTTTGCAATGATGCTGTTTACTTTATATCCTGGCAACTGACCGCCTTCTCCTGGTTTTGCACCCTGCGCAATTTTAATTTGCAATTCATCAGCATTAACCAGGTAGTTGTTTGTAACACCAAACCTCCCCGAAGCAACTTGTTTTATCTTACTATTTTTTATAGTACCGAAACGTGCCGGGTCTTCACCACCTTCTCCGGTGTTACTGCGACCTCCAATGGTATTCATTGTTATTGCAAGGGCTTCATGTGCCTCCTTGCTAATTGAACCGTAGGACATCGCTCCGGTAACAAACCGTTTCATTATATCTTCAACCGGCTCAACCTGATCGATAGGAATTGGATTCTTTTTCAGATTAAAGCAACCGCGAATAAATGCAGGTTTCCTGTTTTCGTTATCAACAAGCGCACTGTATTCTTTATATTTCGAATAATCGTTTGTACGGGTTGCCCATTGCAGCAAGCCAATCGTTTCAGGATTCCATGCATGGTGTTCACCATATTTTCTCCAGGCATATACGCCGGCATTTTCAAAACCAAACGGTTCCGGTGCGACTTCTTTTTTATATGCTTCAGTATGAAACATTAAAGCCTCTTTTGTAATTTCTTCCAACCCAACGCCACCAATTTTTGAAATGGTACCTGTGAAATATTTGTCAATCAATTCCTGGCTTATTCCTATTGCTTCAAATATTTGTGCTCCATGATAACTTCTCAATGTAGAAATCCCCATTTTCGAAATTACTTTCAACAAACCTTTGTCGATTGATTTTATATAATTCTTTCTCGCTTCGTTATATTCCTTTTCAATTTTACCTTCTTTAACCAGATGATCGATTGCGGCAAAAGCCAGGTAAGGATTAATAATGCTCGCACCATAACCAAGCAGAAGTGCAAAATGGTTAATTTCGCGAGCTTCCCCTGTTTCTACAATTATACCCACCTGCATTCTTTTTTTGGTTTTTATAAGATGATGGTGTACAGCAGCTACAGCAAGCAACGACGGGATTGGTGCATAATCTTCAGATATATTCCTGTCGGAAAGAATAATGTAGTTTTTTTTGTCATCTACAGCTTTTTCAGCTTCAGCCAAAATTTCTTCGAGAGCCGACTCAAGTCCTTTTTGCCCTTCCTTAACCGGAAAAACAATTGGAATTGTTTTATGGGTGAAAAGATCGTCTTTCAAATCTTTAATCTTTCCCAAATCAGTATTGGTGAGAATTGGCCCCTGGAATTTTACCAACCTGCAATGTTCGGGCGAATCTTTAAGTAAATTTGAACTTAGTGAACCTATGTAATTGGTCAGCGCCATTACCAAGCCTTCGCGAATTGAGTCAATTGGTGGATTGGTTACCTGGGCAAACATTTGTTTGAAGTAATCAAACAGGCGTTTTGGTTTATCAGAAAACACCGCCAATGGTGCATCATTTCCCATCGAGCTGGTTGGTTCGACACTTGAATCGCTCATGGGGAGGATTATTTCATACATATCCTCCTTAGAATAACCAAATACTTTTGAATAGGTTTCGAAATTTTCGATTGATGAAGGCACCCTGGTTTTTACCTTTATATCGTCCATCATCAGGCGATTTTCCTTTAGCCACATTTCATAAGGATGCTGCCTGCTTAACTGGTCTTTAACCTCCTCGTCGGGAATAATAATACCGAGTTGGGTGTCAACCAATAATATTTTTCCGGGACGCAAACGACCCTTTATTTTTATTTCTTCCGGTTCAAAAGTCTGAACTCCAACTTCGGAACCCATAACAATCAAATCGTTCTTTGTAATAACATATCTTGACGGTCTTAAACCGTTTCTGTCCAATGTCCCTCCAATATATCTTCCGTCAGAAAATACCATGGAGGCCGGCCCGTCCCACGGTTCCATAATTGTGGAATGGTATTCATAAAAAGCCTTTAAACTTTCAGGAATTGGATTTTTTTGGTTAAATGATTCAGGAATCATCATACATAAAGCATGTGGAATAGTTCTCCCTGTCATATTCAAAAATTCGAGCACATTGTCAAACGATGCCGAATCAGATTTTCCCGGCTCAATAATTGGAAGCAGTTTTTTCAAATCTTCACCAAAAACATCCGATTTCATCAGTCCTTCGCGTGCCTGCATCCAGAGTCTGTTTCCGCGTACTGTATTTATTTCTCCGTTGTGGGCAATCATTCTGAATGGTTGAGCGAGGCTCCAGGTAGGAAATGTGTTGGTACTGAAACGGGAATGGACCAATGCAATTGCACTTTTAAATTTTTCATGTTTGAAATCGAGATAATAATCGCGCAACTGTGAGGGTGTAAACATGCCTTTATAAACGATAACTTTGGCTGATAAACTGGGTTGATAAAACCAATCCTTAAATTTTAAATCAGAATCCCGTATCTCCTTTTCTGCAAGTTTACGCACCATGAAAAGTTTTCTTTCCAAGGCTTCCCTTTCGAGATTTGCACGAATAAAAACCTGTTTTACTGTTGGTTCGGTTGTTTTTGCTATTTCTCCGGGGGCCGAACTATCAACCGGTACATCGCGGTATCCAACCAATGTAAGGCCTTCTTCTCTAATATGCCGGCTCAGCACGTCAATACAAAATGCTGCTTCGGCATCATCTTTTGGAAGGAAGATTATACCGGTTCCGTAATTTCCTTTTTCACCAACATCCAACTTCAACACTTCAGTAATAAACTGGTGCGGAATCTGCATTAGCAAACCGGCACCATCTCCCGTTGTATTGTCGGCGCTTGTGGCACCGCGGTGGTCCATATTCAAAAGTACATCCAAACCTCTGAGAACTATATCGTGTGTAGGGTTACCTTTGATATGGGCAACAAATCCAATCCCACAATTATCATGTTCATTCTGCGGATTATATAATCCTTGCGCCTCAGGTAATCTCGTGTATGTCATTTTCTATCTTTTTTTAAACCATTTTGCATAAAATAACAGCTAACTGATTGCAACTGAACCAATCGCTGTGAAATTGAAAGCAAAAATCGAATTTTTCTTACAAAGTGAAATCAAAAATAATGAAATACCCTATATTTCACAATTTATGCCGATGCAAAACATGCTTAATAACATACTCTTAACCTTTCTGTTATTACGTTTTACGATATTAATAGGCCCGAAAAAACAGAAATAAAGTGAAATTAGTCTTATTTTCAACCACTTCTATAATTTAACCCAGTAACCGATTAATTGCACTTTCAGTTTCATCAAAATTAAAGCCTGCTATTTTTTCCCTTTTATAATCGGAAATTTTATCAAGCATCAAATTCCCAATACTTCCTTCATGGGTATGTTTTACTTCTTTTTCGGGGTTAAAGTTACCTGTTTCAATTTGTTCTCCAACTTTCTGGTACGCCTCACGAAAGGGTATTCCTTGCAGAACAAGGTTATTTACGGTTTCAACACTAAATACTAAATCGTATTTCGGATTATCAAGAATATTATCTTTTACCGTCATATTTTCAATAGCCAAAGTTGCAATATTCAAACAATCATTAAGGTCTTTAAAAGAAGGGAGAAAAACTTCCTTTACCATTTGCAAGTCGCGAAAATAACCACTTGGTAAATTATTTATCATCAAGGAAATTTGATTTGGCACGCCTTGCAGTTTGTTACATTTAGCACGAACCAACTCAAACACATCAGGATTTTTTTTGTGTGGCATTATACTCGAACCAGTGGTAAATTCGGCCGGTAAACTCACAAAATTGAAATTCTGACTCATAAACAAACAAACGTCGAATGCAAGTTTTGAAAGCGTTGCTGCCAAGTTAGCCAAGGCGAACGACACAATTTTCTCAACTTTACCGCGCCCCATTTGAGCATAAACAACATTATAATTCATTTTCGAAAACCCTAATAAATCGGTTGTCATCTGTCGGTTTAGCGGAAATGAAGAACCATAACCTGCAGCCGAACCCAACGGATTTTGATTTGTGATTTTGTAGGCGGAAAGCAACAACTCCAAATCATCGGTCAGGCTTTCGGCATATGCACTGAACCACAAACCAAACGAAGATGGCATTGCAATTTGAAGGTGAGTGTAGCCCGGCATTAAAATTTCCCTGGTTTCATCAGCCTTTTTCAGCAAAACATCAATTATTGCCGACGAACTTTCAACAATTTCCTTTACCGCATCGCGGGTAAAAAGTTTTAAATCCAGCAAAACCTGGTCGTTGCGTGATCGCCCGCTATGGATTTTTTTGCCTAAATCGCCCAGTTCTTTTGTAAGCATAAACTCAACCTGAGAATGAACATCTTCAACTCCCTCGTCAATTACAAATTCCCTGTTAATCGCAATTTTGTATAATTTTTTTAATTCCCTCATTAATACGGGCAATTCATCCTTACCAATCAATCCAACCGATTCAAGCATGGTGATATGCGCCATAGAACCTAAAATATCAAATGGCGCAAGGTAAAGATCAAGCTCGCGGTCTTTTCCAACGGTAAACTTCTCAATTGCTTTGTTAACAGGAATTCCCTTTTCCCAGAGTTTCATTTTTTGCAAATTTTGATTTTGGCAAATATATCGAATTCAAGTTGAATAGTATCATGCTGATAGTTTTGGTTTTAAACGGGTATTTCAAATTGTGCAAAATAATTGCGACTTTTACCGCGGATTTTAAATTTTGAAATTAATGTCATTTACAACCAAATCCATACCCAACAAAACTTTGGTCCGGGTTATTTATATTTTTGTAATTATCGTTGCTCTTTACAGCTATTTTTATGGTTTACAGATAGATGTAACGCGCGATGCCGGGAAATATGCAACTGTTGCCAAAGAAACTTTCCAGAATGGAAATTACATTAATCTGACAATACATGGAGATGCCTATGACCAAAAACCCCCAATGATGTTTTGGTTGGGAGCGCTCGGTTTTTCAATTGGCGGCATTTCAAATTTCTGGTTTAAATTCCCCATACTTTTATTGGTATTTGCTGGTTTTTACTGGGGATTCCGACTCGGGAAAAGCTTATATAATTCAAGGGTTGGATATCTGACAGCGACTTTTTTGGCATTTTCGGTTATCTATTCATTATACAGTATGGATATTCATGCCGACACTCCACTTCAGGCATTTGTAACCCTGGCACTTTGGCAGCTTTTTGAGTTTATAAAAACCAAAAGGAACAAACACTGGATTTTGGGATTTACAGCGATTGGTTTGGCCATGTTAAGTAAAGGACCGATTGGTGCTGCAATACCGGCTTTTGCTGTGATTGGACATATTTTACTGAAAAAAGATTTTCGATTTTTGTTTGATTACCGCTGGTTTTTAGGAGTTATTCTTGCATTTGCAGTTGCAAGTCCTGCATTAATTGGTTTAATGAATCAGTTTGGGTGGGCCGGAATTCGGTTTTTCTTCTGGGAGAACAACGTTGGCCGGATTACCGGTTCGTATGTTCAGGCCGTGAACGACCCTATTTTTTACGTTCATACTCTGATGTATCTTTTTTTACCATGGAGTTTAATTTTCTTTATATCTGTGTTTTACGAATTTAAATTCTTGATAAAAAACAAATTCCGAACAAATGAATATTTTACATTTACCGGAATCTGGATCTTTTTTATCATTCTAAACTCTGCAAGCAGTCAACTTCCCAACTATATTTTTACAATTGTACCGTTAATTGCAGTGTTAACAGCAAAATGGGCTGATATTGCTATCGAAAACAAACAACA
This sequence comes from Draconibacterium sp., assembly GCA_035391305.1. Taxonomy (GTDB): domain Bacteria; phylum Bacteroidota; class Bacteroidia; order Bacteroidales; family Prolixibacteraceae; genus Draconibacterium. The sequence continues at coordinate 155,657 of DAOPKR010000001.1, forward strand.
ACTTTACAAGGTATATCTTTCAACTCAAAATTTTGTGGTTATAATTTTGTGGCTGATGATTCTTACAGTTGCATTTTACCTGTTTCCGTTTCCAAAACCCGGGTACTGGATGATTGTCACGGCTGGTATCGTTTTTACTTTATACACACTTTTCAAAATCAAAGACGAATTGAATCGTTTTTTAATTCCTACTCTAATTTCATTTGCATTATTAATATTATTACTGAACACTCACGTTTTCCCTTACATGTTCAGTCTTCAGGCTCCTCCGAAAGTTGCACGCTATTTTACGGAAAACGCCGGCCCAACCAACAAACTTTACAATTATAAATACGGACAATACGAACTTTTCTTTTACAGCGAACCGCAGGCTACTCAGCTAAAGTCGAAAGCTGAACTGAAAAAGGCAGCTGAAAGTAAAGGCAGCTGGATATTTACAGATCCTGAAGGATTAGAAGATTTTGAAGCGCTTAAAATTGAAACCGATACAATAATCGAATACAAACATCTGTATTTAAACCGGGGCGGGCGATTTATTAATCCGAAAACCAGAGACAAAGTTTTGCAACCGATGTATTTGATAAAAATGCCTAATTAAAATAAGATGAAGCTATTTTCGAACCTTGAAAGAAAGCACTACTTTTTGCTAGCAGGTTGGTTGTTATTAAATATAATTCAATCGGCTTTCACAAATCTGCATGCTGATGAATCTTATTACTGGATGTATTCACAACACCTTGCGTGGGGATATTTTGATCATCCGCCAATGGCAGCATTTCTGGTTTATTTGGGAGATTCATTAATGCACAACGAACTTGGCGTGCGGTTATTTTTTATACTGATATCAACTATAACACTGGCACTGATAATTAATGAACTGGACGAAAGAAAAGATCTTTTTTTTCTTGGACTGTTTATAATTTCATTTCCGTTGGTACATACACATATTGGCGGTTTCATGGCACTTCCTGACACCCCGCTTGTATTTTTTACCCTGCTTTTTTTCCTTGGGTATAAAAAATTTATTGCCGATCCAAACATAAAAATGGCAATAATATTAGCCTTTGTGGCTGCTGCAATGATTTATAGCAAATACCACGCATTTGTGGCTTTGGGATTGATAGTTTTGTCGAATTTAAAACTGCTGAAGAACAAGTATTTCTGGATTACTGTGATAGTTACCATTGTATTGTTGACCCCTCATATTTTATGGCAAATTGATAACCACTTCCCCACTTTTAAATATCACCTGAGCGATCGCACAAAGCCTGTAAGATTCTGGACTGTTCAAAACAACATTACCAGTCAATTACTGGTAGCAGGTCCGCTCACCGGTTTAATTGTATTTTTTGCGTTAAGTAAATTTAAAGTTAATCGTGATCCGTTTAGAAGAGCGATAATATTCAGCATTTTGGGCTTTTATATTTTCTTTTTCCTGATGAGTTTTAAAAACCGGATTGAAGCACATTACACTACTGCGATTACGCCTTTACTTATAATTGCTACTTATCCTGTAATTGCGAGCAAACCGGTTTTGAAAAAGTGGTTCAGCCGGTTAGCGCTGCCGGTTGTTATCATCCTCATGATTTTTAGATTTTATCTGGCTGCCGATTTTATTCCCAATTACAAGCAATTCAAGATTTCGTTTTACAACCACAAAGCAGCAACTGAGCAAATTAAGAAAATGGCTGCCGGAAAGAAAGTTGCCTCTTTCAACAATTTTGATTTTCCGGGAACATACCAGTTTTATACCGGCGACCCGTCAATACATCTGGCTTCTCCGGTTTATCGTTTTTGCCAGTTCGATTTATGGGATGAAGAATCGGCCGCCGAAGGCGATTCGCTTTTTATTATTATTCCTGACCGCATGGAAAATACTGATCTTATTCAACTTAAAAACGGGAAAATGGTAAAAACGATTGTAATTCCTGAATTTCAATCGTTAAAAAAACTTGATATAAATTATTCGAATGTTGAAATAAAAAACGATAGTTTGAACATGCAAATTACGTTGACAAATCAATCAGACCACTCAATAAAATTCAAACATTCATCAATGCCTTTAATTGGATTTAACCAGCACAAAAAGGATGAGATTTCGACAACCCCACTACTTCAAATTACAGGAAAAGAAGAACTTGCACCTCGTGAGAATGTTTCTTTCAGATATAGTGTTCCTTTAAAACTTGTCGATTTAAAACAATCGATTCAGATATTTACACAAACAAAAGAAAGAAACAGGGGCAAAATGGTTGCAATAAATGTTGATGATTATTTGTGATTTTGAATCTTGTCTGTTTTATAAAATTTTATTTCTTCAGGAAATCATCATGCAGAACCTGAAGATATGATTTAGCAAAATCAAAATCGGGCTGTTTATTTCCCTTGGTTTTATAGCTTTTAAAACCTTTGTCGTTTTGATTGTAAATAAATTCACCTTCTTCGGAAATGTATCCCCAACCTGAGTCCCACATATAAAAAGCATATTGCGGCGTTGAAAAAACATCGTGACCAAACAATGCTGAATCCCGCTCCCAGCCAAATTGTTTTATAAGCGTTGGAGCGAGGTCAGGTTGCCCGCAAATTTCGTTGATTACTGCCGGTTTTTTGACAATTCCGCCTGTCCATATTAAAGGAATCCGATAGGTTGCAGGTTCAATAATTTCGGTAGGGCCCGGATGCAAATGTCCGTGATCGGCAGTAATAATTACCAAAGAATTACCCCAGTATTTGGTATTTTTTAATGCTCTTATAAAATTCCCCAAACAACTGTCAGCATATGCAACCGAATTCAAATATTTATCTTCAGTGTTTTCGCCCTTTATTATTTTTGCCGGTACATCATATGGGGTATGGCTGCTCAGCGTATAGGCAACAGTAAAAAAAGGTTGTTTTTTATCTATTTCATTTAAAACCTTTTCAAAAAGATAACCATCCGGAGCACCCCAGCTGCTCATATTTCTTATCTCCTTTGGAAAATCTTTCTGCCCTACAATATCATGAAACCCGCCCTGAAGTATAAATGACTTTAAATTATAAAAATCGATATCGCCACCGTAGTAAAATGAAGTTTGGTAGCCTTTTCGGTTAAAATAATCCGACATCATTGTAAGTTTCTTTGATTTTTCGGGATAATTAATAATGGATTGTGTGAGCAATGATGGATAAGAACCCAGAATTGCAGCCATCCCGCGGTCTGAACGGTTTCCGCTTGCATAAAACGAAGGGAAAATGATTGATTCGGAACTAATTGAATCAAGGTTTGGACAAACACCATATGTCCCTCCAAACGACGAAATAACTTTATCAGAAAAACTTTCAAGTATGATAAGTATTACATTGGGTGGGTTGTTTTTATCAATCTCAACCAAAAGCGAATCGGATTCAATACGCTGGTTTTCATATGATTTGAACTTATCATTGGCAACGTCCGCTTCGTAATAATTGCACGGGTTTACCAATTTCTTCGCCTTTTCAACCGTTTTAAAGAAATGCCATAAAAAATTATAAGCCGAATGGTTTACATATAATTTATTGCTGAAGGAAACCGTGCTCAAATTAATAGGTGAAGTGCCAAGCCCGCCGCGAATTGGAATAAACAACATTGCGGTAATAAAAATCATGACCGGGAACAAGTACCATTTTTGTCGGGCAGCATTTAACACACTTTTCTGTACGAAGCGAGAATAAAACCAGGCAAACAAACCAAAATAAAACAAAAACAAAGCAAAAGCAGCCAACACATCTTTCCAAATTATACTCGAAATAACTCCTTCAGGATCACCAATATAATCGAATGCAGAAACTCCTACGCGGGTTCCCCAATGCGGATATAATCCTAAATCGAGTAAATTGATAAAAGTTATTATTAAAAGAAGAAACAAAGTGTAAAACTTAAAAATTCCACCTAACACTTTAGGGTTAAAAAGAAATGAAAACGAAATCAAAATACCGGGAATCAGCATTAAATAACCAACCATTGAAAAATCCATCTTCAATCCGTGCCTGAAAATTCCCAAAATCTCGGCAAACGTCAACGAACTTGTTAAATCAAAATTATAAAGTAAAAATATAAGTTTCGACATCAGGAAATAAGTCAGCCAAAACAGGAAGTATTTTAAAAAAGCAACCAACAGATTTCTCATTCGAAACAAACTAATGAATTCATTCAACATAAAGATTTGAAAAGGTAAAATTAGAAAAATATAACATTTAGATTAATTCATAAAAGACACTTTGTTAAAACAACAAATCTTAACAACCTCATTTTTTACATTTTACATAAGGCAAATAAACCTGGCAATTATCTGTAAACCAAAAAATCCACTGAGTACCATTTTTTAGATATTTGACAGCATAATAGTGCTTATTATGATTTTTTGACATTTTTAAATCACTTTTATTACCATTTTGTGATAAATTTTACCTCAAACATTAAAAATTTGTTAAGAGATATTAATTTGTAATCAAAAACTAAGAGTGAAAGCAAAAAACATACACATATTTGAACCGTTATTCAAAATAAAAGGGGGTCAAAATAATTTTTTATATCTTTTTAAAACAAACATGTACATTTTCAATAGGGTATTATAAAATATTTAACTAAATAAACTAAAAAGAATAGAACACAATTAATATTTAACTTTTAAAAATTACAATTATGAAAAAGATTCTTATGATTACTGCGAGTGTGTTATTGTTAATCACATTTATTCCGAATGTAAATGCTCAGGAAGAAGAAGAAAGCTCCTGGAATGCCGGACTTGATATTTACAGCAGTTATATTTGGAGGGGTGCGAAATTTGGAAGCGGGCCAGCGTTCCAACCATCAGTAAGTTTTAGTACCGGTGGATTTGAAATCGGCGCCTGGGGTTCTGTTAACTCGTCAACAGATGAAGCTTTTGAAATGGACCTTTACGCAAGTTATGCAATTGGTGGATTAACAATTGGTTTAACCGATTACTATTTTGGTGGCGACTGGACAGAATACAAAACCATGCATTACCTGGAGCCAAGTTTGAGCTATGGTGTTGGTGGATTCAGCATTTCTGCCTACTATATGTTTCTGGCCGGATCTGATGCAATGCCAGCAATAGCAGGATCGCCGGCAATGGTAGATTTAAACACAGGTGTATTTACACCAGCAGTTGAAGGTATGGATGCTGTTGAAGCTACCAATTTTGGTTCATCAGGAGACCTTTACCTCGAAGCAGGTTATTCATTCTCATCAGTTTCTTTAGCACTTGGCGCCGGAAACGGGCAATACACTTCTGACGGTGATTTCAGCATCTGTAATTTAAGTGTTGGTACTTCAAAAGAAGTTAAGCTAACAGAAAGTTTTTCTCTCCCGGTTTCAGGAGCTGTTATTCTAAATCCGTCAACAGGGGGATTCTTTATTACCGTAGGTATTTCATTGTAGTAATCATATAAATTCAATAAAATGAAAAAAATTGAAGCAATTATACGCAAAACAAAATTCGATGAAGTGAAAACTGCGCTTTCAGAAGCAGGTATCGAATTCTTTTCCTTCTGGGAAGTACGTGGAGTCGGACAGGCTCGCGAAGGTCGCATGTACCGCGGCGTAATCTATGACACCAGTAGTATTGAAAGGATAAAACTTTCAATTATTGTTCGCGACAAAAATGTTCAAAAAACAGTCAACGCGGTTCTTTCTTCAGCACACACAGGTGAAACAGGTGATGGTAAAATATTTATCATGCCTATCGAAGAATCTTACCGGATAAGAACAGGTGAAAAAGGTGACGAGTCACTTTATATAAAGGGGAAAGAAGAATAATAATCAATTCAAAATCATTCAAAAAAGAATATCATGGAAGAAGTTTTAACATTAGATACATTAGCCAAATCAGCAGAGGGCATTTCAATGTCAATCGACACGATTTGGGTTTTACTCGCGGCGGCACTTGTGTTTTTTATGCAAGCTGGGTTTGCTCTTGTGGAAGCTGGGTTTACACGTTCAAAAAACACTGTAAACATACTGACAAAGAACTTAATAGATTTTGCAGTTGGTTCATTATTATTCTGGGTTATTGGCTTTAGCTTTATGTTTGGCGAAGATATTGGCGGCTTCATTGGTGCGCCTGATATCTTGTTTCTTCACGGTTGGTCGGGAGCTATTCCTGCTGAAGCATTCCTAATTTTCCAAACCGTTTTTGCCGCCACAGCGTCAACTATTGTTTCCGGGGCAATGGCAGAACGAACCGAATTTAAAGCATATTTCTTTTATTCAATTGCTATATCAGCACTTATTTATCCAATTTCTGGCCACTGGGTTTGGGGCGGTGGATGGCTGTCGCAAATGGAAACTCCGTTTCACGATTTTGCAGGATCGACTGTTGTACACGGTGTTGGTGGAATAGTAGCGTTAACTGGTGCAATGATATTGGGACCACGTTTAGGAAAATACACGGGTAAAAAAGCAAATGCAATACCAGGCCATAACATGACTTATGGTGCTCTGGGTGTATTTATCCTATGGTTTGGCTGGTTTGGGTTCAACCCCGGTTCGCAATTAGCTGCTTCGGGTTCTGCCAATGCAGAGGCAATCTCACATATCTTTGTTACAACGAACCTTGCTGCTGCAGGTGGTACTGTTGCAGCCCTGCTTATAAGCTGGTTACGCTATGGTAAACCCAGTTTAAGTTTTGCATTAAACGGCGCTCTTGCGGGATTGGTAGCAATTACTGCCGGTTGTGATTTGGTTAGCGACACAGGAGCAGTTGTGATTGGTTTACTGGCCGGAACATTACTTGTTTATGCCGTAACTTTTATCGACAATAAATTACATATTGATGATCCGGTTGGAGCAATTTCAGTTCACGGTATCTGTGGTTTGTTTGGTACAATCATGGTTGGGTTCTTTGCACAGGAATCCGGATTATTATATGGCGGAGGATCTGCCCTGTTGGTATCTCAGTTAATTGGCGTTGTTGCAGTTGCTGCATGGGCATTCATTCTGGGATTCATTCTTTTCAAAGTATTAAAAGCAACTGTTGGGTTGCGTGTTCCAAAACGTATCGAAGAAGAAGGTCTTGATATTTACGAACACGGTGAAACTGCTTACAATTAACCTTCCATATCGTTTATGTCTGTAGCTGTCTGTAAAAAGCCCGCCAAGCGAGGCGGGCTTTTTCTGAAAAACTTTCAGTTATATTTTTAGATCAAATCAATTTAACAGATATAAAATCCCTAAAATACAATTACCAAAAAATGTTGTGTTAGTTTAGTTTGTTAGTTTAGGTTTAGTTTGACAAAAACCGGCATACCAAAAAGTAGCCGGTTTTTTTATGTTGAAAAATTAATAGAGAAAAAATCTGTATTTTGAATAACTGTAAATTGAATAAATTTACTTTTACGCTCTCATAAAATAAAAAGTCATGATGCAAACCTGGTTCGAAAGTAAAGTAAAATATAATAAAGTTGCCCAAAGTGGTAATGAGCAAATGGTAACCGAAAATTTTCTTCTGGACGCAGTTTCATATACCGATGCCGAAACCCGCATTATCAGGCAAATGCAGCAAACCGTTAAAGGTGGTGAATTTCAGATTGTAGATATAAAAAAATCGCGTATTGCCGAAGTGTTTCCTTTCGAAGCCGGTGAATGGTGGTTTAAAGCAACAATAAACCTTGTAACCGTTGATGAAGAAGCAGGCAAAGAAAAAAAGTTACGCGCCTATTATCTTGTAATGGCCGATGATATACAGGAAGCTCTTGATCGTTTAGCCGAAAGTCTTTCATTTCTTGTAGTTCCTTACATAGTTTCGGCTATCACTGTGAGTACAATCGTTGACGTTTTCCCATACGTTCCCGCAGATTCAATGATTCCTGAAGGATTTGTTCCGGTAAAAAAAGAAGATAATCCGATATTCACTGATGGCAAAAATCCGTATGAAGAAGATCAGGAATAAGTTCTGACTGCTTTCTTTTCGTTTTATTTTTCAGAATCAATCCAATTTCAGGTTTGAATAAAACTAACTTACACCGAGTGTGCTGACATGATTGTATTTCAGTGCATTTTTACAATTCCAGCTAAATCAACCTGTATAATTGTGCAATTTTTTTTTCCTTCCCGAAGTTAATCCTACCCTATTTTTTTAGTTTTCAAAAGGTATTTGTATCTTATTTTCCTGTTATAATTGTTTATTCCATAATTTAGCAAAATCATTATAAAATCTGATAGCAATGAACAACAATGTAAAGATTCAACCCAGAATCAGAAAAAAAGACAGGAGAGAAATGATTCAATATATAAATCTCCAGCTGGCATCGATTGGACAACCTACATTTGTATATGAAACCGATGACAGCACAAAATTATCCAACGACAGGTTCAACAATCTAACTGAAGGATTAATAAACAGTTTCCGTGAAAAAACACGTTTACTTTCCAATCATTTATCGCCTGTTGACACACGAATTCAAAATTTCATAAACGACTATTTAAAAGACCTGAATTTTGAAAAACCATATCGTCTGCCTTCTACCACCTTAGTTTTAAACGAACCAGGTTTGGCACGCGAAATCAGTTTACCTCCAAATGGAGAGACTTTCAGCAACGAACTGCTTAGTTCTTACCGTTTAAAGCAGGGCATTTTAAATAATCCGGCCAAAGATAAACGAACCACAAAAGGCACGTTCCACATTGTTGAAGGCGGGTTACCTGTTGCTTTCGATAAAATTGAAGTACCAAAAATTGCTTTTGCCCATTTACTTCACGAGGCACTACATCCAAGTGATGAAATAAATATTCTTCCATTTACTTCCAACCAGGAAAATAAGGCAAAAATTATGGTTTCACTTTTACTCCGACCGGTTGTTTGCCCCGAAGTAAAAGGAATAATCAGTAAAAAAAGTCTTGAAGTTCGTTTTTTTGCCCCCGGAAGTTTGGTAAGCAACCTCGACTTTGTAGAAACAATTTTCGGAAATGCAGGCGATCATAATCTGGCTCAAAATGATGCTGCACTCGACTTTGAACATTGGACCGGGCACACAGGTTGTATTATCCTTGCGCCCCAGCTTGCCAGCTTAAAAAAGAAAGAAGTTGGCTTGCCTCATTTTAACGATGCTACCGACAGGCAAAAAAGAGATGGAATGTGCTGGAAGAAAGAAGATGAACTTTATAATGATGGCAACGCTTTCAAAATTACCTGCAGGGATGAACGCGGTGTTGTGGTTACCTTAATTGCCGATAATTATTATGGATATTCAAAAAAAGAGATTAAAACGCAAATTAGCTACTCGGCCAATTTATTTGGACTGGTTGAAGAGGAACATGCCGGTGGTGCAATCGCATTTCCAAGGGGAATAATGGGAGACACACTTTACGGGAAACCTTTTACTGCAAAATTTAAACAGAAATATACTTTTGAAGAGGTGAAAAAACTACTGGGTGAAAGAATTGAAGTTCAGCCTGAAAATTATGCTGTCGACAAAAAATATCCCGATATTATTTATATTCCTGAATTTGCTGATATGAAAATTGAACAGAACTCAATAATATGGGAACAAAACGGGGTTGAACAGAAATTAAAACTTTCACCTAAAAAAACCTACGTACACCCCTCCGGTCATAAATTTCAACTTGTAAAACACCCCGAACAACCCCTTTGGCGAATTATTGACACAGCTCCCGAAGGAATGTTCTGCCACAAACCAAGCACCGTTTCAGGCGGAGGAAAATCAGAGATTTCAAAGTCGATGCAAAATGCAATAAAATACGGCACTTTTTATATCCGCGATTTGGAAGAAGATTCAAAAAAAGCAGACATTCTTATAAATTATGATTACTCTCACCGCTGGAAAACAATTTATCCGGATGCTACGCCATCAAGGCCGTTTTTAAGTCCCGAACGAACTTTAGGATCGGCAGTAAAACTGTTGACTCCCTCCGATCAATACAACGACGAATACAATGAATTTCTTGAAAGCATTCCTGCTTACATTCGAACGCTGGCTTTATATATTAAAAGAATGTATCGCAGTCAGCAGGACAAAGGATCGTGGAAAGAACATTTAAATGTGGAAATTGTAAATGGAAGAAGCGGGAATTCACTTCGATACAAACACAACAGAATAGTTGCCAGTTATGTACGCATTGGCTTTAGTCCTGAAGGAAAATGGTATATCCACAAGCTGAGGTCCGATTTTGTTCCAAGCGAAAAAATTCAAATGGAAGACGATATTTCAGCAACAATAACATTGCCGGCAAATCAACTCAACAACCTTAATCCGGAATATTCCAACAAAAGTGTAAAGTTGGTAACCAATTGCGAGAGTTATCTTTTTCAGCGGCCCGACGAAGCAATTATTCGCGGTTACGACAAAGATTCGGAGGCAGATATTGTTTCCAACAATACTTTCCTGACCAATTATGAACCGCTCACAAAAAAAGATGCCATCGAATTATTTGATGATGCAATTAGTTTCGATCAATACACCGAGCCTGTTCAAAAGCTAATTACACGCGTGGTTGAAAGCGAAAAAGATTGTTATTTTGTTGCTCCGTCGCATACAAGAATTGTAGATGGAATACCAACAAACAACCCGCGTTATTTGCAACGCAACATTTTCAAGGATGAAACTCAGGCAACTTATTTAGCTGAAATAGGAATTAGACTGCACCGAAAAATTGAATCAGAAAAGGCAGCACACTTCCCTGTAAATGCAGTCCTTCCGGGAAGAAGAAATAATCCGGCAAATAAAAAAGCCGGAATCAGACCTTTGAGTGTGTATAACCCTATTCATTATCAGGAAATTCCTGAATTATTTATGGATTTCATTTGCAGCCTCACCGGAAAATCCCCCTCAACAACCGGAGCTGGCTCAGAAGGGGCTTTAACCAAAGGCCCGTTTAATATGCTGATTCCAACAACCGATTTAAACAATGCGCTGCTTTCTTACATTCTGTCAGAATATCAGGGATTTAGCTCTGCTGCCGGTTATATTGGACAGGAAAAAAGATTCGATCACGATATCAGCATTTTAATTCCTGAAATCTGGGCCCGGCTTGTACCCGAAGATCGCGACGCCAAACTGTTAATCAAAAATAATTGTCTGGAGAAACTGGAAGATTTTGAATACGATGGAAAAATGATACTGGCAAGCCGTTTAGGTTACCGCATTACCAAAAACTTTGCATTTCGCTGTATGAACCGTCTTTTTGATGAACCACTGGCAGTTTTTAATGAAAAGATGCTCAAACCCGAACTTCAGGGAATGGAAGATTATGTTGATGGAATAAATAATATTGTTGAAGCTCAGCAAAAAGTGGCATTGCAATATTTTGAAGAAGGAAGTGTTGATTCAGCAATTCCTCCGCTAAAAATATTGCTTCATGTTATGGCATTCGGAAATTATGAAGGTAAAGATTTAAGTCACCCGGATTTAAGGCAGCAGTTTGAACGTGATTTCGTAATTCAAACAGAATGGTACAAACAACGACTTCTGTTAAAACAAGCCAAAGATGCTGAATTTCTGAAAAAACAAATTGCCTATTTAACCGATTTTATGACACATGAAAACAACCAAACCCTGGCGGCAGAAATGCAAATTGCCACACAAATTGAGAAAGCCAAAAATGAGTTAAAATTTATCGAATCAGAAAAATACATTCAAAACCTGGTTGGCACAATCGGTGCTGATCCACTGTTTAAAGGGAAAAAATAACTTCTACGATACTTAATAAATGCCGCCTTTTCTAAAAAGATTTGGCGGTATTTTTTTAAAGACAATTACAGATTCACCAGTACTTTGTAAAAATTGAACAGATCCCGTTTTACTGGGTCAAACTGATAATATGCCATTGCAATGCGGCTAATGTCCTGAATTGTATCGTAAATCTCCTTTACCTCCTTTTGACCATATGAGTTAAGATTTGCATCGCCTTCAAGCGCTTCGAAACACTCTGTGAATTTTGTTATTTGTTGTGCACAGTTCAAAATCTTTTCAATAACAGTATCAGGTGTGTTTTTAGAAATTACTTTTTTTCGGGTTTCCTCATCAAGATTTTTGGCAAATGTGGTCAAAAACTTATGCAAACTCAAATGATCGCCATTTTTGGCATCACTAAAAAACTCGGTGTATCCAAGTTTTTCAAAGAAACTTTTCAAAAATGGTTTATCGCGTTTAAAATCAACTTTTACCGATGCACGAAGTACTTTTAGGCCTTGCATACCTGCAATCATAATATCGTGCCATTCTACAAACCGCGTGTAGTCGATTGATTCCTTATTACCGAGATAATACTTTTCGATCGTGTCATTAACCCAAACATTTAATGAGGTTGCATAACCCGGATCCCAGTCATTTCTAATTCTGCTGAGTTCATAAATGTTTTCCTTGAAAGTTTTCACAATTTTTTCACATGCTAAAATTGTTACGGTGCTGGTCGGACAGGCAGTCATAGTTTCCATTTTTTACGGTTTTTAAGTTAGACGATTATTGCAAAGCTACCAACTTAGAACTAATAAAACCTAAAAAAACAGCTTAAATAAAGCATGTTATACAATTATGTTATGAAACTATGTTTTATAAAACATTTTATTTTACCGATAAAATGAAACCTTTATAAATTACCATTTTTTATGAATGCCTTTTTTGTAATTCTCTGACAATATCTTCAATGCGATATCCTTTGTGTGTGAGCAAAACAATAAGATGATAAAGTAAATCACCCGCCTCGTAAATAAAGTTTTCATCATCGTTGGCCATGGCTCCAATAATGGTTTCAACTGCTTCTTCACCAACTTTCTGGGTAATTTTTCGGGTGCCTTTTGTAAACAAGGATGTTGTATATGAACCTTCGGGCATTTCTGCTTTTCGCTTATCGATAAAGTCCTGCAGGTAGCTTAAAAACTGAACGTCACCTTTGGGATTTACTTCATCAAAACATGTATCGGAGCCGGTGTGACAAACCGGACCAACTGGATTTGCTTTTATTAAAAGCGTGTCATTGTCACAATCAATCAAAATTGAAACTACATTCAAAAAATTTCCCGATTCTTCGCCTTTTGTCCACAAACGTTTTTTGGTGCGGCTAAAAAATGTGACTTTACCAATTTCCTGCGTTTTCGCCACGGCTTCTTCGTTCATAAACCCAACCATTAAAACCTTCATGGTTTGGGCGTCCTGAACTACTGCCGGCACAAGTCCATCCAATTTTTTAAAATCGATTTGAGAAATATTTTTGAATTCGTTCATTTTAAAAATTTTGCTGCGAAGTTACTAAAAACGATTTGCAAACGCTACCTTACTACAATCCCGTTTTCACGAAGATAGTTTTTGAGTGTTGGGATTGGAATCTCGTTGTAATGAAATATACTGGCTGCCAGTCCGGCATCGGCTTTTCCTTTTGTAAAAACATCAACAAAATGCTCTTTTGCGCCAGCCCCACCCGATGCTATTATTGGTATTTTTAGTGAATCGGCCATTTGAGCCAGTTGCTCGTTTGCAAAACCATTTTTGGTTCCATCGTGATTCATTGAGGTAAAAAGTATTTCACCTGCGCCACGGTTTTCGGCTTCTTTTGCCCACGAAAATAATTCTTTGTCGGTAGGAATTCGACCTCCGTTTACAGTAACTGTCCAATGATTATTTTCATCTCCGCGTGCATCTATTGCCACAACAACAAACTGACTGCCGAAATTCAGTGCCAGATCATCAATCAGTTTCGGGTTACGCACTGCTGATGAATTTATCGATATTTTATCTGCTCCTGCACTCAACAGTTTCTCCGCATCACCAACTTCACTAATTCCGCCGCCAACAGTAAACGGGATATTTATATTCGCGGCAATCCGTTTCACCAATTCCACAAATGTTTTGCGTCCTTCGTGTGTTGCGGTTATATCAAGAAAAACAAGTTCGTCAGCCCCTTCTGCAGCATATTTTGCGCCCAATACAACAGGATCGCCCACTTCCTTGATATTTACAAAGTTGATTCCTTTTACAGTTTGTCCGTTTTGGATATCAAGACAAGGTATTATTCGTTTTGCCAACATAAACAAGTTTAAAGTTTCGAGTTTAAAGTTCAAAGTAAAATTCAAACTCAATTTTTTTCAAAGATATTTTATTTTGATGAATGGTTTGGATTGAAAATGAAAGCACCTATTTTGTTCATCAAATTTTAATGTGAAGTTAAATGGGAAATTGCAAAAACGCCAGATATTTAGTTGATATTCCAACGATTACTGCCAATACGAACGAAACCAATGTTCCCAGTAAAAAATATTCAGCTTTCTTATTTCCATCCTTTTGGGTTTCGCTAAAACGGAAAATCGATTTGGCAGCAACCAAAAAACCAATGGCTGCAACCTGTGATATCAATATAAAAATGACGATTAATATCCGTTCCAAAATACCAATCCATGCCGAGGCATCTAATTTTGCTGAGGTACTTTTGGCATCGGTTACCGTTTTCAGAAACATACCCGTTAAAATTCCCAGTGGATTGGTTACCAGTACAAATCCAACAGTACAAACCCAAAACACAGAATAATTATCGGGTATTGTTGCTTTGGTTAAAACGAATGCCAAAACAAACAAAACAGAAATGTGCAGCATTTGGTCAACCAAAAATGTTGTAATACTATCATTGAACCTGAGTTTTATAGCATCTATTAAAAAATGTGTTGCAAAAATTACGATGATAAACCACCATAACTCAAATTGAAGAGTGAATATTACCGGCAGAATTGCACCAATAATGGAATGGATGAGTAATTTGCCCGATTTCCAGCCTTTGCTTTTTTTGTGGTGAACCCACGAAGACGGCTGTAACCAAAAATCGGCGACCAAATGACCTGCCAGCATGGGTAAAAATACGGAGCTAAGCAGTTGCATAATTTTTTTGTATTATCCGTTCGTATCGCCTTAAAAACCGTTCAATTAATTTCCAGTTTGCCGCTTTTAGTGATTTGCTGACGGATGGCTGGCTGATACCAAGCATTTTGGCTATTTCAATCTGCTGAATACCATTTAGCATTTGAAATACCAGGTTCGCCTGCACAGTAGTTTGATTTTTAATAAACTCATCGGCCATATAACAGTAAGTTTCAAGTTCATCATCCAATTCTGCATTTCCGGTAACGATAATAATATTTAACCCGACATCCTTTAAATTATCGAGGTTTTTGCCCGAACGTTCAAAAGCACTGCCACGTGCCAGCAAAACATCGTCGTTCCAATGCGAGATTTCGCCAATTCCAATGGATATGCGCACATCATTTTTCTCTTTCCATTGTTTAATTTCCATCCTGAATTTTATCGCCAACAACAATGCATCCATTGGATTTACTGCCAACTGAAAACTATCGCCCCTGTAAAACCGTGGTTTGATTACAATTTTTTTGTCTTTGTAGCTTTCTATTTTTTCCTTAAAAATCTTCATATCCGACTCGCTAAGCAAAGACGATTTAACCACATCGGCTGTAATAACTGCTATTTGATTTTCTAATTTCATTTTTCAAATATAACCCGAACTGGCTAATTATCAAAATATAACCTAAATTAACTAATTGTCAAAATATAACTATAACAGGCTAAATTTAAAATTACAGCCCTGCAAGATTATATTTTTCAATTTCCCTGAGAGAAATCCTGTTTTCATAAATCGCCTTTCCGGTTATCACTCCGGGTACACCCATTTCAGCCAACTTAAAAATGTCATCCATCCTCGCAATTCCGCCGCTGGCAATAATTTCGATATTAGGAAGTGTTTCAAGTATTTGTTTATACAATTCAACTGAGGGGCCTGTTAACATTCCATCGCGGCTGATATCGGTTGAGATTACTTTTACAATTCCTTTCTCGTGGAAATCGGAAATAAACTCAACAACAGGCAGTTCAGTCGCTTCCAACCAGCCACTTACAGCAATATTCCCGTTTTTTGCATCGGCACCAAGGATAATTTTTTCGTTGCCATATTTTTCAAGCCATTTTAAAAACGTGCCGCGTTCTTTAACCGCAATACTTCCCCCGGTAATCATTTGCGCACCCGAATTAAATGCAATTTCCAAATCTTTGTCCGATTTTAAACCACCACCAAAATCGATAACTAAATTTGTTTTTGTTGAAAGGAGTTCCAAAACTTTGTGGTTTACAATGTGTTTTGCCTTTGCGCCATCCAAATCAACCAAATGTAAACGCCGAATTCCGGCAGCTTCGAACATTTTGGCTACTTCCAACGGATTTTCGTTATAAACCGTCTTCTGGTTGTAATCGCCCTGAGAAAGGCGGACACATTTTCCGTCGATTAAATCGATAGCAGGGATGATTTCAATTCTTTTGTTCATATTCGTTTTTAACCGCAAAGACGCGAAGACGCAAAATTATATTATAAATTCTCCAAAATCATTTTCAAAACTGCCTGCGCGGTAACTTCGCGGTTGGCGGCTTGCGGAACAACAATTGAATTCGGGCTGTCGATAACACCATCTGTTACAATTACATTTCGGCGGACAGGCAGACAGTGCATAAACTTAGCATTATTTGTGAGTGCCATTTTTTCTTCGTTCACTGTCCATGCAAAATCTTTTGAAATGATTTGACCGTAATCGTTGTAAGCCGACCAGTTTTTTGCATAAATAAAATCTGCCCCTTCGAAAGCTTTTTTCTGGTCGTATTCAACTTTTAAACCACCCATAAATTCGGGGGCAAGCTCATAACCTTCGGGATGGGTTACTACCAAATCGTAGTCGGTTTCCCGCATCCATTCAACAAACGAATTGGCAACAGCCTGTGGTAATGCACGCGGATGCGGTGCCCATGTTAAAACCACTTTCGGGCGTGGTTTTGTTTTGTATTCTTCAATGGTGAGTAAATCGGCAAAACTTTGCAGGGGGTGACGGGTAGCACCTTCCATGCTTACAACGGGTACACCGGCATATTTTACAAACTGACTTAGTATTTTTTCGGAATAATCATCTTCCCGATTTTTGAATTTTGCAAAAGCACGCACACCAATCACATCGCAATATTGCCCGATTACAGGAATGGCTTCCAGTAAATGCTCGGGTTTGTCACCGTCCATAATAACACCTAATTCAGATTCCATTTGCCAGCTTTCTTCGCCAACATTTAGAACCATTGTGTTCATTCCCAAATTCATAGCAGCTTTTTGGGTACTCAAACGTGTGCGCAAACTCGAATTAAAAAAAATCAAAACCATGGTTTTATTCTTCCCAAGATGTTGGTAAGCAAACTTATTTTTCTTTACATCGAAAGCAACTTTTAATGCTTCTTCAATGCCGGGAATATCTTTTACTGAAGTGAAATTGTTCATTTTTTTTTGATTTGAAATGAATAGAAACAAGCATTAAAACACGAAAAATCTTTCCGATCCTGACTTGCAATCTATAATTTTATAACTAAATAATTATTTGGGACGAACCTGCCCGTCGCCTTCCACAATCCATTTGTAACTCGTAAGTTCTTCCAAAGCCATTGGCCCGCGAGCGTGAAGTTTTTGTGTGCTGATCCCTATTTCTGCGCCCAAACCAAATTGTGCACCATCGGTAAATGCTGTGGAAGCGTTGGAATAAACAGAAGAAGCATCCACCATTTTCATGAATTTCAGAATGTTACCGGCATTTTCGGAAATTATTGCTTCGCTGTGTTTCGAGCTGTGTTCGTTAATTTGTGCAAGTGCCTCATCGAAATTCGCAACAGTTTTTACGGCCATTTTCAATGATAAAAATTCAGTTCCGAATGATTCAGCCGTTGCTTTGTGCAGTAGATCGTATGGATACACCCCTGCTAATTTTTCAAACGATTTTTCATCGGCATAAATCAGCACATTTTCTTCAGCCAGTTTTTGCGCAAAACCAGGCAGCTCATTCAACCTGCTTTCATGAATGATTAAACAGTCGAGCGCGTTGCAAACTGACGGACGGCGGGTTTTGGCATTAAAAATAATTTCCTTTCCTTTTTCAGCATCACCAAATTCATCGAAATAAGTGTGGCAAATTCCTGCCCCGGTTTCAATGACCGGAATTGTGGCATTTTCGCGCACAAAATCAATCAAACTCTGGCTACCACGCGGAATTATTAAATCGATATAACCACGGGCGCGCAACATTTCATTGGTTTCTTCGCGGCCAGCAGGTAAAAGTGTCACAGTATTCTCATCCAATCCAAACTGTTTCAAAACGTTTTGAATAATGGAAACAATGGCTGTATTTGAAAAAATTGCATCGCTTCCACCCTTTAAAACACAGGCATTTCCTGATTTTAAACACAAAGCAAAAACATCAAAAGTAACATTTGGACGGGCTTCATAAATTATTCCAACCACCCCGAATGGAACTGTTATTTTACTGATTTTTAATCCGTTGGGGCGAAATGTTTCTTTTAAGACTTTTCCAACGGGACTTTCCAGATTTGCAACGTTTTCAATGTCCGAAGCAATTCCTTCAATCCGTTCCGCAGTCAATTTCAAACGATCGTACTTCGGGTCATTTGAATCCATTCTATCTAAATCTTTTTGATTTTCAACAAGAATAAAACCGGTATTTGCTCGTGCCTGATTTGCCAGTTCAAGCAACACCATTTTTATCATTTCATTTTCAACCAGATTTAGTTTCCGGGAAGCTGCGAGGGCGTTTTGCAGTTGTTGTTGTATTTTCATTTCTTATAGATTTGAGACTAAAAGTACTGAGTACAAAGACAGAAAAAAGTTAGAAAATTTTTAGGTGAAAACGTTTATAAACGTCATCGTTAAAAGTTCTATTTTTTCCCCTCCAGATACAAATAATCATAATGTACGATCGGTCTTTGTTTGTCCGATTGTTTTTCTGTTTCAATTTTGTCGGAGCCATAACTGGCTTTCCCAACGCCAATTATTTTCCCGTTTTCATCGGTAATTTTTATTAAATCATCCTTTTTAAATTCGCTTTTCACTTTTACAATTCCAACCGGCAGCAAACTTACTGCCCTTTCAGAATTTAACGCTTTTAATGCGCCCTGGTTCACAATTACTTCTCCCTTTGCAAAATCGTCGGAGTAGGCAATCCACTTTTTCACGCCATTGGCAGTTTTTGGGTTCGGCACAAAAAAAGTGTGGTTAAGTTCTTTATTTATATCCAGCAAGTTGATCAGCACATTTTCAGTAGTTCCGTTTGCAACGTGTACGCCAATTCCGTCACCTGCCACTTTTTGTGCTATCCGAAATTTCGTCAGCATTCCACCACGTCCAAAATCGGAGCGTTCAGTAGAAATTGCATTTTCAGGTTCTGTATCACTTATTTCGATTTGTTGAATCAGTTGTGCATTTTCGTTTTTCGGATTTGCATTGTAAACCCCGTCAACGTTAGTAAGCAAAATCAAAGCATCTGAATTTACCATTGAGGCAATCAGGCCCGAAAGTTCGTCATTGTCGGTAAACATTAACTCGGTTACCGAAATTGTATCGTTTTCGTTTACAATGGGAATAACTTTGTTTTCGAGCAAAGTGGAGAAACAGTTTTTCATATTCAGATAATGAGCACGGCTCGAAAAATTTTCTTTTGTTGTGAGCACCTGCGCGCAAACCAAACCGTGTTCGCCAAAAAAGTCAGAATAACGGCCGATTAACTTTACCTGTCCCAGTGCAGCCCACAACTGGCGTTGCGAAACAGCGTCAGTTTTTTTCGAAGGTTGCAAAACTGCACGTCCGGCAGCAACTGCACCCGATGAAACCACAACCACCTCAACCCCATTTTTGCGAAGGAAAGCAATTTGGTCAACCAAATGTGCAATCCGCGAAACATTTAATGTCCCATCGGATTTGGCCAGCACGTTGCTACCAATTTTTACAGTTATTTTTTTGTATCGGAATTCCATTATTATTTTTTGGCAGGGGCAATTTTTTTGTATGAAGCCATCACTCCCTGAATTAGTGAAGAGCTGAACCCTTTGTGTTCCATTTCATTCAGGCCTGTTATTGTAACTCCCATTGGCGTTGTTACTTTGTCGATTTCGCGCTCGGGGTGGTTGCCCGATTGCAGAATGAGTTCTGTAGCGCCTTTTACGGTTTGCGCTGTAATGAATTGTGCCATTTCGGCCCCGAATCCAATTTCAATTCCGCCTTGCATGGCTGCACGAATGTAACGTAAAGCGTAAGCAATTCCGCACGATGAAAGCACTGTTGCCGCTGCCATTAACTCTTCTCCGATTTCAATGGTTTTGCCGAGTTTATCAAACATTTCAATTACATATTGTTTGTGCGGTGCAGTATTTTTATTGGAAGAAATACATGTTAATGACTCCTGCAATGCGATAGCAGTATTTGGCATCACCCTGAAAACAGGCAT
>DAOPKR010000001.1:176062-180452 GCA_035391305.1 Draconibacterium sp.
CCGCCAAAAGTTGTTCCCAGCATTCCCGACCACGGTTTTATTTCGGGTTGAATTAAAATTCCACCAACAGGAAAACCGTTGCCCATCCCTTTTGCCATTGTAACAATATCAGGTTGAACATCAGAATACTGGTAGGCAAAAAACTTTCCGCTTCGGCCATAACCCGACTGGATTTCATCCAAAATAAGCAGGCTGCCGTATTTTTCAGCCAATGATTTTAATCCTTGCAGAAATTCTCTTTCCGGGATATGAATTCCGCCAATTCCCTGAATTCCTTCAATAATAATTGCAGCCACATCGCCATTCTTCAATGTATTCTCAACTGCAATCAAATCATTAAAAGGCAGTATTACTGCATTTTCGGTTTCGTTTACCGGAGCAATAATTTTCGGATTATCGGTTAAAGCTACCGCAGCCGAAGTTCGACCATGAAAGCTTTTTGAAAAGCTGACAAATTTCTTTCGGCCTGTAACAAATGACGCAAGTTTTATGGCATTTTCGTTGGCTTCAGCGCCAGAGTTGCAAAGAAAAAGCTGGTAATCAGCGCATCCCGAAAGTTTGCCGAGTTTTTTCGCCAACTCCTGTTGCAGCGGATTTTGTATTGAATTGGAATAAAATCCGATATCAGAAAGCTGGTCGGCAATTTTTTGCACATAATGGTGATGGCTGTGACCGATTGAAATAACGGCATGTCCGCCATACAAATCAAGATATTTTTTACCCTCTGAATCCCAAACGTAACAGCCTTTTGCTTTTACCGGGGTAATATTAAAAAGTGGATAAACGTCAAATAGTTTCATATTTTTTTGTATTGGAACACTGATGACACTGATTCTATTGATATTCGCTGATTTTAACCTGTGTCAATCAGCAAAATCAGTGTCATCTGTGTTCTATTCTAAAATGCCACAGGTTTTAAATTCAGCCCTGCTTTTTCATCGAGCCCAAACATTAGGTTCATGTTTTGAACCGCTTGTCCTGATGCTCCTTTTAATAAATTATCAGTAACCGAGATTACAACAAGTTTGTTTCCATGTTTTTCAAGATAAATAACAGCTTTGTTTGTATTTACAACCTGCTTTACACCCGGATTTGTTTTAGTGACAAACACAAAAGGATGCGATTTATAATAAGATTCAAACAATTCATTGGCTTCTTCCAGCGAACCAATAAAATTTATATATGCTGAAACAAAAATTCCACGGGTGTGATTTCCCCTTATTGGCACAAAGTTGAAATCCTTATCAAAACCAGGTTGCAATTGTTTTAAACTTTGCAGGATTTCGCCTTCATGCTGATGCTCAAATATTTTATAAGCTGAAATATTGCTGTTCCGCCAGCTAAAATGTGAGGTTTCAGTGGGTTTTTGTCCGGCGCCGGTAGATCCTGTAATTGCCTGAACATGTACTTCGTCAATCAACAAATTATTAGCGGCAAGTGGCAGAAGCGCCAATTGAATCCCGGTAGCGAAACAGCCGGGATTGGCAATGTATTTTGCTGTTTTAATTGATTCACGGTTCAACTCAGGCAAACCGTACACAAAATTGTTACCTTCTCTTTTCAGCCTGAAATCGTGACTCAAATCAATTACTTTTAGTGACCCGGGCAGATTTTTATTTTGCATGAACTCAACCGATTTTCCGTGTCCCATGCACAAGAACACAACATCCACCTTTTCGAACGGCATTTCATCAGTAAAAACCAAATCCGTGTCACCCAATAAATCGTCATGAACATCAGAAATCAGGTTTCCTGCGTTGCTGGTGCTTTGCACAAAACCGATTTCAGTTTCAGTATGATTCAGTAAGATACGAAGTAATTCGCCCGCAGTGTAGCCCGCGCCACCTATTATTCCAACTTTTATCATTTTATTTTATTCTTGTTTGGGACGTTGTCAGGTGCGAACACGCTGACAAGTCCAGGAAGCCTTCTATCCTGACAGCGTTTGTTGACTTATGTTTTATTATTCACTGCATTGTATATCTTCAACGAATTCGAAAGGATTTTTGTAAACCCTTTGACATCATCAGCGGTCCAGGCTTTCACAGTTTCGCCGTATTCGCCAAATGCTGAATTCATTAAATCATGTTCCGATTCGATTCCAACCAGTTCAAAATGATAGGGTTTCAATTTCACAATCACTTTTCCCGTAACATTTTCCTGAGTTGATTCGAGGAAAGTTTCGATATTCCGCATCACGGGTTCCTGGTACATTGCTTCGTGTAAAAACATGCCATACCAATTTCCCAGTTGTTCTTTCCAGTAACTCTGCCATTTGGTAAGTGTATGTTTTTCGAGCAAATGATGAGCTTTAATAATTATAAGTGGTGCGGCAGCTTCAAAACCAACTCTGCCTTTAATCCCGATAATTGTGTCGCCAACATGCGTATCGCGGCCAATGGCAAATTTCGATGCAATTTCTTCCAACGCCTGAATGGTTTTTGGCCCGTTTTCAAATGATTTACCGTTGATGGTTTTTAACTCGCCTGTTACAAAACCCAATTCAATAACTTTTTCTGCCGTAGCTTCCATTTGACTTGGATAAGCATGTTCAGGTAAATTGGTTCCCGATTTCAAAGTTTCTTTTCCTCCCACACTCGTTCCCCACAAACCCTGATTAACCGAGTAATCCATTTTTGTGAAATCGGCTTCGTAGCCAAATTTCTTCAGATAATCGATTTCCTGCTGACGGCTTAATAAAAGGTCGCGGGTTGGTGTGATAATTTCGATTTCGGGGGCCAGAACCTGAAATGTAAGGTCGAAGCGAATCTGGTCGTTTCCCGCGCCGGTACTGCCGTGTGCAATGTAACCAGCACCAATTTCCTTGGCATAATTAATTGTTGCCATTGCCTGAAATGCGCGCTCGGAACTTACTGAAATGGGGTATGTGTTATTTCGTAACACATTTCCAAAAACCATGTAGCGAATACATTTCTCGTAATACTCGTTTGTGACATCGAGCGTAACATGTTTTACCGCGCCTAATTTATAGGCACGCGCTTCAATAGCTTTTAATTCGTCATCGGAAAAACCGCCTGTATTTGCAATGGCAGTATAAACCTCAAAACCTTTTTCTTCTTTTAAATATTTTACGCAAAACGACGTATCCAACCCGCCGCTAAAGGCCAAAACCAATTTTTTGTTCATGATAAATATTCTTGCAAAAAAGTAATAGTTACTCAGAATTCTGTTTCAAAACATTGAATTAAAAATCCTTGAAATCACTTTTTTATTATTACTGTCTTTTTCCTCTTTATTGTTTTTTAAACTGATTTTCGTGGGGTTCAGTTTTTTAATGATATCCATTAAACTCCGTTTTTTTATCGCCGGCTCGGCATCTTTTGACGTTTTTTCCCATGCTGGGTCGTAAAGCATACCAGTGCACAGGCATTTCGACCGCCCGGTTCGCATCAGTATATCGTAGTTTACGCAACTTTTACAACCGTTCCAAAACTGGTCGTCCATTGTTAATTCAGAAAATGTTACCGGTCTGTAACCCAATTCGTGGTTTATTTTCATCACAGCCAAACCGGTTGTTAAACCGAATATTTTTGAATTTGGGTATTTTTGACGCGACAAATTGAATGCTTTTCTTTTAATCTCTTTGGCAAGTCCAATTCCGCGGTAGTCATCAACAACAATTAAACCTGAGTTTGCAACAAACCCTTTTTCCTGCCAGGCTTCAATGTAACAGAACCCGGCAAACTTATCACCATCAAGTGCAATAATCGCCTTTCCCTCTGTCATTTTCCCTGAAAGATATTCAAATGTCCTTCTCGCAATACCCGTCCCACGCTGCTTCGAAGCCATATCAATGGCATCGTTAATATCATCAACATATTTAATATGTTCTTCGGTAGCAACCAATATTTTAATATTTTTCAACTCTTTCATCAATCAACTCTGTTATAATTTACCTTTTAAATTTGGCATTATTGTTATTAACGCATTTATTAAATCCAATTTCGAAATTCCTTCTTTTTGTATAATCAAAATTGTGTCGTCTCCGGCAATTGTTCCCAAAATTTCCCATGTGTTGGCCCTGTCGATAACCGATGCAATACTGCTTGCATAACCAGGCTGCGTGCGTAAAACTGCCAGATTTCCTGAAAACCGTAAATCCCGAAAACCGTCGGCCAAAAAATTAACCTGATTCTGCTCCTTTACACCAGCACTATTGTCGCTTTCAGGAAAAACATAAACATAACCTTTTGCAGCGTGCGGTACTTTTGCAATTTGCAGTTCTTTTATGTCGCGCGACAAGGTAGCCTGTGTTAAATCAAAGCCATTTGCTTTTAATTCCAACAACAATTCCTCCTGGCTGCGTACATTTCCATTCTGAATTATTTTCCTTATTTCCAGCTGTCTTTGTAACCGACTTTTCATTTTG
>DAOPKR010000002.1:0-10269 GCA_035391305.1 Draconibacterium sp.
TCGCTTCGATGATACTTTTCAATTCTTTGCAATTTCTATAAATATGCCAACCCGCCGCGTTGGGAATTAACCGAATTATCCAGCGGGTAAATCCAAATTACCTACTTATCCGATAAATAAAAATTGCGTCAACCTAAAAAGAATACTTTTTACCCTGCCGCAAACAGCGGCAACCTGAAAAGATAACTTTTTTGCTTCCCGCTGACTGCGGCGACATGAAAAGATAACTTTTTTGCCTCCCGCCAACAGCGGCGACATAAAAAGGTAACTTTTTTGCTTCCCGCCAACTGCGGCGACTCAAAAAGACAACTTTTCAGGCTTCCGCTGAATGATTCTAAATAAGCAAATGGTTTTTCAGATTCAAAATAAAACAATAACTTGGAATCGAATTTCTAAACTAAAGTTCTTTAAACCCAAATTTTTTTTACAATGAATTTAATTCTAGAACCTTTAACAATTTCGGCTTTAACGAATATGGAAGCCGGACAATTGATGATTCGTCACCAGGACGATTTGAGTACTATTGATCCCAGTTTACGGACAGATGTTCCCTACAACAGCTACATGGAAAGGATCAGTATCAAAACTGAATTGTACTTTAAAGCGCTTGCCCAGGTATTAAAAAACGAAGAAACCGAGAAAATTCTGTTGGCCGACAAGGCACGGGACAAGGCGGTAAGCTCGTTTAACCTTGCGCTAAAACTTCATGCATCGGCTGACGACCCGGAAGAAGTGGAAGCCAGCCGCAGCCTGAAAATTTTGTTTGGCACCTATAAAAACCTTGCCAAATTAAACTACGAAGCCGAATCGCTTGCCATCGACAAACTTGTAAACGAACTAAACAGCGCCGCTTACAGCGAAAAAATTGCGTACCTGCACATGAACAAGTATGTATCACGCTTATCGGAGACAAACGATATTTTTAAAAATTTGTTTGGCGGACGAATGGTGGGCACAGCAATGACCGAAAGCTACGATATGAAAACCATCCGTAAAGAGATGCAGGTGCTTTACAACGATTTTGCTGATTATGTATTAGCAATGGCCAAAGCAACCGAAAGCCAGCTTTTTACAACTGCGCTTAACCTGCTGAATGCCGCCCGTAAATACTATAACGACCAGATGTTAAGCAAATCAGCTCCCAAACCCGAAACTCCGGTTGATTAAGAAGCAGATTTAATGGTTTATAAATAAACCCGTTGGTATTTTGCATGCAAAATGACCGGCGGGTTTTATTTTTTTAAATGTTTTTGTAACAATAAAAAGTTGTGCAGCAGCAACAATACAAGGCCTAAATACTGACCCGGTTCATTGCTTTTTTTATTTTGTCTTTTAATTCTTCAGCATTAATTGGTTTTGTAATATAATCGTCAAAAGTATCGCTGAATCTTTTTTTCTCTTCATTAAGCGCAAAAGCCGTTTGGGCAATAATTGGCAACCCGGGCCTGAAATCTTTTATAATTTGCGCTGCAATATGTCCGTCAATTACAGGCAGATTAATATCCATTAAAACCAGGTCAATCTGTTGATTTTCCCTGCACATCTCCACAGCTTCGCCACCGGTTTTTGCAACAAGAACATTCACCTTGCAGGTTTTCAGTATATGTTTTAAATAAAACAGCGAGGTTTCGTCATCTTCAGCAATCAGCACATTAACGGCAGAACTGTTCGCAACAGCAATTTCAGGTTTAACCTGAATTTCAACAGCGTTGCTTTCGGGTTCCAATTTCAGAGGCAAGGTAAAGTAAAAGCATGTACCTTTTCCCTGTTTCGACTCAATCCAGATTTCTCCGCCAAGCATTTCAATATATGCTTTTGAAATTGCCAAGCCTAACCCGGCACCTTCGTAAACGCTTGTCATTCCTGAGTTGGCTTGAACAAACCGTTCGAAAATGGTTTTTTGTTTGTGCTCCGGAACACCTATTCCAGTATCTTTAACATAAAAAACAAGTACCTTTTCTTCAATCCGGTAACCAAATTCAATGGTTCCCTTTTTTGTAAATTTGAGCGAGTTCTTTATCAAGTTGGTGAGAATGGCGTACAACTTTTCCCGGTCGGTGCTAATGTTTGATTCCTCGTTGGGAAGCGGATGGTTTACAATTAGTTTCAGCCCTTTTTGTTTTGCTTCGAGTTTAAAGAAATTGTATAGAAAGTCAAGTTGATCGTTAATGTTTGTTTCAGTAAAACGAACATCCATCTGGCCCGATTCAATTTTTGAAATACTGATAAGGTCGTTGATAATACCCAGCATCCTTTCTCCGCTTTTCTCAATAATATCAATAAACATTTGCTGTTCTTCGCCTGTAAGTTTAGGTTCTTTGAGAAGTTCGGCAAAACCGAGAATTCCGTTCATAGGAGTTCGTATTTCATGGCTCATATTTGCCAGAAATGCTGATTTCAAGCGGTCGCTTTCTTCAGCCCGGTCTTTTGCAGCAACCAAATCGGCAATCATTTTATTTCTTTCAACAACAATCGACAATTCATGGGCTATCAAAATCAAAAGTCTTTTTGTAGCTAAATCGTAGGCATTTTCATCAGTATAGCTTTGCACTACCATCACCCCAATAGTTTTCTCTCCGCTCAAAAGCGGGACACCCAACCAGCAGGCTGCAGGCGACCCCAGCAATTCGATATTGTTTTCGGCAGCAAACCGTGCTTCCTCCTCACTGTTTAGCAATAGTGGCTTACCAAGTTTCAGTACATGGCCTGATAATGATTTGCCTGCATCCCATTCCAAAAAATCGTCCTTTTCATCTTCAAAAATTACTTTCCGAAGCGTATCGGATTCCGGGTTGTGAAGTGCCACGAAGAAGTTAGTTACGTCGATTACTTTGCCCAGTTCATTTCTTACGATAGAAAGCAATTCCTCGATTGATTTGTCAAGCAAATCGGAACCTGTAATTTCGTGTAATATCTGCTGAATATTTTCATCCCGTTTCTTTTGCGTAATATCGTTCATTACCAAAACCGAACCTGTAATTAGATTATCGTTATCCAAAACCGGATCAACAAGTATCTCATAGGTTCGACCGTTTATTGACGATTCGGTAGTTTCACAGGATTTGCTGATTTTTATTTTTTCAAACGGGTTATTTTCGGCAGAGTAATCATTGTTTAATATTAATGGAAAACAATATTTGCCAATGAGCAATGTTTCTTTTTCATTTAAAAAATTCTGGAAAGCCCTGTTTGATTGAATAATTTTTTGGTCGGCATCAAGCAGGGCAATTCCGCTGTGCATGGTCTGAAATGTCCGGTTCCAGTTTTCAGAAGCCTGTTTCATAACAATTTCGGCCCTTTTTCTTTCGCTGATATCCCGAACAATACCAAGAATCAAAGTTTGTCCTTTAATTTCAACCGGATGAGTTGCAATTTCAACTGTAACAATTTCTCCATCTTTTCGAATAAGCATTAATTCTTCGGGCCCGGTTGGATTACCTTCAATACCTTTTTTCAATATTTCAGCAGCAACAGTTAAATACTTTGGCGGTAATAAATTCAATTCAAAAAAGCTCTTTCCAATTAATTCACATTTATCGTAACCAATCAGTTTTTCTGCTGCAATATTTCCATCAACAAATTTTCCCGACAGGTCGAGCAAATAATATCCTTCGGGTGCATAATTGAATAGTATTTTGAGTCTTTCTTCTGAACTTTTGAGTGTATCTTCAGCACGGCGATGTTCGGTATTATCAATAGTATATCCGGCCAAATAAGCAGGTTTGCCATCAATAATTATCGGGAACTTAATAGTTGTATAAAATCTTCCGTTTAATTCCTCTTCAACAACTTTAAGTTTGCCTTCCTGCAAAACCATTTTATCGTCGGCGATCATATTTTTAGCCAAATCTGAAGGAAAAAGTTCGTCCATTGATTTTCCTAAAATCTGGTCAAGAGGCATGCCAAGCATGTTCTCGTAGTTCTTGCTTAATTGAATTGATTTGATTTCAGTGTCTTTAAAAAACACATAAACAGGGCTGTTTTCCATGAAATGCCTGAAAATTTCATCTCTTTCCTTTAGGGATTTTTCAGCTTGCTTTTGTTCGGTTATATCCCTGAATTCTGTTGTTCTGACAATCCTGCCTTTGTAAGGTACATTTCTTGCTTCAAGGCGGAGAGGAAATTCTTCGCCATTTTTACGTTTCCCAATTGCTTCGTAGGGTTTTTCGTCGCCACTCAACATTTTGCTTCTTGCTATTTCGTGTGAACTTTCAGCAAAAAGAACAAACCCGTCCATTCCAATTAATTCTTCAGGAGAATAACCCGTCATTGTTGCAAGGCCCTGGTTACAATCTAAAATTTTACCTTTGTCATGTATGACAATTCCACCAAACGAAGCATTGTGGAGCGCTTTAAAACGGGTTTCACTTTCAAGCAAAGCCTTTTCAGTACGTCTTCTTTCGCTAATGTCTTTTCCGAAAAATGAAGCCCCAACAACTTTTCCATCAGATACAACCGGATTCATTGAAACCTCGATAAAAACAGAATTGTTGCCAAGATCGATTTTATCAGTAAAAACAAAATGTTCTTTATTGAATGCCCTGTCGTAGCGCTCTTTCCAGATTGACCTTAAATTTTGAGGAAGTGAATTAAGTATATTGACACCTTTTTCCAACTGAACTCCGAACGTTTGCTTAAATGAGGCTGCAAATACTTTGTTTATGTACTGAATGTTGTAGTTTAGGTCGATAGACCAGACACTATCAAGAGAGTTTTCGATAATTGCCTTTATGTTGGCCTGATTTTCCTGCAGTGTCCTTTCAGTTTGACGGCTTTCTTCAATTTTTTTATGATACAGCTCTTCAAGTGCATCATACTTATTCTTCAATTCATTTAATTCCTGCAGAAGTTCCTGCTTTGATTTTTCATGAATTTTATTGTTCATAATTTGTTTTCAATATTCTTGTGGTTTGTAAATCAATTAAAAAACGCTGAAAGTACTATTTTTTAAAAAAATACTATTTAACCATAAATTATTGGGAGTAATTTAAACTACCAACAATAAAAACTTCTTGTTATTAACATAAAATGAATTTGAGGCCTGGCACATTATTTTGAATGGTGGAAATATAAAATTAACTAAACCGGAATCAGAATTTAAACCCGTAATCTATTCCCAAAATATGAATTGAATTACGTATTGAATAATAGTCCTGATTGCGGTAATAAATACCAATTTCGTGGTGTTTTGCCAAATCCCGCGAAAAGCCAATATCAAAACGGCCTTTGTAAAAGTTTTCGTTTTTTATGTTGTAGTAAAGCTCGTAACAAACATACGGATTGAGTTTTACCTTCCTTATATTATACTTCAACTTGGCGCGTGGCCTGAAATAAATTGTTTCCCAGGGAATGTCGCCGGCATCATAATCATTTGTGAAACGCAACCTAAGCGCCCCGTCAAACCTTTTATAGTCTGTTTTTCCTGTAGCATCAAACACGAAACTGTTTGAAACCTCATTTCCCTTTTCTTTAACATTTGTGTTGTAACGGTACGAAACTGACAAATCAAGAAATTTAAGTGGTTCGTAGCCTAATTTCCCCTCGAAAATATATTCATCAACTGTAAAATCATCTTGTAACCTAATTTCAGGAATGATGCTAAATTCAAAATCTTTCAGAAATTTTTTGGTGAAGGTTAATTCAATCCATGTCCCGAACCTGTCGGTTTTTGCATAAACTGAAGTATAACCGCAGCAAAGAATTATTAAGATAAGAAAAAGCCTTTTCATAGGTTTATGACAGTTTTTTGGGGCTGTTTACATCAAAAAAGATGGTAATTCGGGCAACATCTCTCAGGAAATCAATTTTATCAATCTGATATCTTTTAATTTTAATTCCGGTCCTGTTTTCCAAATCCTTTATCAACTCCTCTTCTTTATCCTTATGAACATTTTCAATGTTTTCATAAATTACCTGGAGCGAATCTTCCTGCCGCATTAAAAGAACTTTTTCGAGAGCGCCAAGCGTGCCAATCAGCAGTACGTTCACAAGTGTCAGCCCAAAATATCCTACATGATCTTCGGATAAAGCATTGATAACTGAAACTGCTATGATAACAAAAAGATAAGTCATCTCCTTTGGAGGAATTGCATCGGTGCGATAACGGATAATCCCAAATATTGCAAACAAGCCAAGCGCAAAACCAAGTTCAAGTGTAACGCTTTCGAGTAAAAATACGAGCAAAAATACGGCAATACTAATGGCAAAATAGCTAAAATAAAATTCTTTGCGTTTGCTTATCCTGGAATACAGAATCACAACAAAAGTAGTGGCAACGGCATTAAAACCGAACCGTATCAACAAATTCCAGAATTCTGCCATCTGCTCTGAAAAACTTCCCATTATATTTAATAGCTCCATTTTTAGTTTTGGTTTATTTTTTTAGTTATAAAATTAAGTCGCCGTTTAAAGGCATTTTGTTTTAGTTTATGGTCAAGTATTGCTCTTCCGGTACAATATTTTGAAAGTCCTTTTTGTCTGATTTTCAGATTTCTTAAAATTGTAACAATTGGTGAAAGTTTTAAACTTTTACCTCTTTTCACCTCAAAAATAACAAGATTCTCAATTTTCGATTTGCCATTTTCGTCCCAGAATTCGGGATTTATATCAATTGTACATCTATCAAGTTTTTGTTTATGGATCAGTGTTATACGTTTAAACTTATTGTTTAAACTTGGCTGCAGTTCTTCACCTTTAAACGGGGTTTTTTTATCAATAAATTCAAGTTCAGTCTGAATAAAACCAGAAGGGCCGAAATTTGTGGCAATCCTTGTTTTTACTGTTCTTTTTTTGTTTGTTTTAAATTTTACCTCCAAAAAACTATTGTTGGTTGAAACATAGTTGCGTTGTCTTATTTTTACCCGGTTTAGTTTTTGGTTGTGGTGTTTAATATACATCGAACTATCAGGAGTATCGAAATAAGTTGTTTGATAATCCATCACACGTTGTCCGTTTATTTCGAGAATATCATAATCATCAAGTGCATTTTCCAGCAAGGGAGCCAGTTTCGAGAAATGAAACCAATATTTCCTGTCAATCCGGCTCATTAGTTTTACTTCGTTAATTTCATCTAACGAAACAGCGGAAAAGTTTGAAACTATGTCATTAATATCTTTCAAAACGGCTGGTTGGTTTAATTTTTCAGGGCACAATATTATCGAATTTTATTAAGAAAATGTTACAATTTAGGGTTTATAAAGGAAATAATTGGATGATTTAGATGCATTCTGATATATCGATAAGTTTTAAAAGCGTTGCAATTCCGCGGATTTTACACCCAAATTATGTGTTAATCCTATTACCGATAAGTTAAAATACCTCAATTCAGTTTTTATAAACTTCTAAAATTTTTATGATGAAAATTATTCAAATCGGGATTATTTGAGACATAAAACCAATTTTCCGGCACATCTTTTTTTCAATCCGGTAATTAAAATACTTTACTCAGGAAAGTATTTCGAATCATTTAATATTTGCTGATAATCATTGTTTTTCATTAAATCGGGCAAACTTGTTTCAGGGTACTTTCTCATATATTCCCTGACTATCTGCCAGCCAATCCAAACTCCTGTGCGACCGGGCGATTCAAGCGGAAAACCGCTGGTTGTGGGACTGTTGTTGATATATCGGATAATATCCATCCGCTTGTTTGAATAAAGCATTTTATTTTCAATTAGCTGCGACCACATTTGCGCTTCGTTTCGCCGGCACCATTCAATTTGCACGCCCGAGTAACCAATTTTAATTGAATCATCCGATTCAGGCAGCAACGCATCAACAAAATACATCATTTTTCCATAATGAATCATGTTATCAAGTAAAGTTGTTGTGTTGTTTGTATGTTCAAATTCAGTAATTCCCCAGGCGTAGGCAACATCCGAAACTATTTTGCCCTTGTGCATATTCATTATTTTATATTGCGGGGTTGAATTTAGCAGCCTGTAATATTTACAATCGCGGCCCAAATATTTGTCAAGGCTGATTCCAATTATATTTTCGGCTGTTACAACAGATTGATTAAATCCGGAAACATAGGCGAAGATAGTCGGCAGTTTTTTATCAGGAAAATGAAATTTATAATATTTGAAAGCTTCAACCAGTTGTTCCTCAATTTCATCGAAATCAGAAAACTCAGTGTCAACAAGGTTTTCCAAATTTAAGATCATTGTGTCGGTCATGAAATGTTTAATCCCGTCCATAAAAAGTGTGTCGCCAATTCCACCAATCTGAATAACTTTATAAGTAAACAGGTCGAAGAATTCAGGATATTTGTTGCTTAATTCAGTTACCGAACCAATTGTGTCAGTAGAGTTTATCGAAAACAGTTCTTTATCAAAGCGCACCACTTCAACTGTTTCTTCAATTTTCGAAATATCAACTTTCAAAGGATTTTGTTTGCAACTCAGTACAACAACAGAAATGATTAAAAAGAAGGACAATTGTGTTAACCGGCTCATTTTATTTGATTTTTAATTCAATACGTTTACCTTCAAATAATATTGCGAAAGTGAACTAAAAATAGGAGATTTGCAACCACAAAACAAGTTCAGAGTTTCGGGTTCAGAGTTAAGAGTTGTTCAACTTTAAACTCTGAACTCTGAACTCTGAATTTTAAACTCAGGTTATGAAAGTTGCTTTTGCACAGTTAAATTACACCATTGGCGATTTCGAAGGAAATTCAGCAAAAATTACAGCCAACATTGAGAAAGCCAAAAACGAAGGCGCCGATTTGGTGATTTTTTCCGAGTTGTCGGTCACAGGTTATTATCCGCACGATTTATTTGAAAAAAAGGAATTTATTCAGAAAGCAGAAAACACTGTTCTGAAAATAGCAGAGAAATGTGTTGGAATAGCAGCTGTTATTGGCGCTCCGCGAATAAATGAAAACTCACGCGGTAAAAAACTGTATAATTCGGCATTCTTTTTAAACGAAGGAAAAATTCAGCATATTCAAAACAAAACCTTGTTGCCAACCTACGATATTTTTGATGAATACCGCCATTTTGAACCCAACCGCGAATTTAATATCATTGAATTTAAAGGAGAAAAAATTGCAATTACCATTTGTGAAGATTTATGGGACGAGCTGCCAACTGCCAATGAATTCGGGAAAGACAAACTTTACCAGGTTTCGCCAATGGAAGAGCTTTCGAAATTGGAACCCGATTTTGTAGTTAATATTTCTGCATCGCCATTTTCATATAACCAGGAAGAGTGGCGGAAAAATGTGCTGATAAACAAGGCAAAAAAATTTCGTATCCCTATTTTTTACAACAATCAGGTGGGCGCGCAAACCGAACTGATTTTTGACGGAGGCTCTGTTTTTATCGACAGAAATGGTGAAGTTGTTAAGGAATTAAAATATTTTGAAGAAGATTTTTTGATTGTTGACACCGAAAATATTGGCGAAAAACAACTTCAGCCCAAAATTGAAATCATCGAAAAAATAAACAATGCGTTGGTTTTGGGGATTCACGATTATTTTCGGAAAATGGGTTTCAGAAAAGCCACACTCGGGCTTTCAGGCGGAATAGATTCGGCAATAACAGTAGTTCTGGCCGTTCGCGCACTGGGCGCTGAAAATGTAAGAGTGTTGTTAATGCCTTCAAAATATTCTTCAGACCACAGTGTTGAAGATGCCCGTCAACTGGCCGAAAACCTTGGCGTAAAATACGATATTGTAAATATCCAATCGGCGGTTGATGAATTTGAAACCGCATTGTCACCGCTTTTTGCAGGTACTTCGCCCGATATTACCGAAGAAAATATCCAGGCCCGGGCACGCGGAATTTACCTGATGGCAATTTCGAATAAATTCGGCCACATTCTTTTAAACACAACAAACAAAAGTGAATGCGCCGTTGGCTACGGCACTTTATATGGCGATATGAACGGCGGATTGGCAGTGCTTGGCGATGTTTATAAAATGGATGTTTTCAGGCTGGCACATTTCATCAACCGCAAAAACGAAATAATACCTGTAAATACAATTACAAAACCCCCTTCGGCAGAATTGCGGCCCGATCAGAAAGACACCGATTCTCTTCCCGAATACCACGATCTTGACAGGATGTTATTCAGTTACATAGAAATGAACATGTCGCCAAAGGAAATAGTGGCGCAGGGATTTGAAGAAGCCGTTGTAAATCGTGTTATTCGAATGGTAAATATGAATGAATACAAGCGGTTTCAGGCAGCGCCTATTTTACGGATCAGTTCGAAAGCTTTTGGTTTTGGACGAAGGATGCCACTTGTAGCGAAATATTAAAG
>DAOPKR010000002.1:10369-26329 GCA_035391305.1 Draconibacterium sp.
GTTCGAAAGCTTTTGGTTTTGGACGAAGGATGCCACTTGTAGCGAAATATTAAAGTATAAACTGAGCGGGCGTTTTTAAGAAACGGTCGAAAAGTCTGAAAAACCGGGGCCTGTAAATTTTCATATAAGCTGTAAAATCTGTGTTTTACTGTTTATTTTATTGCAAGTTTTGCCGGCAAAATTCGAATTTTGAAAAAGCTGTATAACTTTGGTCAAATCAGGTTGAAACCAAAATAAAAAATATCATATGAAAAAACCAATAGTTTGGGCTTTTTACTTTTTAATGATTTTCACCACCACTGCATTTGCCCAGCCGGTTGCAAATACAAACAACATGTTAACAGGCAATGAAACCAGTGAATTTCAGAATTCTCAATGGAATAGCAAAAAAGTTGCTTTTCTGGGCGACTCGATGACCCAGAAGATGAAGAAGGATAACACGGTTTACTGGGAATTTCTGAAAGATTTTTTGGGGATTGAACCTTTTGTTTACGGAATCAGCGGAAACCAGTGGGATGGCATTTACAGACAGGCTCACAAACTCAGCGATGAAAAAGGCGAAGATGTGGATGCCATTTTAATTTTTGCGGGCACAAACGACTATAACCACGGGATTCCGCCAGGTAATTTTTTTACTGAAACACAAAAGGAAACGAATCACAATGGAAAAAATGTGGTTCGCAAATTCAGAACTCCTGCTTTTAATGACACCACATTTTGCGGGCGTATCAACAAGGTGATGGATTACTTAAAAACAACCTATCCCGAAAAGCAAATCATTATACTTACACCAATTCACCGTGGTTTTGCGCAATTCAGCGAGAACAACATTCAGTCTGATGAGAATTTCGCCAACGCACAGGGGTTGTATATTGAAGATTACGTTAATATCCTCAGGGAAGCTGCGTCGGTTTGGGCTGTGCCGGTAATCGATCTTTTTTCAGTTAGCGGATTATTTCCATTGCAGGAAAATCATGGCAAATATTTTTCGAACGTAAAAACTGACAGGCTGCATCTCAGTTCGGAGGGAAATTACAGGCTGGCAAAAACAATCCAATACCAGTTGCTCAGCCTCCCTTCCAATTTTGCTGAGTAATAACTTAAGTTACCTTTCGTGCATTTATGCAAAAAATCAGTTTACTGCAAATCGACACAGAATGAGTACAATGCAGAAATAATTTCAGCAAATTTTAGTATTTTCAAATAAGCTGTAAGCACTGGAGTTCAACCCGTAAAATGTAATTTTATCATTTAAAAAGAATTAGGGTTAGACTTTTTTTTTTAGATTTGGATATAATATACTTACAGATTAGCTACATGTTGAAGACTGCCGTTGGAATAAAAAATATTACAGATAACCCAAAATCAATTTTCTACTTACTCACTCCTGATGAAAAAGAGGAACTCCAACGAAATGCAACATTATCAAAACACAGGAGAAACGAATTTATTTTTAAAGAAAGGGACAAACCCGATGGACTTCTAACCCTTGTGGAAGGGAAAGTAAAAATTTTTAAAGAGGGTGTAGGAGGGCGTGAACTAATTATACGCATGGCAAAACCTCCGGGAATAATTGGTTATCGTGCGTTGCTGAGCGGGCAGAATCATATTGCATCAGCATTAACACTTGAAGAATCGGTGATTTGCACAATCAAAACTGATTTTATAATGAACCGGGCATTGAAAAACAGTGACTTTTCATTCGAGATTATTCGAAAACTAGCCAGGGAACTTGAATTTGCCAACGATAGAATGATTTCTCTGTCGCAAAAACACATAAGAGGCCGCCTTGCAGAATCACTTATTATTTTAAGAAATAAATACGGAGTTGAAAAAGACGGTGCAACTTTACGGGTTTATCTTTCAAGAGAAGATATTTCGAATTTATCGAACATGACTACCTCGAATGCAATACGCACACTCACAAATTTTGCCAGCGAAAGAATAATTGCAATTGACGGGCGTAAAATAAAAATTTTAGATGCTGACCGCCTGGAACGGGTAAGTAAATTAGGATAAAAATTACCAGAAAATAATAATACCATCTGTTCTGAACTTCTCAAAGCAGATGGTATTTTATTTTCTATCTCCGTTCTCCTGTCTTGATACTTTAATCTAAAAATCTCACATCTATTTTACCATTTCCGCAAAATATTTGTAAAACAGAGGAATTGTTCTGATTCCGTTGTAGAACTGTTCCAATGGATAATTTTCATTTGGCGAATGAATTGCATCCGATTCAAGCCCGAATCCCATTAATACTGATTTTATGCCGAGCACTTCTTCGAATGTTGAAATAATTGGAATACTACCACCTGAACGCACCGGTACCGGGCGTTTCCCGTAAACATCGGTATAAGCTTTTTCGGCTGCCTTGTATGCCGGAATATCAATCGGACAAACATAACCCTGGCCTCCGTGAAGCGAAGTAACCTCAACTTTTACGGTTTTGGGTGCAATACTTTCAAAGTGTTTTTTAAACATCTCAGCTATTTTATGGTGATCCTGGTTGGGAACCAGGCGGCAGGATATTTTTGCAAAAGCTTTTGACGGCAAAACTGTTTTAGCACCTTCACCGGTGTAACCGCCCCAGATACCGCAAACATCAAAAGTTGGGCGGATTCCTGTCCTCTCGCTTGTAGTGTACCCCTCCTCCCCTGTTACCTCCTCAAGGTCAAGCGCTTTTTTGTATTTCTCAAGGTTGAAGGGAGCGCGGCCAAGCAATTCGCGCTCTTCTGCAGAAACTTCCAAAACATCGCTGTAAAATCCGGGAATGGTAATTTTGCCTTTTGAATCAATCATTTTATCAATCATTGAACAAAGCACATTAATTGGATTGGCAACAGCACCGCCAAACAAACCAGAGTGTAAATCACGACTTGGACCGGTTACTTCAACCTGCCAGTACGCAAGTCCACGCAAACCGGTAGTTATTGAAGGAATTTCAGGCGCAATCATCGAAGTGTCAGAAACTAAAATCACATCGGCTTTTAGCATTTCTTTATTTTCAGCACACCATTTTCCAAGGTTTGGCGACCCGACTTCTTCTTCTCCTTCAATCATAAATTTAACGTTACAAGGCAGTGTATTTGTTTTCACCATCAGTTCAAAAGCTTTGGCGTGCATCATACTTTGGCCTTTATCGTCGTCAGCGCCCCGTGCCCAGATTTTTCCATCCCTGATTTCGGGTTGAAACGGATCGGAAACCCATTTTTCAACCGGATCAACCGGCATTACATCCATGTGCGCATAAACCAGAACAGTTGGTAATTTGGGGTCAATAATCTTTTCGCCATAAGTTACCGGGTTGCCGTCAGTTTCAAATATTTCAGCTTTGTCGGCACCTGCAGCCAGCAAAGTTTTTTTCCAATACTCCGCTGCTTTGTACATTTCAGGTTTGTTTTCTTTTAAAGAACTGATTGAAGGGATTCGTATCAATCCAAAAAGATCTTCGAGAAAACGTTCCTTGTTTTGTTCAATGTAATTGTTAATGTATTCCATGTTTTTCAATTTAACCGTTGTTTAAAATTTATGGCAAAAAATAGGGTTAATTGTCAAGAATAAAAAAGATTTTTAACAGTTTTTTAGTTATAAATGCGTGCCTGCTTGATATACAGATTGCGGCGTCCGCCAACTTCATCGATTTTAAATTCTATATCCAATGCAAAATCGTCGAACAGGCATTTGCATGAATTGGGAATATTATAAAAAAAGTGTTTTTTAATTTGCATGCAGTAGTCACCCAAAGCGTAAAGTTCTTCATCCGTCAGTACATTTTTGCCATTTAGTTCGGCAATATTCGAATGAGATAAATACTCGATAGTAAAATTGTTCCG
Source organism: Draconibacterium sp. (assembly GCA_035391305.1). Classification (GTDB taxonomy): domain Bacteria; phylum Bacteroidota; class Bacteroidia; order Bacteroidales; family Prolixibacteraceae; genus Draconibacterium. The sequence continues at coordinate 14,206 of DAOPKR010000002.1, forward strand.
TTCGTTTAATGAATATGCGAAAAGAATTATCTGGTCGTGAATGATTCCGGGGTCGGGAAATACAATACTGTTCTCCTTAAACTGGACATTTACAATAAAGCCGGGGTTTACATTGTACAAATTTTTTGTAATCACAACACCATTTGCTTCTTCAGCAGGAAACGAGCGGTGCACCAAAATACCCATTGCAGCTGACAACTGGTCGATTTTGTAATATTCACGCTCGTCAAAAGCCCTGATATTCCACAAACTCGCCCACACTTTTTTAATGGCGGTTTCGATGGTTTTTGTTTCATCATTTTTTTTAGCTGAGAACGAATCATACAAACCAGCTCCCGAGAAAAACTCCAGATCTTCAGCATTTGTTGATGATCTGAACCGAAAGGCTTCAAACGTTTTAAAATCATCAATTTTTGACCGGACCATTTCAACCAAATCCTGACTGATTGGGGCATCAAGAATTTTTTCCTGTAACTCATTTAGTTTTTCCTGCCGGTATTCCTGATTGGTTTTGAAATTTTCATCAGCAAGAATCTGTGTTATAAAGGCCTCAATCCCGTTATTTTTAATGTGCCGGGAATAATAATAAAACGGAATAGCAAAAGCATTTTCAGGGGTTGGAATCGGGGGATTTTTTATTTTCAGCAATTCAGCAAAATTTGCAGCTTTTCCACCAATAAGCTTAACACTTGAATAATTTACTTTAGTCAGATCGACCAAACCTTGTGTATTTTCATCTTTTTCGAGAACAACAGGATTTTTGGGTTCGGTTAAATCCCAGTAGTTTTGCGCTTCAATTTGAGTTGCTTTTCTTATTATAAACGAATCGGAAAGCACTTCGAGATAAACCAATTCTCCCACCAGGGAATCAAGTTTTGGATTTGTCCAGCCGTCACGCAATGCCATATTTGGGGTTCCACGGTTGTGGCTTAATATATTTAAGTGGCTCAGCGGCGTTTGAAATTCGGTTGTAATTATGCCTGAAACCACCGACACATCGTTCGGAATGCCATTCAAAACAATAATATCATGCTTGCCCAGGTATGTTTTTCCCAATTCACCAATCTCTACTTTACGTAAATACCCAAAACCTTTTGTTAAGTTTAATGCCTGATAATTTTGACCTTCATACAACTCATCAGCAGTAATAACCGGAATTCCTGAACAATTCTCCCAGTTTGAATTATTTGGAAACAGGTAAACTTTGTTTTTCAGATAGGTGGTTGCGTATAATGTTTCCAGTATTTCGTTTATCTGCGCACACCCCATTTCATCGCCCGGATAAAAACGCAGAACATAAATTCCCGTTGCTTTGTAATAATTCAGTGAGCCCGGAAAAAGAAAACGCTCCTTTGATGCAGAATATTGAACCATGTTGAAATGATAAAGGCCTTTGTTATAAGACAAAAATTTCACGGCAAAATCGTAATGAAATTCATAACGTTTTGAATTCATAAAATAAATTTTGCCGTTGTTCCGGTTGTAAATAAATTTTACCGATTCCACTTCTCCGTGATTTGTTACAAACGGACTGCTTTGCAACAGATTAAAAGCTTTGTATTCGGGTAATCCGTTTAAATAGTTTAAATCATTTTCCGTTTCCTTTAAAAGTTTAATATGAATTGTGGTATCTGCCCGGGGTACCGCTATTTCAACCCCATAATAACCATCTTTCGAAAAAACAAGTGTATCCCTGCCGGTTTGGTCATATTTAGTTTTTACCTGCTGATTTTGATAATAAGAAAGTTCATTTCCATTTGAGAATATTTTAATGGCGTCCGATTGGTTTTCTGATTCAACAGCAAGAATATAAACTCCCTGTTTCAGTGCCGGGAACAAATATTTTCCACCTTTTCCCAAATAGCCGGTTTGCAAAATTCGTTTGCCATCAACACTGAAAAGTTGTAATGATACATTTTCATCAGCCGGGGCAAAAAAAACATTAAACAGTATTTGGTATCTATTTTCCTTTCGTGAATTATTATAATCCAAGATAAAAACACCATCTTTTTCTGTGATCGAAGTTGTTTGAAAATGTTTGTTATAAATCATCACTTTACCAACCGGAATACCTGTTAGCAAATCACTTACACGTCCAATATATGAGTACTGAGCTATTAAATCCAGGCTTACAACTAAGGACAGAATAATAACTACAACGACCCGGATGAAATTAAAGCGAACTTTAGTCATATAATTCAAGATAGATGCCAGGCTTGAACAGTTGCGTAACTTTTGGAAAGGAAAGTAACTTTTAAATAAAAAATAAAGGGCAACCTGTAATCTACAGATCGCCCTTTCAATATATAATCAAATGGTTTTTTCTATTTCACAATTTCCTTGAATTTTGGATTTTCGAAATACCTTGCAAATTCCATATCACGACTTGCTTTTGCTTTCATTTCAGGATTTATTTCACAGGCTTTTTCAAGGCTTTCGAAAAGCAGGTTTTCTTTGGCTGTGCGTGCACCAATAACTGCTTTCAGATATTCTTTCATATAACAGCCAGGTTTATCAAAAGCTTCCAAATCCTGCAAAGCTGCATTGTTATTTCCCGACATCATATTTGCCAAAGCACTGTTAACGTCGTCGTCTTTCACAAAATATTTTACAGCTTTGTCATATTCAGCTTTTTTCATGCTCACAATGCCGAGGTTGTAATTAACTTCATTACCGGCACCGGCAGCAGCTCCAAACAAAGTTTCAGCATTTTTTACATCACCATTTTTCAGGGCAACAGCACCCAGGTTATTTTTAATAATCGGTTCTTCGTTTTTTAGTTTTTCTGCACTGTCAAACAAAGGTTTTGCATCGTCATATTTACCTTGTTTTGCAAGAATATAACCTGCATTATTAGGTCCTCTCCAGTCATTCGGATAAATTTTAATGAAAGAATTGTAGATAGAAAGCTGCTCATCCAAATCTTCGAATAAAGTTGCAGCATAAAGCAATTCCGCAGGATTCAGCGAAGCAGGGTCCGATTTAACCAAAGCTTTCAGTTCATCATCGGTTTTTCCTATCAAATCAACACTTGTAGTCATTTTAGCCCTGCGAAGTTGCGGCAAAATTTCATTTGCAACATCAGTAAAAGTTTGGCTCAGGTTTTTTATTTCACGTTCCCTGACTTCAGGATCGTTGTACATTGAGAGTACCCTTAATATTAAATCTTTATCCTGAATATTTGATTTCTCCATCAATTCCCTGAAACCGTCCCAGTCTTCAGGTGTGTATTTTGTTTTCAATTCAATGGCTACACCTGCGTCTTTAAGCTTTTTTGCAAGAAATGCAGTTGAAGTTTCCTTACGTTGCGCTGCAAGTTCAGTGTTTAAATCAATAGTACCATCAGGTGAAGCGTAAGCAGCAACTTCCACTCTTTTCAAATCGATTTTTTCATCGGTATTTGCCTTTTTTGTATAATCCTGCAGTCCTACAACTTCCTTCTTTTCAGTTTCTTCTTTTCTTACATCAGATTTGTTAATGAGATAATGTATATCAGCCATCATTTCATCAGGAACAATTCTTTGGAACGGGTCGATATTCGGATCGTATTTTCCGGTAGTATTTGCTTCGCGGCGCACACCCAAAATTGGTTTCGGATAGTTTGCAACCAGTTCGCTTGTGGCAATTACACCGTTAGCCAGTTTTACAGGTTTAAATTCAACACTTTTTTTGCCTTGTGTAGCCGTTACATTCAAATACAGTTCCGAAACGCTCATTGCACTTGTGTAATCAGTTGCATCTTTGTATGAAACACTGCCACCCGATGAATAATTAATTACTTTATTGTTTGCTTTAACACTTTCTCCCTGAACCGAAGCTGAAGCGAAATTAGTGCTGCCTCCTTCATATTTTAAAACAGGGGTAGCAACAATTGTAGCTTTTTTGCTAAAATATTTTGCAGGATAACGGGTATCGATACTAAAATTGACCTTTCCCGCATGACTTTCCAGAACTTCAGGGGTAACTTTGTACTGAATTTGATCGGCATTCTTTTTCATCTTTTTCAGACCTGAACAACCCGATAAAACCACCACCATTAAAACAAATAAAATTGACTTAACACTTAATTTATTCATGACTTAAAATGATTATATTGATTTATAAAATTACTCGTCAAAAATAGAAAGCTTTTTCTGATTTTAAAGGGCAAAATCAAGTTTTTACCCCAATATTAACCTGTTTATCCCTAATTTATAACCCTGCTGAAAAATCGCCTGTTTTAGTTCCAGATAAACATTTTGATTTCCAACAAAATCAACATTATTTATATCGATTACCAAAACAGGGAATGAAGTTATCTGCTTCAGGAAACTAAAGTACCCGTCTTTAATTTTTTCGAGATATTCTGCTGAAATGTTTTGCTCGTAGTCGCGCCCACGTGACTTTATATTTTTAAGCAATTGAGTTGTATCCGCATGTAAGTAAACATACAAATCGGGTTTTGGCATCGATTCGAAAACAATATCGAAAATCTGACGAAAAAGCCTGTATTCATCATCTTTTAAAGTGTTTTGCGCAAATATGGCCGATTTGGCAAAAAAGTAATCGGCAACTATCAGCGAATGAAAAAGGTCGGGATTGAAAACCTGTTTTTTTATTTGATAATACCTGTCGGCAAGAAACGACAATTCGAGTGGAAATGAATACCGTTCCTGATCGTTGTAAAATTTAGGCAGAAACGGATTGTCAGCAAATTGTTCCAACACCAGTTGAGCATTGAATTCCTCAGCAATCATTTTAGAGAGAGTAGTTTTCCCGGCTCCAATATTTCCTTCAATTACCAAAAAACGCATATTTCAAAAATAAAATTCCCGATAACAGATTGTTTGTTACCGGGAACTCAAAATTACTACTTTTCGCTTTATACTCCGGCCTGTTTAGAACTATTTTTCAGGAAGAGATTTAAAACCCATGTTGAAAAGTGTAAAACCGTAAATATCGGCATACTGTTCAATGGTTTTGCTGATTGGGGTGCCTGCACCGTGTCCGGCATCGGTTTCAATGCGAATTAAAACCGGGTTGCTGCCCGTTTGTTTGGCCTGCAATTCGGCAGCAAATTTGAAGCTGTGTGCCGGTACAACCCTGTCGTCATGATCGCCGGTGGTTACAAGTGTTGCCGGATATTGCACCCCATCCTTCACATTGTGTACAGGCGAATATGCTTTCAGATAATCAAACATTTCCCTGCTGTCTTCTGCCGTTCCGTAATCGTAGGCCCAGCCTGCACCGGCAGTAAATGTATGATAACGCAGCATATCCAAAACACCCACAGCCGGAAGTGCAACTTTCATCAGATCGGGCCGTTGAGTCATTACTGCGCCAACAAGTAATCCGCCATTTGAACCACCTCTGATTGCCAGAAAACTGTTTGAAGTATAATTATTTTCGATTAGATATTCACCGGCAGCAATAAAATCGTCGAATACATTTTGTTTTTGCATTTTGGTTCCGGACACATGCCATTTTTTACCGTACTCTCCTCCTCCGCGAATATTCGGAACTGCGAAAATTCCCCCATTTTCCATCCATACCGCATTTGGAATGCTAAAACCGGGAGTTATACTTATGTTAAAACCACCATATCCGTATAAAATGGTTGGGTTTTTCCCGTTCAGTTCCAGTCCTTTTTTATATGAAATAATCATCGGAACACGGGTTCCATCCTTTGAAGTATAAAAAATCTGTTTACTTTCAAAATCATCAGGATTAAAATCAATTTCAGGTTTTTGATAAAGCTCGGAAGTACCGTTTTCAAAATTGTATTTAAAAATACTACCCGGTGTTATGTAGTTTGTAAAGGAGTAGTAAATTTCCCTGTCATCCTTTTTTGCGTAAAAACCTTCTACTGTTCCGATTCCCGGAAGTTCAACATTGCGAACCAACTCTCCTGCGTAGTTGTACTGAAGCACTTTTGAAACCGCATCAACCATGTAATGAGCAAAAAAGTAGCCACAACCAACTGAAGGAGTTAATACATTTTCTGTTTCCGGAATAAAATCTGTCCAATTTTCGGGAGTTGGGTTATTAAAGTCGCATGTTACAACTTTCGTGTTTGGTGCATTCAGGTTTGTAACTAAAAAAAGTTTGCTGCCAGTGTTATCAATAAGCCTTGTATCACTGTTCTCGTCGCCAATTATGGTAACCAATTTACTGGCAGGTTTTGTAAGGTCCTTTATAAATAATTTATTTCCCGAAGTCGAATTGCTCGCTTCAATCAGCAGGTAATTATTATCATCGGTAACAACTCCTCCAACATACCGGTGTTTTTCTTCCTGTGTTCCTCCAAAAATCAGCTGGTCTTCACTTTGTTTTGTTCCAAGTTTGTGGTAATACAATTTATGCTGATCGGTTTTGGCAGAAAGTTCGCTGCCTTTGGGTTTGTCGTAACTTGAATAGAAAAAACCGTCATCAGCTTTCCACGAAATACCGCTGAACTTAACGTCAACCAGTGTGTCGCCTATTTGCTCTTTTGTATCAGCCGACATGATAATTACTTTTCGCCAGTCGCTTCCTCCTTCTGAAATTGAGTAGGCTGCAATTTTCCCGTTTTCAGAAAAAGCAAGGGTACTTAATGAAGTAGTTCCATCTTTTGAAAATGTATTCGGGTCAAGGAAAACTTCAGCATTTACAGGGTCGTCATTCTTTTTATACCGGTAAATTACAAACTGATTTTGCAAACCATCGTTTTTTGAGAAATAGGTGTATTCGCCTTCATTAAAAGGCGCTTCAATTTTTTCATAATTCCAAAGCTTTGTAAGCCGGTTTTTTAATTCGCCGCGAAAAGGAATTTCATTTAAATAGTTAAATGTTACTTCATTTTGAGCTTTTACCCACTGGGCGGTTTCTTCTGAATGATCATCTTCGAGCCAGCGATAATTGTCGATTATTTCTTCTCCAAAATGGGTTTCTTTTACTTCTTGTTTCTTTGTCACAGGATATTCAATTTTTTGTTTTTCGTTGCACGACCATAAAATAATTGTGGCCATCAGAATTAGAGTTAAGTGTTTCATAATTATTTGATTGATTTTTTAAAAGTATAAGATTTTACATCAATTTTTTAGATGATCTTATTTTGCCGTCTTTAATACTACCCGACAAATATGCGGCAATAATTCCCACCATTATTGATGCTAAAAGTAAAACTTCGCCGTAAACAGGAAACATTTTATAAAAAATATAACCAATTATTAAACCCGCCAGAATTCCAACAAAAGCATACAAATATGAAAAATAAAAAGGAGCGTAAAATCCGTGTTCCTTTTGCATGTGCCGGGCTAACCGACTTATCAACCTGTCGAAATCTCTCCGCCTTTTTCCGGGAATTTCCACTGCTTCGTGAATATTTTCTACTGCTTCGGCAATATCTATTTTCTGATTAAGACAAAACGGACACGATTTAGAATATTCGTCAACCCGTGCAGTGTTGCGTTTAAATTCATCAATCCGAAAAAAGCGAATATCTTTTTCCCTTGATTTTTCAAGACTGATATCAATTTTTGAATTGATTGCTTCTGCCCAGTTTTCCATTTTACATATATCAATTAATTTTTCAAAAGTAGAAATAAAGATGAAAGGCATAAAAAAACCGTTCGGGTTTTGAACGGTTTCTTATATTTTGTATTGTATCGGGAAAATTCCTTCTCTCAGTACTTAATACATTTTACTTAATACTAAACGATTAATCGTTGTCGCGGCGTGGGCGGAAATTATTGTCTCTACGGTCACCTCCCCTGTCGTCACGACGGTTATCGCGGCGGTCGCCACCTCTGAAATCACGACGTTCACCTCCTCTGTCGCTACCTCTGTCATCACGGCGTGGACCACGATCTTCTCTTGGCGGACGCTCAACATAACCTTCTGGTTTTGGTGTCAGTACTTTGCGCGAAAGTTTCAGTTTACCGGTTTTTTGATCTACGCCAATTAATTTCACTTCCATCATATCACCTTCTTTTGTGAAATCTTCGGCGTTTTCAACCCGTCCCCAATCCATTTCAGAAACATGAAGAAGAGCTTCTTTTCCGGGCAGAATTTCGATAAACGCACCAAATGACACAACCGATTTTACTTTACCTGTGTAAACTTCGCCAACCTCAGGAATTGCAACAATTGCTTTAATTCTTGCTTTTGCGGCTTCAATTGGCTCAAGTCCGGCACCCGAAATTTCAACAAATCCGGCATCGTCTCTTTCTTCGATAACGATAACTGTTTTTGTTTCTTCCTGAATAGCCTGAATAACTTTTCCTCCCGGTCCGATTACCGCGCCAATCATGTCTTTTGGTATCTGAACGGTTTCAATGCGTGGTACATTTGGTTTGTAATCAGCACGTGGTTCAGAAATTACCTTCATCATTTCGCCCAAAATGTGCAAACGGCCTTCTTTTGCTTGTTGCAGCGCCTGAGCCAGAACTTCATACGAAAGACCGTCAACTTTAATATCCATTTGAGTTGCGGTAATACCATCTGCAGTTCCGGTAACTTTAAAGTCCATGTCGCCAAGGTGATCTTCATCGCCTAAAATATCGGAAAGAACTGCAAATTTATCAGAGCCTTTGTCGGTAATTAAACCCATTGCGATACCCGAAACCGGCTTTTTCATTTTTACACCAGCATCCAGCATTCCCATTGTTCCGGCACAAACTGTTGCCATTGATGACGAACCGTTTGATTCAAGGATATCAGAAACTACACGTAAAATATATGGGAAATCATCAGGTATCATTTTTTTGAGTGCACGGTGAGCAAGGTTACCGTGACCAATTTCGCGACGGCCCGTTCCGCGGGGAGTTTTTGGATCGCCAACACTAAATGGAGGAAAGTTGTAATGAAGCAGGAATTTTTCAGTTCCCTGGAAAGTAACTGCATCAATTTTTTTGACATCCATTTTTGTACCCAGCGTTACAGAAGTCAACGACTGAGTTTCACCACGTGTAAAAATTGATGAACCATGCGAACCCGGCAAATAATCAATTTCTCCCCAGATTGGGCGAATCTGACTTGTTGTGCGGCCATCCAAACGGATTCCTTTATCCAGAATCATACGTCGCATTGCCTCTTTTTCTACTTCGTGATAATATTTTTTGATGAGTGAAACATGCAAATCCAGATTGATCTCAGCATTTTCAGCATTTGCGGCTTTATATTCTTCAATATATTCATCGCGCACGTTTTGAAATGCTGCAAGTCTTTCCAGTTTGTTTGTTATTTGCTGTTCGGTAACGGCATAACATTTATCGTAAAGATCTGTCTTAACTTTTGCACGTAAATCCTCGTCATTAACTTCATGACAATATTCACGTTTCACCACACCCAAAGCAGCAGCAAGTTCTTCCTGTGCTTTACAGTGTTTTTTAATTTCGTCGTGGGCAAATTTAATTGCAGCAAGCATCACGTCTTCCGATACTTCATCCATTTCGCCCTCAACCATCATAATATTATCGAACGAGGCGCCAACCATGATTTCCATATCAGCCTTTGCCAGTTCAGAACGATTTGGATTGATAACAAATTCGCCGTTGATACGTGCCACGCGTACTTCAGAAATTGGAGTTTCAAAAGGCACGTCGGAAACAGCGATTGCAGCCGAAGCAGCTAAACCTGCCAATGCATCGGGCATTTCTTCCTGGTTGGCAGAAATCAGTGAAATCATCATTGCCGTTTCAGCATGATAATCTTCGGGGAATAGTGGGCGCAGGGCACGGTCAACGAGCCTGGCAATCAGAATCTCTTCGTCCGAAGGACGAGATTCTCTTTTTAGAAATCCACCGGGGAAGCGTCCCGCGGCTGAAAATTTTTCGCGGTAATCAACCGCGAGTGGCATGAAATCCACATTGTCTTGAGCTTCTTTTGCTGAAACTACTGTTGCAAGCAACATGGTTTCACCCATTCTTACTACAACCGCTCCGTCGGCTTGTTTTGCCAGTTTCCCGGTTTCAATGGTAATGGTCCTTCCATCAGCAAGTTCAATCGTTTTAATTGTTGCGTTTACCATAATTTTTCTAATAAATCAATAAATTTTAAATAATTACAATGGGTGGTGAGGCTTTGCAATTTACAAAAAAGAAAGGCAATACAATGCATTGCCTTTCAGATATTTTACTTACGTAAGTTCAATTCTTTAATAATAGTCCGATAACGCTCAATATCTTTTTTAATGAGATAATCGAGTAAACCACGGCGTTTTCCTACAAGTTTAATTAACGAATGGCGGGTGCTGTGGTCTTTTTTGTTTTGTTTCAGGTGTTCTGTCAGGTGGTTAATCCTGTAAGTGAACAATGCAATCTGACCTTCGGCACTACCAGTGTCGGTTGCGCTTTTGCCATGTTGGGCAAAAAGCTCTGCTTTTTTTTCTGTTGTTAAATACATTTTAAAAGAACTATTAATTTGTTATACAATGTTTAAGCTGCAGCATCGCGCTAAATAACAACAGCTTAAAATTAACTGGCCGCAAAAGTATGAAAAAGTTTTTGAATCACAAAGGGATAAAAAGTTTTCATGAGGTTGACAGGCCACAAGACATTGTCGGGTCAAGGAAGTGGTAATTCTATATCTTCACAATACATGAATCCTGCAGCCAGCCTTGGTTTCCATCAGCAAGCTTTATTTCTTTCCAGGTATCGACACTGTCGGTAATCTGAACTTTTAAACCTTCGTAAATCAGGAAAAGATCAGTTCCGGTTTGTGCAGGCGCGCTTTTTACGGTAACCCGTGGACAAAAAACGATGGCACTGTTGCGTTCAACAATTTTCTTTTTTTGTTTTGCTGCAAACGAAAATGCGAATCCTGAAAAAACCAATATGAAAAGTCCGGTCAGGAATGAAATCCGGCGGACCATCACAATCCGGCTAAAAATAAACAGGCCAATCAGAATCAGAAAAATGATAAACGAAACTAAACTGATATATGACCATGAATCGGATGAATACATATTGATTACCGAAGTCCGCCAACGCAGGAAAAACGGCAGTGGTAAAGGTTCGATACTGGTTACCACAAACTGGTTGGCCATTTTTATATTGAAATCGATATTTTCATTGTTGGGATCCAGCACTTTCGCCCGTTCGAAATTTAAAATCGCCTTATTTATATTACCGGCTTTGTAATACGCATTGCCAAGGTTGAAATACAATTTAGCCGATTCCTGTCCTGCGGCTAGAATTTGTTCATAATTCGAAATTGCCTGCTGAAAATCGCCGGTTGTATAAAAAGCATTGCCTTTTTCCCAAAGTTGGGTACTGTTGTCCTGGGCAAAAATAAATCCCGGAATAGCAAATAAAATTATTAAAATATATTGTTTCATTGCTTTACCTTTTAATCTGTTTTTCCATTAAACCCATTGTGGTTTCCGCCTTACTGTATAATTCATTTCTTGCCTCAGAACCACTTGCGGGCGCATACCTTGCAAATTCGCACTGTTCAACAACCGAAACAAAATCGTCGATTACTGCTTGTTCAACATTTCTTTTTTGCAACCCTGCGACCGCCGATTCCCTGTTTAAATCGGCAACCGGAATACCAAGTTTATCGCTTAAATATCCTTCAAAAGCCTTTAATATCGATTCGTGGAAAGCTTCATTATTGTTTTGTTTCAGAAAAGTTGCTGCAGCTTTTAAACGTTTTCGAGCTACTTTGTTGGCTTTCTTATTTCGCATTAAAGCAATGTTGGCATTTTCCCGGGCTTTTTTCCGATAGATAAAAAATAACAGTAAAAATGCGAATGTACTTCCCGCATAAAGCAGATAAAACAAAGGAGTTCCAAAGAATGTGTATCCTATGGGTTCCAACTCCGGATCACCTTGCTGAATATACCGAATATCCTGTCCAAGTAACTGAACATCCTCTTTACGCAATGAACCGGTAACTTTTGCAGTTTGATCGCCTGAACCTTTTTTAACACGAAGCTGATACTCGGGTGTAGATTTGGTTTCGTAAGTACCGTTTGCAGGATTAAAATAAGTAAATTGAATAGCAGGAACAGCATAATCACCTTCAAAGCGTGGCTGGAAAAGATACTCAATGGTTTTTGTGCCCGAAACGCCACTGCTTGTTACTGACACATTATCGGTTACTTTCGGGTCGTAAACTTCAAAATCAGAAGGCAAATCAAGTTTTGGTGTATTAACCAACC
>DAOPKR010000002.1:26429-39318 GCA_035391305.1 Draconibacterium sp.
GGGTCGTAAACTTCAAAATCAGAAGGCAAATCAAGTTTTGGTGTATTAACCAACCTGATATTTCCCGAACCACTTATTGTTAGTTTTAAAGTAACAGCATCATTTGTTGTAACGTCCTGCGCGCTGATATCGGAAGTGATATTAAAATTACCCACTCCTCCCATAAAACTGGCAGGTGGGTTTGGAATATCTCTTACATTAACAGTTACCGGTTTACTTGAAATGGTTGCTTTAACAGTTCTGAAACTATTAAAAAAATCATCAAAGAAACTGCGTTGTTTCACCTGCTGCTGCACCAAAAGCGACATATCAAAAGGAGCAACAGTCAACTTGCCGTTTTGCTGCGGAAAAAGTATCGTTTTCTTTAAAACCCCAACCTGATAAATCTTATTATCGTAAACTTCGCGTGTGAAATTAACCTGCTGCGGAATTTCAACATCCTGCGTATAAAATCCTTCGTAAGTAGGCAGGTTTACCTGGTCAAAACCAGCTATCGGAATATTAGGGTTTACGTATAATTTGACAGTTGCAACAATTTGTTCACCTTTAAAAACATTTTGTTTACTCATTTCAACCCGAACAAAAAGATTATCGCTTCCCAGTTCTACATTTTGTGGTTTGCCCTGTTGCTGTTCAGCAGCGTTATTTCCACCCGACCCTCCGGCACCTGCCTGTGGTTGCGCAGGTTTCGACTGAGCCTTTACAACCTGTATTTTAATCGAATTCGATTCGAAAATTTTTCCACCAACTTCAATTGATGCCGGCCGCAATTCGAAAGTCCCTTCCTGCTTGGCCCTTAAAATATAAGTATAACCGAAAGTAGTTTCCTGGGTTATTTTTCCGTTTATGTTTGACGAACTGAACGACTGGCTTGTGCTCGGCCCCATTAAAATATCGAAATTATTTTCGATGCCGGGTGGCAACTTTAAATTACTTCCCTGTTCGTTTAAAGTAAAACTCAGCCTGAATTGCTGCCCAACCTCAACTGCACCGGGAGCTTCCATTGTAAACCGGGTTTGCACTGCGTTGGCAGATACAACTGTAAAAAAGAGAATTAAATATGTTGTGAATGTTCGTATCATTTTCCTTTTACTACAAAAATATCTTAATTGTTAATGCATGAATGCAAAACTGCATGAATGTTTTATATTTTAAATTATGTCATCAGTCATTGGTAAATCACATTCAACTTTAAACTCTGAACTTTAAACTCTGAACTACTACCCCTACCATTCTTTCTCTGCTTTTGTTCTTTTTGCAGCTGCTGCCTGCTGCTTTTTTACTTTATCCTGAATTTTCTTCTCATCATTCTGTAAAACCTGGAGCAACTGCTCGGCATTTTCTTTCGAAATTTTGTTTTGCTGTTGTTGTTGCTGCTGCTGATCCTGATTTTGCTGATCTTTGTTTTGATCCTGATTTTGTTTATCCTGCTGATCTTTATTCTGATCCTGATTGTCTTTGTTCTGGTCCTTATTTTGATCCTGCTTGTCCTGATCCTTATTCTGATCTTTGTTTTGATCCTGTTGTTTTTGTTGTTCTTCCTGTTTCTTTTTCAAAAGCTGTGCATACGCCAGGTTATATTTTGTATCCAAATCAGTAGGATTTTGACGAAGCGCTTTTTTGTATGATTCAATGCTTTCGTCAATTTTACCGTTCATCAACTCGCTGTTGCCCATATTATGAAGTGCCCGGGCTTTTTCTTCGGGAGTTGTCATTTTCTCGGCCAAATCGCCAAATTTTCCGGCTGCTTCATCAAACCGTTTTTGTTTGTAAATAGCATCGGCAAGGTTGAAATTCCACTGCGAATCGTTGGGTTTTTTATTTAACGCCTTTCTGTATTCAGTTTCAGCTTCAACAAATTTTGCCGAATCTATTTTTGTAGTGTCCTTCACCGCGTCAAAAAAGAGTTTATTTCCGCTCCTCACATGTTTCCGTTCGTTTTGTGCGTAACCTACTATGGAAACTGTGGCTAAAAATAATATTAATACAAGTTGTTTCATTCCTTTACTTCTTTAACCGAAAACAGTTTAATGTTTTTCAAATACCTGTTTTTTCTTTCCAGAATAAAAAATTCGAGTAAAATTAAAATCATCGCAATTGCAAAAAAGTATTGAAACTGGTCTTCATAATCCGAATACACCAGTGATTCCAACTCAGTTTTATCCAATTTATTTATTTCATCGAAAAGTGTATTCAAACCAACCTGGGCATTATTGGCGCGCACATAAACTCCGTTTCCTGCGGCAGCAATCTGTTCCAGCTTTGTTTCATCAAGTTTTGTGATTACAACATTTCCTGAATTATCCTTTAAATATTCCTTTGCTCCGTTACGTAACACAGGAATTGGAGACCCCTGAGGCAAACCCATTCCAATGGTGTGAACAACCATTCCGTTTTCAACCGCACTTTTTGCTACCGAAACTGCATCATCTTCATGGTTTTCGCCATCGGTAATCACTATTATTGCTTTGTTTGCCTTGCTATCAGGAGTAAAAGAACGCATTGCAAGTCCGATTGCCGCACCAATTGCGGTTCCCTGCTTTGGGACAATTTGCGTATTTACGGCATTTAAAAACAGTTTTGCTGAATTATAATCAGTAGTAATTGGCAACTGTGTGTAAGCATCATCGGCAAAAACAATCAAACCGATTTTGTCATCCTTTAATTTATCAACAAGCCGCGAAATTGCCATTTTTGCCCGTTCCAGCCGGTTGGGCTGAATATCTTCAGCCATCATACTATTCGAAACGTCGAGGGCGATAACAAGTTCAATTCCTTCGCGTTTCACCTTTTTTAATTTCGAACCGTATTGAGGTCTCGCAATACCAACAATAACAAACGCAAGAGCAAGCATTAAGGTAAAAAACTTAAACATCGGCCTGCTTTTAGAGGCGAATGGCATCAGAAATTTTAATATTTCTTCGTTTCCAAAGCGACGCAAAGCTTTTTTACGTGCAATCCGCGACCATATATAAAATAGTGTAAGAATGGGAATGATTAGCAGCCCCCACAAAAATTCGCTATTTCCAAATCTGAGCATTTCCATACTTTCCATAATTATGGGATATTCCTAAAAATAGTTGTCCGCAAAACTATCCCTGCAATTAAAAACAACACACCCAAAATCGCAAATGGTAAAAATTCTTCCGATTTCCGGCTGTATTGTTTTACATCGATTTTTGATTTTTCAAGTGCATCGATTTCTTTGTAAATCTCTTCCAGTTTTTTATTGCTTGTAGCCCTGAAATACTTTCCACCAGTAATATTGGCCATTTCGGTCAACAACCCTTCATCAATTTTTACCTCCATGTCGCGAAGTTCAATTCCAAAAGGAGTTTGAACCGGATATGGCGCTGTTCCAATACTTCCAACACCAACAGTGTAAACCCTGATACCGAAGGTTTTGGCTATTTCGGCAGCTGTCATTGGCGCAACCTCACCCCGGTTGTTTTCACCATCCGTAAGTAGAATTACAACACGGCTAACTGCTTCACTGTCTTTTAAACGGCTAACACCGGTTGCCAAACCATTTCCTATTGCTGTTCCGTCTTCAATTAAACCACTTTTTATGTCCTTAAATAAATTCAGCAAAACAGCCCTGTCGGTAGTTAACGGGCACTGTGTAAAAGCTTCGCCTGCAAAAACTACAAGTCCCATCCTGTCGTACTGGCGGCCCGAGATAAACTCCATTGCCACATTTTTCGCGGCTTCCAGGCGGTCGGGCTGAAAATCGCGTGCCAACATACTACTCGAAATATCAAGTGCGATTATAATGTCTATCCCTTCGGTGGTTACGTTTTCCCAATTGCTTGACGATTGCGGACGGGCAAGCACAACAACAAAGAAAGAAAGGGCGATTATTTGGGACACAAAAACTGAGTGCCTCAAAACATGCCTCATCGTTTTTGGTGCTTTGAATACCGAAGCTGTTGAAGAAACCTGGATGCTCGCGGTATTACGTTTCTGCCTCAAAATATACCAGGCAACCAAAGGCAAAATTGCCAGCAGCAGGTAGAATAGTTCCGGGTTTTTAAATGTCAATCCTTCAAACATCCTTTTCTATTTTGAGTTTTCTTCTGAAATGTTTTCGTCACTTTTCTCAGCACTTTCAGTTTTTTTGGGTTCCTCCTTTTTTGTTTCGTTTACAAAAAAGTAGGAATTCACCAAAGTCAGATTATCATCGTCGGGCAGGGTTTTATATTTGGCAAATTTCACCAAATCGGCAACCGAAAGAATCTGGCTTAAATTCTGGTAATTTTTATCGCTTACCAATCCTTTCTGATATCTGAAACTGTCAAGTATTTCATCGGTAGTTTGCTCCATTGCGCGTATTTCAAAGCGGTCTTCGATATAAGTTCTCAACACATCGGTAACCTCGCTGTAATATTGTTTTGTTTTATCTTTCTGCCAGATTTTTTCCGATTTTATTCTGTCGAGCTCACGAAGGGCAATAACATGTGGCGGTTCTTTGGGTTTTACCGGCAAAGCAAAAAATGGTTTGTTCTTTTTCCTTCGTTTTATTGAATAAAGCAGTAGAAAAATAATTGCACCAAGCAATAAAACACCAAGAATATAAGGTGTAACTTCTTTTAAAGTCAGCGGTGCGCTGTATGGCATTTTTATGTCAGTCAGTCCTCGGGTTGTGTCAATTTCCATCGAATAAACATGGAGCGAAACACCGTTTGTAGGAACTGAATCAACTGTTCCGTTTACATTAACCTTAAACCACTGTGGCGAAATACGATAACTTCCGCTATCGAAACTTGTAATTGTATATGACCTGATTTGCTTTTCAAGTTCACTGTTTTCAATTTGAACCGTATCGATTTTCGATTTTCCCAATACTTCAATTAAACTGTCAACTGAAAGCTGCTGTGGAAAATCAATGGTTACATTTTTTGGATAATCGATTTCGAGGAACAATTTAATTTGGTCGCCAATTAAAATATTTGTCGAATCTAAATGTGCAGTTGCTCTGATTTGCTGCGCCTGAGTTACCGCAACATTTAACAAAACGATTAAAAATGAGATAATTATTTTTATTCTGAACTTCATTCCTTTATTGTTTTAAAGCCCTTTTTTTGAACAGGTTCATCAACGATCGCACATAATCTTCGTTTGTGTTTACCGAAGTGTAATCGACGCCGCTCTTTTTAAACATCAAATCCAGCTTTTCAATATGTTTCACCCACCAGTCGCTGTATAATTTCCGGGTTTTCTGAGAACTGCTGTCAACAACAATGTATTGTCCAGTTTCGGCATCTTTCAGTTTTATCAGTCCAATTGGCGGAAGTTCTTTCTCGCGTTCGTCGTAAATCTTCAGGGCAACCACATCGTGTTTGTTGTTGGCAATAGAAAGCGCCATTTCAAGGTCTTTGTGCTCGTCCATAAAATCGGAAATCACAAAAGCAGTACACCTTTTTTTAATTGCATTTGTTAAATATCGAAGCGTTCCTGAAATATTTGTCCCTCTTTCTTTGGGCTGAAATTCTATCAATTCACGAATAATTCTCAAAATATGACTTTTCCCTTTTTTGGGCGGAATGAATTTTTCGATTGTATTTGAGAAGAAAATCACCCCGATTTTATCGTTGTTTTGCATGGCTGAAAAGGCCAAAATTGCTGATATTTCGGTAATGATATTCTTTTTCAGTTTTTCAAAAGTCCCGAATTCACGCGAGCCACTCACATCAATAAGCAACATTACCGTAAGTTCGCGTTCCTCTTCGTAAATCTTTACAAACGGGTGACCATAACGGGCGGTAACATTCCAGTCGATATTGCGAATATCATCACCAAACTGGTATTCCCGAACTTCAGAAAAAGCCATTCCCCTGCCCTTAAAAGCACTGTGATATTCGCCGGCAAAAATATTCCGCGACAAACCACGTGTTTTTATCTCAATCTTCCGTACTTTTTTTAGTAATTCAGTTGTTTCCATGATAAGAGTTTTGAGTTCAGAGTTCAGAGTTCAAAGACTTGAATCCTGCAACTTGTAACCTGAAACCTGCATCTTGCAACTTCCTACGGTACTTCAACCGTGTTTAAAATATCAGTAATAATTTCTTCTGAAGTAATATTGTTTGCCTCAGCTTCGTAGCTCAAACCGATACGGTGACGAAGTACATCAGCACAAACTGCACGAACATCTTCAGGAATTACATAACCCCGGCGTTTGATAAACGCAAATGCTTTTGAAGCCTGTGCCAGACTGATTCCGGCTCTTGGCGAAGCACCGTATGAAATCATATCTTTGTATTTTCCCAATTTAAATTCTTCGGGTTCACGGGTAGCAAAAACAATGTCAACAATGTATTTCTGAATTTTTTCGTCCATGTAAACATCTTTTACAACGTCTCGTGCTTTGATAATATCGTCGGTTTTCAGAATTGTATTCGTTTCAGGAAACTGTTTCAACAAATTCTGATTTATAATCTGGCGTTCTTCATCTCTTTTCGGATAGTTAATAACCACTTTCAGCATAAAACGGTCAACCTGTGCTTCAGGCAGCGGGTAGGTTCCTTCCTGTTCAATGGGGTTTTGTGTTGCCATCACAAGGAAAGGTTCGTCGAGCTTAAAAGTGTTGTCGCCAATGGTAATCTGACGTTCCTGCATTGCCTCCAAAAGAGCAGATTGTACTTTTGCGGGAGCACGGTTTATCTCATCGGCCAAAATAAAGTTGGCAAAAATAGGCCCTTTTTTAATTGTAAATTCTTCGCGTTTCTGGCTGTAAATCATCGTTCCGATTAAGTCGGCAGGCAACAAATCGGGTGTAAACTGAATGCGGGCAAATTTCGCACTTATTGTTTGCGCCAACGATTTTATGGCCAGTGTTTTTGCCAGCCCGGGCACACCTTCGAGCAAAATATGACCATTGGAAAGTAAGCCGATTAACAGGCTTTCAACCAAATGTTTTTGCCCGATTATAACTTTATTCATTTCCAAAGTTACCATGTCAACAAACGAACTCTCTCTTTGGATTCTTTCGTTTAATTCCTTAATATCAACTGCTTGATTCATATATTAAATCATTAATTATTTTTTTTCGAAGGTGCGAATTTAAGGGTTTGAAAAGAATATAGAACTACAATACTGTTAAATAATATTAAGCTGAATTTGATGTTAACAAAATAAGTGAATGTACATATTAAATAAAAAAGTCGTTACCCGACAATGAGCCGGGTAACGACAATCAATTCAAATTATAGAATTTTAATTTCCCTTTCGGGTTGTGGTTTCACTTCTTCGCGTTTTGGCAGCGTGATGTGTAAAATTCCGTTGTTATATTTTGCTTCAATTTTATCACCTACAACTGCATTTTCAGCTACAGTAAATGAACGCTGGAATGACTGATAACTGAACTCTTTACGGGTATAATTTTCTTTCTTTTCTTCTTTCTCGCTTTCTTTTTCAGAAGAAATGGTAAGAACATTGTTTTTGAAATTGATTTTGAAATCATTTTTGTCCATACCCGGGGCGGCAAGTTCAATTACGAAATCATCATCGGTTTCCTTTACGTTCACTGCCGGTAATGAAGTGTTTGTGCTCGAAAAATTCGAGTGTCCCCAATCCATCAATTCATTGTTCCAAAACCTGTCGAAGAATGATGGAAGATAGTTTTCGTTTCTTTTTGCTAACATGGTTTTTTTCCTCCTTAAACTTTAAATGGTTTAACAATTTTGTGAACTTATTATCACTGTAAATTTTATTTCAAAAAAAATACCAGAGGATAAAAAGTGACAAAAAGTAAGAGTTAAAAGTCTGATTGTCAGTTAAAATATGTTAATACAAAATAACGATTTTGAGTTTCAGTCAATTATAGCTGTGACAAAATTTCAGTTTAAAAATGTATGAAAAATAAATAGCCTTTGCCAAAAACAAAAAGGTAAATAACAGAATTTAATTAAATATGACAATGAACAGCAAAACGCCATAAAACTTTATAGTTTACCATTTCCTTTGTCAACTGCATTTATCATACTACCTTTATTTTTTAGAAAAAACAGAATTATGGAATCCGAAATAAAACTTGCCGTACTCATTGACGGAGATAATATCCCATCAGCTTATGTAAAAGAAATGATGGAAGAAATTGCCAAATATGGCAACCCAACCATCAAACGCATTTATGGCGACTGGACAAAACCCATTCTTTCGAAATGGAAAAACCTTCTGCTTGAAAACGCAATTACACCCATTCAGCAATACGGTTACACTACCGGTAAAAATGCCACCGATTCGGCAATGATTATTGACGCGATGGACATTTTATATGGTGAAAAAGTAAACGGTTTTTGCATTGTGTCGAGCGACAGTGACTTTACACGCCTGGCAACCCGGCTGCGCGAAGCCGGAATGAAAGTTTACGGTATTGGCGAAAAGAAAACGCCGGAACCGTTTATTGTTGCCTGCGATAAATTCATTTATATTGAAATTCTAAAAAAACAGTCGAAAGAAAACGAAAACACTTTGGTTCCCGATAAATCGGAGAAAAAAGTTGAATTGGATAAAATTACGCCAAAAGTCATACGGCTTATTTCTTCAACCATTTCAGATTTGGCTGACGACGATGGATGGGCATTTTTGGGCGATGTCGGAAGTTTATTGCAAAAAAAACAGCCCAATTTCGATTCAAGAAACTATGGTTTTGAAAAACTTACACCGCTAATCAACTCGATTGGCAAATACGAAATAGACCAACGCGACAGTTTAAAAGGTAAATTCAAACTGATTTATGTGAGAAATAAAAAAAGGTAAAAACATAAATTTAGGTTAGCAAATTAACCCACCGCTTGCAGATTAATCCATTGTTTTTATATTTACCCAAAGGGGTTTTACCTGTAACAAAAAAGTGGCTAAAACAAAAAATTCAAACACAAAAGTTTTGTTATGAATGAATTTTTGGAACATATCATGCATGAATTTCATCTTCCGCTTACAAATCCGGTACTGGTTTTTGCATTAATCCTGTTTATCATTCTTTTAGCACCAATCCTGCTGCAAAAGCTTAAAATACCCGGAATCATCGGACTTATAATTTCGGGTGTAATAATTGGTCCGTTTGGATTGAATTTACTTGAAAAAAACAGCGCAGTTGATTTGTTTTCAACCATCGGGTTGTTGTACATTATGTTTATCGCGGGCCTCGAACTCGACATGAATGAGTTTAAAAGCAATCGGAATAAAAGTATGCTCTTCGGTTTTTTTACTTTCATACTGCCGCTTGCAATTGGGTACCCGGTTTGCAGGTATTTGCTGGGATATGATTTTAACGCCAGTTTTCTGATAGCGAGCATGTTTGCAACGCACACACTTGTTGCCTATCCGATTGTCAGCCGCCTGGGTGTTTCAAAAAATGAAGCAGTTGCGATAACCGTTGGCGGGACAATACTTACAGATACTGCGGTACTTATAATTCTTGCAATAATAATGGGAAACAGCCAGGGAAATCTTGATCAGCAATTCTGGATTAGACTGGGAATTTCCATTTTGGTTTTTTCTGCAATCATGTTTTTTTTGATACCGCGGATTACCCGCTGGTTTTTTCAAAAACTTGAAGCTGAAAAACATGCGCACTACATTTTTGTATTGTTCATCGTTTTTTTTGCCGCTTTTCTGGCTGAGTTTTCAGGACTTGAACCCATCATTGGGGCTTTTGTTGCCGGGCTCGCACTCAACCAGTCAATCCCGCATTCTTCAGCTTTAATGAACCGGATTGAATTTATTGGGAATTCGCTGTTCATCCCGTTTTTTCTGATCTCCGTTGGAATGCTTGTTGATATTTCGGTGATTTTTAGCGGCTGGGCAGCAATTATTATTGCTGTTGTTTTAACAGTTTCGGCAATAATCGGGAAATGGGTTGCAGCTTATTTAATACAGTTTGTTTTCAAATATTCGGCTGCACAGCGGCAGTTGATTTTCGGCCTGAGCAGTTCTCATGCCGCAGCAACACTGGCAGTTATTTTAGTTGGTTACAATGCCGGCATACTCGACGATAATGTATTAAACGGTACAATTATTTTAATTCTGATAACCTGCGTAGTAGCGTCTTTCGCAACAGAAAAAGCAGCAAAGAAAATTCAAATTTCAGGTGATGACGACTCAATTTCAAAACCGGGAAAGGAATTGGTTACAAGCGAACACATTTTGCTCCCGATTGCCAATTTGATGAACTTTGACAAACTGCTCGATTTTACTTTGCTTATAAAAGACAAAAAATCTGAAAATCCAATCACCATATTATCGGTTGTGCCAAATGATGCCGAATCGGAAAAAAATATCATTTCAACCCGAAAGAAATTAGAGGCTTATAAAAATCAAGGTGCTGCCGCCGAAATAAAAATAAACACGAATGTTACAATAGCAATCAACGCAACAGCAGGTATCGAAAGGATTTCAAAAGAAATAATGACCGATATTATAGTTCTCGGCTGGCCAAAAAAACCGGGGATTCTGGAGAAACTGATAGGCGAAAGAATTTATTCAATAGTAAATAATATCGACAAAAACCTGTTTATCTGTCATCAGGAAAAACCACTTGTATCGCAAAAACGGATAATAGTTCTTGCCCCACCTTTAGCTGAAAAAGAGTTTGGTTTTGAAACCTGGCTCAAAAAAATATTAAAGCTGGCAACCGAACTGACAATTCCAATCGTTGTTTTTGGAACTGAAAAAACCTACGACTCAGTTTTGATGAAAATCAAAAAACTACGCTGGAACGGGAATATAAGTTTTAATGATTATTCTGAATGGGAAAATTTCCAACTCTTAATAAATGACGTAAAAAACGACGATTTACTGGTTTTAATTTCAGCGCGAAAGGATGCTGTTTCATACCAAAAATATCTCGATCACATTCCGTCAAAACTTGAAAAACATTTTCATCAGAACAATAAAATAATTGTGTTTCCGCAGCAAAACCCAACATTCGGAGTAAAAAATCAGTAATACTAAACCATTCCGAAACTTTGATTTGGTTTTTTCATTGTTAATTTTGAATATAAATTACAATCATAAATATGATCTTTTCCGATATTCTCAATATTACCCTGCCTTTTAAAGAACCCGTAATAATTGTTGCACTTGTACTTTTAATCCTTTTAATAGGCCCGGTTTTTTTCGAACGCATCAGAATTCCGTCAATTGTTGGTTTGCTTTTAAGTGGTGCATTAATCGGGCAACACGGTTTTAACCTTGTACCGTCAGATTTGGAATTCAGCCTTCTTGGCACAATCGGGCTGCTTTACCTTATGTTTCTGGCCGGCCTCGAAATCGACCTTATTGATTTCATCGAAAACAAGTCAAAAAGTATATTTATCGGGTTGGCTGCATTTGCAGTGCCTTTCCTGCTTGGTTATTTTATCTGTTTTACATTCCTGGGTTTAAGTGTTCACGCATCGTGGCTGATTGGCGCAATGCTTTCGTCGCACACGCTCATCTCCTATCCGTTGCTTGGCAGATTGGGCATTGTGAACAAATCAATAGTTACCATAATTGTTGGAGCTACAATTATTGCCGACATACTTGCGCTGGTTTCAATGGAATTGATTACAAATTTTGCTGAGGCAGGTTTTGAAATGTCAAGCCTTTTGATACTGGCTATGGAATTTATGCTTTTTTTCTTTATTGTTCTGATGGTTATTCCCCGTATTTCACGTGTGTTTCTGAGTAAATATGAAGGCGATTTGGGTGTGCAGTATATTTTTGTTTTGGTCATGCTTTTTGTATCATCAATGATTGCATATCTTTTACAAATTGAACCCATTCTCGGCGCATTTTTTAGTGGACTTGTTCTCAACAGGCAAATTATAAACAGTTCGCCGCTTTATAAACGAATTGAATTTATAGGCAACAATCTGTTTATCCCTTTCTTTTTGATTTCCATCGGAATGCTTGCCAATTTTAAGGTTTATCTTGAACACCCCGGAGAAATAGGTTTGGCGCTTGTTTTGATTGCTACTGCGGTTTTAAGTAAATTCATCGCAGCTTACATTTCAAAACTGGTTTTCCGTCTTTCGGTTCACGAGGGTAATTTAATTTTCGGGTTAAGCGTTTCGCGCGCCGCATCAGCAATTGCAATTATTTTAATAGGTTACAATTCGGGAATTGTAAACGAGTCAGTTTTAAACAGTACCGTTATTTTAATCCTTATTACCTGCATTGCAAGTTCTTATATTACCCAATATTCCGGTAAAAAAATCCTTTTAAAAGAAAATGAAACAATCACAAGAAATTCGGGGGTGAAACAAAAATTTCTTGTACCGGTTGCCAATCCTGCCAATATGGAACACCTGCTTGAATTTGCAGTACTTATTAAAGACACAAACGAAAATATCCCAATTTACCCGCTTACAGTTTTTACAAACAATAACCAGGTTCGCGACCAAATTGATGAAAACCAGTCGGCAATTCAAAAAGTTACCGAATCTATTCAAACCGAAGTTACTTTTGAAACTATTTCACGAATCGACAACAATGTAACAAACGGCATTGTGCGCGCGGCAGAAGAAGTAGTTGCCACAGCAATTATCCTGGGCTGGAACAATCATTCAATTCCGTTTCATATTTTATTTGGGAATGTACTCGACAATTTACTTGAAAAAACCGAGCGCATGTTGCTTGTGTTAAAAACCCCAACTTCTTTCCGCGAAGTGCAGAACGTTTTGCTTTTTTGCCCCGAAAACGCACAGTATGAACGTGGATTTTCGCTGTGGCTGCAAACAATGACAACCCTTGCCGAAAAACTGCAGCTAAAAATAAAAGTGAACTGTGATTCGGAAATAACAAACGAATCAATCAAAAACTTCACATTAAAAAACAATACTTCCAAATATTTCAGCCTGCGCAAAAATGCATTAAAACATTTAACCGAAGACGCAATAAAACATAC
>DAOPKR010000002.1:39418-127374 GCA_035391305.1 Draconibacterium sp.
TCAGCCTGCGCAAAAATGCATTAAAACATTTAACCGAAGACGCAATAAAACATACATCTTCGGAATTGCTTGTTTTTGTGCACTCCCGGAAAAAAGCCATTTCGCACAGCCGCAGTTTCGAGCATTTCATGAACAACAGCATCAGTATGTACAAAAAAAACAATGTAATTATTGTTTATCCTGAACAGTAAAAAAAGAAGGTTGAAGGGTTGTTGCTGTAATTTTGATTGTCATCGCTGTTAAAATGAATTTGCTTTCAATTTCGGCAAATTGAGCGCGGCAACAACTTTTTATCCTTTCTTGCTCCCTCAGTAAACCTTTGTATATTTGAGGTTCTTTTGCAACGGATTTTTTGGTTACAACTCATTTGTAAAAACTTTTGATTAACAGCGTACAACCTCAATGGAAGAAACCGAATTTATTATAGCGCTGACCGAACACCGGTCGTTGGGCAACATTTTTATACCGTATCTTATTCAAAAAGAAGATCAGTTTTACAAAGTTCTGCGTCATGTAAAACCACGGGATTTTAAAACCGAACCCGATTATGAATTTAAACCCTACGAAAAAGAACTCGTTGAAATAATAGAAAAATACAGCGACGAAAGGCTGGCGAAAAAATTTTCAAGGGCAACAAACGTCAAAGAGTTTTATTTGACTTTGGAACCTGCCGATTTCAGAAAAAATATTGCCCCGTTTATTGAGCAGTGCATGTTCAAAGTGGCTTCAATACTAATGCTCTGCCCGGTGAGGCTGCTAAACAAGGACATGAAATATGCAAACCTGTATGACGAAGACGAAATAAGGGTTCAGCCGATTTTTGCCCGCCCCGTTTTTTATTTTGAACGAACAGAGAACGAAACACGCTACAATCTGAAAATATTTCAGGAAAACAAGGAAATAAAGTTGCTCAGCAGCAACATTAAAGTTGTTGCCAACGAACCCTGCCAATTTGTTCGGAATAACAAGCTGTATGTTTTTGAAAAACTAAACGCCAAAAAACTGGCTCCGTTTTTTGAAAAAGAAGTGGTAACAATTCCAAATTCGATGGAAGAAAAATACTACGGAGGTTTTATATTGAATGCAGTCCGTGATTTTGAAGTTCATGCAAAGGGTTTCGCAATTTTGGAAAAAGATGCAGGTAAATCGGCTGTGCTAAGTCTTGAACGAAATCTGCAATTTGCCCCCTGCCTTGTTTTGATTTTTTATTACGGGAACGAAAAATTCCTGCCCAATTCGCAGAGAAAACAAGCCGTTCAGTTTCGCCGTGAAGGAAACTCTTATGTTTTCAGAAAAATAAAACGCGATTTTGACTGGGAAAATCAAATCCTGTATTTTCTAAAAGAGGCAGGTTTATCGGAAAAAAACGGATACTTTACCCTACCCTCGCTCGATTTGCTTGAGAACGAAAATGCACTTTATTTTCTTGTAAACTGGATTAACAAACACAAACCGCAACTTGATGCCAAACAAATTCAAATTGTGCAGGATAAACTGGACAAACGATTTTACACCGGATTGCAGGATATCGATTTAAAAACCAGGGAAACAGGCGACTGGTTTGACATTCACATTTCTGTCAATTTTGGCGAATTCAGCATTCCTTTTGTCAAACTGAAAAAATTTATATTGAATGATATCCGTGAATTTGAGTTGCCCAACGGCGAAATTGCTGTTTTGCCCGAAGAGTGGTTTGCCCGCTACAAAGGTTTAATCCCGTATGCAAGAATTACCGGCGACAAACTGCAGTTTGAAAAATATCATTTTTCGCTGCTTCAAAATGCTTTAAAGGGTACAATTGAATCGGTTAACGGAAAGTTAAGGAAACTGGAATACCTTGAAAAAAAAGATACTCCGGCACCAACCGGACTTAAAGCAAATTTACGAAGCTACCAGTCAGAGGGGTTCAGTTGGATGCTCCAGCTTTATGAAAACGGTTTTGGTGGCTGCCTGGCCGATGATATGGGACTGGGAAAAACACTTCAAACTTTGGCGCTTTTACTAAAGCTAAAAAAGCCAAAAGGTTCGGCAATTTTAAATCATTCAATAAACAAAGGTTTACAACTCGATTTATTTGCACAAACTGAACAGCAGGAGAAAAACCAACCAGCCAGTTTAATTGTGCTCCCCACATCGCTTGTACACAACTGGAGCAACGAAATCAGCAAATTTACACCCTCTTTAAAAGTTTATAAGTATGTTGGCATTCAGCGCAAAAAGTCGGTTGACCTCGAAAAGATTATTCCTTTTTACGACATAGTTTTAACTACATATGGTACTGTGCGCAATGATATTAATGTACTGCGGAACACAACGTTTTTTTATGTGATTTTGGATGAAAGCCAATACGTTAAAAACCCTGCATCGAAAACATACAAAGCAATTTTACAATTACAGTCAAAACACAGACTGGTATTAACCGGCACACCCATCGAAAATTCGTTGTCCGATCTTTGGTCGCAAATGAATTTTCTGAATCCCGGGTTACTCGGAAATCAGAAATTTTTTCAAAAATCGTTTATTACACCCATTGAAAAATCGGCCGACGAAAAGTGCCAGGAACAACTTCAGTTAATAATTAAACCCTTTATTCTTCGGCGGAAAAAAGATGAAGTTGCCAAAGATCTTCCAGCACTTACTGAACAGGTTATCTTTTGCACAATGGCCGGTGAACAGGAAAAACTGTATGAAAAAGAAAAATCGGTAATCAGAAACACTATTTTGGAAAACATTGAAAAAGAGGGTTTGAAAAAATCGGCAATTATAGTTTTACAGGGACTTACAAAACTAAGACAACTTGCCAACCACCCTTCACTGCTTGATAACGATTCGAAAGAAAGTTCAGGAAAGTTTGACCAGATACAGGAAATGCTTGAAAACCTTGTTGCTGAAAAACATAAAGTACTCATTTTTTCATCTTTTGTATCTCATCTGAAACTTGTACAGCAATATATCGAAGAGAAAAACTGGAAGTTCAGCATACTGACCGGACAAACTGTAAAACGCGAAGAAGTGATAAAAGAATTTCAGGATGACCCTGAAAACCACATTTTCCTGATCTCATTGAAAGCCGGTGGAGTTGGGCTTAACCTCACCAAAGCGGGCTACGTTTTTATTATCGACCCCTGGTGGAACCCCGCAGCCGAAAACCAGGCAGTGAGCCGTGCACACCGAATCGGACAGGATAAACAGGTTTTTGTTTACCGCTTTATTACCGAAAATTCGATCGAAGAAAAAATACAGCTCTTAAAAGAGCGCAAAACATCGCTGTCTGATAAATTTATCAACTCGAATAACCCGTTTAAGGAAATTACGAAAGCTGAAATTTTGGAATTATTCGGGTGATTGGCTTGTAGCGGGTTTCATGTTCCGGGTTCAAAGTCCAAGGCCCTGTTAAATGATATGGTCGGACACGTGCAAAGTTTTTCCCTTGCAGATCAATCTTTATCTTCAAACTTCCTGATTCCGTCTTCCGTCCCCGGTATCTTTCTTTCTCCCCCAGTTTTTAGGGTTTAAGTTATTTTTATACTTCGTAAAAAGTTCTTTCCCTACAAGTAATCCTCCACTCCAAAATACAAGTTCCATTAGAATCAGGCTTGTGGTTGAAGCAATAATCTTTGTTTTGGCAGGCAGGTCAAAAAGTGGTATGATAAAAGTTGCGGCAAAAAACACACCCGAAAATATCATCAGGAAAATACCAAGTTTGATTTGCCAGTTTTTTGAATTATTCATGTATTGAAATCTTTATTCTATTTAGCCGATACAAGTTAATAATGTTTCCTTAACAAAAAGGGGACAATTAAAATCATCCCCTTTGTATTTATGTTTTATTCCAATCAATTAACTCTTCTGGCAGCCCAGTTTATTGCAATTGTAATATGTTCGATAATCAATTTGTCCTGGAAAGCTTCATTTGTGTGGCCAAAACCTGTATAAAACGAACGGATTCCATCTTTCTCACTCCACCAGATTATTGGGTGGTCGCCCATCCTGAAATTATCGTTATTAAATTTTTTAATTGTGTTTTCATCCAAAGTGGCCAGTACATTTACATTTGGCCTTGGGTTTTCTTTAAATGTGTACCATTCGTCCCAGGTTGTGTATGATTTCATTCCCTTGAACGGTTTCATTGCCGGGTGGTCTGATTTTTCAAAAACAACAGTGGCTTCCTGCTGCTCGGGGTGCGTTTTAAAATATC
This sequence comes from Draconibacterium sp., assembly GCA_035391305.1. GTDB lineage: Bacteria > Bacteroidota > Bacteroidia > Bacteroidales > Prolixibacteraceae > Draconibacterium. The sequence goes on from DAOPKR010000002.1 coordinate 43,617, forward strand.
CGCCTACCAGTTTGCCGTAGAACGGCCATTCGTATTCGCAATCGGCTGCGGCATGAATGCCAACAAAACCCTTTCCACTTTTCATAAATTTTTCGAACGCTGCCTGCCCTTCTGAATCAACAGCATCACCTGTAGGATTTAGAAAAACGACAACTTCAAAATTTGAAAGAAAAGCATCAGTAAATAGTCCGGCATCTTCTGTGGCGGTTATTACCCAGTTTTGTTTTTTGCTCTGGTCATACAACATTTTCAAACCTGATGAAATTGATTCATGTCTGAATCCCATCGTTTTACTGAAAACCAAAACGTTTATTGCTTTTTCATAGTCAGGCTTGTCATTTTGAGCTCTGCACGACAAAACAATAAAGAAAAAAGTGACAATTACCAGCATTAAATTTTTCATGTTTCATTGATTTAGGTATGAATAATAAATGCAAGGTTAATAAAAGAAAAGATGCGTTGACACGTAAACAGGGAAAAAAAATTCACTCCTCTCCCTCTTCTTCTGTCCATTCAGAATCATACAAATAATCATTATACGGGAAACGTTTCGAGTGAATATCCTTTACAAGATCATATAAATGGGTTTTAAAATCCTCAAGGTTTTCCTTGTATTTGGCTGAAATAAATAAAGACGGTGTATTGTGTTTTGCCATCCACGAACTTTTCCATTCTTCAAGCGAAAAGTTTTCTTTTGAACGCAAACTCAGATCATCTTCATCTTTCTGAACATAAGAAAATGCATCGATTTTATTAAAAATATAGATTGTGGGTTTGTCGCCTGCCTTAATTTCCTCAAGCGTAGAATTAACAGTTTCGATCTGTTCTTCGAAACTACCATGTGAAATATCCACAATATGCAATAAAACATCCGATTCCCGCACTTCATCGAGTGTTGATTTAAACGATTCGACCAAACCATGTGGCAATTTTCGGATAAAACCAACTGTGTCGGCCAATAAAAACGGAAGGTTGCCGATTACCACTTTACGGACTGTCGTGTCTAATGTGGCAAACAGTTTATTTTCAGCAAAAACCTCTGATTTGGCAAGCATATTCATTATGGTTGATTTACCAACATTTGTATAGCCTACCAACGCAACCCTTACCAATTTTCCACGGTTTTTACGCTGGATTGACTTTTGCATGTCAATTTTCTTGAGCTTTTCCTTAAGCAAAGCAATTTTGTCAAGGATGATCCGGCGGTCGGTTTCAATTTGCGTTTCCCCCGGACCACGCATCCCGATTCCACCCTGCTGCCGTTCAAGATGCGTCCACATTCGTGTTAACCGGGGCAGCAAATACTGGTATTGTGCCAGTTCAACCTGGGTTTTTGCATGTGCTGTTTGAGCACGTTTTGCGAAAATATCGAGAATCAGGTTTGTGCGATCCAATACTTTACATTCCAGAATGCGCTCAATATTACGGAGTTGTGTTGGTGACAGTTCATCATCAAAAATTACAGTATCGGCTTCAACCATTTTAATGTAAGTCCCAATTTCATCTAATTTGCCTGAACCGACAAAAGTAGCTGTATTAGGTGTATCGAGCTTTTGAGTGAATTTTTTTAATACTATGGCACCAGCTGTATCTGCAAGAAATTCAAGTTCATCCAGATATTCCCCTGCCTGTTTTTCATCCTGCGAACTGCTTATTAGTCCAACAAGTACTGCCTTTTCTGTTATCGGCGCTGTTTCGATCATTTTTCTGTTTTATCTAAATAAAAAACTCCCGACCCATAAATGGACCGGGAGTGTAAAAATATTGTTTTTAATTTCTTATTGCAACTGGAAATTAATTGGAACAGTATATGAAACATTAACCGGTTTCCCGCGTTGTTTCCCTGGTTTCCATTTTGGTAAAGAATTTATTACTCGCAAAGCTTCTTTATCAATAGATGGATCGACACCCCTGGCAATACTTGCATTACTTACGGAGCCGTCTTTTCCAACTACAAAAGTTACGTAAACTTTACCCTGAATACCGTTTTCCTGAGCAATTACCGGATATTTTATTGCATTTGCAATATAGGTGCGCAATGCCATTTCACCACCCGGGAATTCAGGCATGTCTTCCACGATAAAAAATACCTGAGCTTCTTCTTCCTCTTCTTCTTCTTTTGCAGAAATTACCGGAGCAACGTTTATTAAAGTCTGGTCATCTGCTTCAGTATCTTCAATCATTAAATCATCATCAATTACTTTATTATCATCAACAATGTTTAAAACTTCGATAACTTTTGGTGGTGGTGGTGGTGGTGGTGGTTTAATTTCCTGTTCACGTGTAATTGGGATAATTTCCTCTTCAACGTTAGCAGCGTTTATTTCTCCCAGAGAATCAGCTTTGGCAGGTTTGGTAGTCCATTCAAATGCCAAAAGCATAATACCCAGAGAAACAACAAGCCCGATCATGAAGTACACATTTCTTTTACTTTCCAGATCAACCTTTGGTGATTTCTTCACTTCCATTTTTTGTTATTTTTATTAGTTTATATTCGATTTTTCACCTTAAAAACAGGGTCTAAAGATAAAAAATAATTATCAATTGCAAATCAAAAAGAATTCCATTTTCATTTTCTATTGCAATTCAAATTGTATCGGTACGCTAAAGCGCACTTTTACAGGTTTTCCGCCTTGTTTCCCCGGTTTCCATTTCGGCAGCGACCGGATTACCCTCAGCGCTTCATTGTCAAGGGAAACATCAACACCCCGCAGCAAATCCACATTTGTGATATTCCCCGTTTCATCAACGACAAAACTTACATACACTTTTCCCCGGATTCCGTTTTCCTGCGCAATTACCGGATATTTTACCGCGTTGGCAAGGTATTGCCTCAAGGCTCCTTCGCCTCCCGGAAACTCAGGCATCTGTTCAACAAACAGAAAAATCTCTTCTTCCCTGTCGTTTTGGTTTTCTTTTGGTTTGAAAACCAACTGGTCAATATCGAAAATAGATTCATCTGGTTCAGTGCTAAATCCATCTAAATCCATTTCTGTTTCTGAATCGTTATCAACCAAATTAAAAATTTCAGGTACAACTACCTTTGGCGGCATCGGTTTTTCGTAGTTTGCTGTTGGCGGAATGTACAAAACATCGGGTTCAGCATAACTCACCGTACCCAACACCACCGGCCTGGGCGGCGGCTGCCTCCATTCAAAAGCCAGTAAAACTGTACCCAATGAAATCAACAAGCCGATTAAGAAAAAGTAACCTTTTTTGTTTTCAAGATTTGCCTTTTCGCTTTTCTTAGTTTTCATAACTTTTTAAAATTAAAGAGTGTAACAATAAAAAAAGAACGCCGGCTAAAACTGTTTTCTGCAGAACATAGTTGGTGTTACAAAAACTTTACCAAAACAGATTGTTTCGGGATTTATTTTCTTTTGTTTTTGCTTTTGGATAATTGGGGTACGTCAAGGCTGAATTTAGCAAATGATTGTAAAATTAATTTTCCTTATTTCACGGGTGTTGCGATTGTTTAAATGGTTTCAAATACACCTAAAATCAACTTTTAAGTAATATTTAATTAGCGTTTAAAAGTTTCTAAAACATTCTCAAAAAACTGTATTGCAAACTGGTTTTGGAGCTCGGTAATAAATTAAAAAGACAACAAAACTAATAGAAAATCAGTTGTTAATTCCTAAAGTTCCAAGGTTCAATTGGAGTATCCTCTCTCCATAACCCATTTTTGCTATTTCTGGCTTCAATCTCAAGTTTTGAATAAATCACTGAATCATCGTATTTTTTGTAATGCCATGCCATTCCTGCTTTCAACATTTCAGATGAAACATCTTTTCCATCAGAAGTAAATACCCAAACTATGGATCGGCTATAGCGATCTTTTGAATCTACTTTGACACCAACTATTTCTCCAAAAATTAAATTAGATAAATATTCTTTTGATTTGGTCCCAAACGCCTGTTTTTTCTCAGGTGCATCAATACCATAAATCCTAAATCTAATTTCTTCTTTTTCCTTTGTTAATCCTTTAAAAGTATCACCATCTGTTATGGCAATTACTAAAACACAATAATCGCATAAGCCATTATTGCAGAAACAATTAGTAAATTTAAGCTCTTCCTTTTTATTAACTGTTAATTCTTTTTCAGTTTTCGATCTATTTGTTACACTCTTTCTTCCTGATTTACGCTCGCAGAAAGAAAACATTAAAATGACCAATGTTGGAAAAATGAATATAAATAATTTACTTCTCATTATTATAAATGTTTGCTTGCCTCAATTATTCCGGGTTTCGGAACAATGTGAATTAAAAAACGTTGGTTATTCTCCTCAATGCTTTCACGCATTGTACCACCAGTACCACTTCCAGATATAAGAATTTCACAATTTGAACCAAAATTTATAGAAGCATTATCCCAAATCTTTTTTAACGTATAAGCTCTTTTATAACTTAGTTCATAATTGTGCTTATCTTGAGCTTTGTCGTTTGACGCTTGTCCTTCAATAATTAGTAAATACTGAATTGCCGGGAATCTTGAAGTAATTGCATTTATTGAATCACGAATTGAATACCCAGCATTTATCAATTTAGAAATTGATTGCTTGTTTATTATTTGATTTTCCGTAAATTCATTTGTTTCAAATTTTGCTTCTATTTTTAAAATGTGCTTTTTATATTTTTCACGATATTCAAAATAGGCCGAGTCAATATTATTTGTGGCATTTTCAATCTCTTTAATTTTATTTAGTTGTTCTTGAGTTTCAACAACAATATTGTTAATCTCAACTATTTTTTTGTGAAGTAAGGCAATTGTTAGCACAAACAGTACCAACATCACGAAAAATAGCGAAGTCATAAGGTCGGAGTAGCTTGTCCAAAAAAATGATTCTTTTTTTTGTTTGCTCATATCAATTATAATTCAATATGAATTTAACAAAATCAATTGCTGCAAATACAATTGCTGCGATACCAATAATCTTACAGGCAATATTTACGAAGTATTGAGGAGTATTTTTTTTGTATTTCCTTTTCTTATAAACCAAGCGTGGCAAAACCATCCAAATGAAAAGTCCAAGTAAAACTTTGATAATTATTCCTGTCATTGTTTATTCAAATATTATTTCGTTTTTATTATAGTCAATTGATATTTTGCCGAATTTTGCTAACGCCGATTGTCCTAATAACAAGGGCGCTTCCATATTATCTACAATGGAAGCCTGCACATCGTCAAGTTCCCAACTACCAATTTGAACTTTGCGTAATATTACAACAGCGCCTTCGTGAATGCTTCCATCGGCAATCTGATATTGTTGTGTACCAACAAAGTCATCGTCTTTCAATTTTCCTTGTTTATACAGAAATAATGCTTCGGTAAGCGACATTGTAATATCTGATGCCCCTGTGTCAAAAATGAATTCCATTTCTGTTCCATTAATTTTACAGGGTACGTGATACACTCCTCCTAATTCGCGCATTTTAACAATCGTTTTACCGTGCCGTACACTGCGAGAATTAACAACTTTCTCTATTCTTTCTGTTTGTGATGACGGAATTGAAGATTCCCTGATGCGTCTGCTACGTGTGCAATCTGTGAATAATATAATAACAAATAAAATTGTTAAAAGAGTCTTTATTTTCATTTCGATTGATATTTTGGCTAATTTAAAGTAAACTCATTCCATACCTGCACCCGCTTCACTATCTTTGTTAAAGATTGTGCGTCATGAATTATCATATTTACATTATAAAGAGTTTGATAGCTCATCGGCAGAAGTATTAAAAACATCGTTTTTAGAAGCAGTTATTATAACCACAGTTCCATGACGTATCAATGGTACAATTTTTAATAAGTCTTCATTCTTAAGTCGAATACAGCCCTCAGTCGCACGTTTTTCCATTGAATCCGGATTGTGAGTACCATGAATACCAATACCCTCATGACCAGGCACGTTCAAACGTATGAAATAAGGTCCAAAAGCACCTATGATTTCTCCATTCCCGTCTTTGAAATCATGTGCCCAATTTCCTGATTTTTGAATTTCCGAAACCCGAAAAACACCTTCCGGTGTTTTCATATCTCCCTGTTCCATCTTATTCCCATAGTTTAAACCACAGGCCATTGGGAATTTACAAATTTCTTCTCCTTTGTAATTGTATAACGACAAACGCATTTCTTGTTTAGAAATCAGGATAAGAGTTGCATTTTCGATATTTTGTAATTTGTTATTATACCAATTGTAGATAGAAAACATACCTAAGTACGGAAGTACTATCAACACTGCAACAACCACCTGCAATATAAATGACTTGCTTAATTTCATCCTGTCAGTCTGAATAATCAACATTAATAGTACCAGAAGAAGTCAGGTATATTTTTTTTATGTAACCTTCATTCGGAGCATTACCATCTTTTGTCCAAGCCAGTGTTTCATCATCATTAAAACCAAAAACAAGTATTTTTCGATTGCCCGTTTGTGTGTCCTTGATAATAACGGCAAAATCAGTAAATTTTGAATTCTTGCTATAAATCCTCGGATAAAAAACCGTATTAATTTTTGCATCTTTGGGACGACTAAAAACTTTCCAGGTATCATTTAAAGTATTGGTTTTGTAATAGTTCAACAGTGCCAATCGGCATTTTGTGGTACCAATGCATTGTTTAGATTCCGGGTCTCCAAAAATATTATTCAAAATGGAAAAATCGGTTTTGTCAAGCAAATAAGCGGATGCAATAAATCCTTTGTTTCCCATATCATCTTTCACTTCACTCCAGCCATTGATATCATGTGAATAGGTAATCAATTCACTACCATAATTCAATGAAGCAATTTTACTGTAATCTACTCCCGCTTCTCTGGTTGAACGTAAAACTGTTTTATCTGCAAAAGTGTAATACCGGGGAGCTTCTCTATCTACTTTTTCGGGGAGGTAAATATTCTGATAGTAAAATACGCCGAAAACTATTAAAGCTAGAGCGGCCATTACAAAAATTAAAGCAAGTGTTTTTTTGTTGCTTTTTGGTTGTGCTACCGTTTTCGCATCGTTTTTTTGTTCTGGTGCCGTTTGCGGTAGAGGAACAATAATGTTTTCTGTTTTTCCATTTGCAGTCTCTTGCTTATTTTTCAATTCCGATTCTAATGCCGACTTCAACAATTCATTGGTTTTCTTTATTTCGTTCAATTCACGAAATATCTTATCTGATTCTTCCAGTTTTTCGTTGGGAGATAATACATTTCCACAATGCATACAATGATTTGCACTGCTTGGATTTTCTTTTTCACATATAGGGCAAAGTTTCATTATTTAATATTTTTTTTCAAATTTATTATTGCTTTCCAATTTGCTATTTGAAATGAAAATAACCAACCCTGAAGAGCAAATATTATAATACAAATACCTTTTATTAAAAAATTATAATTTCCGAAAATCCATTTGGTATAAAGAATAACAAAAATTAATGCTACAATGAATATTGAAAAATCAATATAAAAACTTTGTCTTAATTTATAACACTTGACTTCACTTGGAGAATTCTTATAGCAAAATTTTATAATATTAACAGGTCGAAATGCTAATAAGCACATACAAAGAAATACGAGAATCATAAATAAGTGAATTATCCATCCGGCCAGCGATGCTATATATTTAGGAATTTTCTCACGGAATTGGATTGAAAATACTTTGGTTATATCTCCTTGCAGTATTTCTAATTCATATTGATTATTATAAATATAATTATTAATAGGAAAATATAAGTATAAAGTATCATTATAGCCAATTTCATGAAATTCTTTGTCATCAACATAAACACATAAACGATTTTTAGATTTATTTTTCTCATAAAACACTGGGGTAATAGTTGTTTGTTGAGAATAAGGAGACATAATTCTCCAGAACCATGGATTTTTATTTGTATTATACTTATCCTCAATTTTTAAAATAGCTTTTGTTGTTTTAAATCCTCGTTCTGATTGTTCAGTGGGATAATAATGATCTATTTTTAATGGATCAGGCTGCATTAAAAAACATTGAATGAGTTCCTTGTCGAGAATATCTAATTTATCATTGGTCCATTTTTGATTTATATCAATAGGAGTTTTATTGAACTGAATTCCTGAAATCTTAGATTTTATCAAATTCAATAATTCAATAGAGCCTTCACTTTTCGATAGATCTCTAGGTACCAAATGAATAAAATTAATTTGAGTAAGTTTGTTATTAGATTGTAAATATTTTTCAATTTTCTTTGATGACATGGAAACAGATTCGTCTATAAAATCACTGATAATTGTTACAACAAATTCATTATTTTTATTTAATCCCGTTGTATCACTTAAGACTTCAGGTATTTTTTTCAATACATTCTCAAATATTGTTTTTCGATCTTTCTTATTGATTTCTAGTTGTATTTTTGTTAATTGATTAAAAAAAAGAGCCTTACTGTTCTCATCATTCAACGTAAACCAATTATTTTCAATTTTAAATTCATTTGTTTTATTGATTTCATAAGTTGCATCAGTAAAAATACTATCACCATCATAAAACAATATCCGTAAATTTCTATTTATTTTACTCTTAAACAAATCGTTACATATATTTAGAAGTATTAATGCTTTTAAAACATTACTATTACTATCATTTAATTTTCTGTTGTATCTGTTAATAAGAAAATTTTGCAACATTGTATCCTCGGAGTTCAATGTTGACAATGTTCTATCAATTATCAATAAATGGTTATAGTATTCTGGGTGGTCTAAAGAAATATATTGCAGGGGATTATTATTTTTTTGTTCTTCTATAAATTCAATATGGTTGACTGGATTCAACCAATAATTTGGTGGAGTTTCCGAAAATACTCTTCCATAAATTCCAACAATTACCAAGTATACTGCTATAAGAAATGTTAAAAGTACAACCCACTGACCAAATATCCACTTTTGAAATTTCTTAACAACAGTACTAGTTGATAAACTAAACAAAGGATAAAACATGTAAAATAATTTCATATACATATGAAGTATAAGTTCATTTCTTATTACCACTTTTGCTACCAAAAACTATTTCCTTCCAAACATCATAATTAAATTCTTTTCTATTTTCAACAGGTGCTGTAAGGGTCGTTTCTTTTTTATTTTCTAATAATCTCAAGATGGGTTCATGGGATTTATTAAACAAGTCAATTATTTGTGTTTCAGAGAAATTAACTTTCTCATTTATAGTTTGTTTCAAGCGCAAATTTTCCTGTTTAACCTTTACAATATCTTCTTTTAATGTGTCAATTAATATCTCAGTTTCTGTTTTCTCCTTATTAAACTTATTTCCACAGAATTGACAATATTCTGCAACACTTGAAATTAAATTGTTACAATTCGGGCAAACTTTGCTCATAACTTATATTCTAAATAAACTCATAACTACATAAACTAACTTATTAATTGACTCCCAATTTGCACCAACCAAAAGCAATAACACCAATACACCAAAAACAGAAGAAACTCCAATCAGAATTTTTTTCTTTAAGGGCATTTTAGGTTCAATTGAAATGGGAATTGCTGTTCCTTCAACTTTTGCTTTTGCCAACGCATGAACGGCATCAACCAGATCATCCAATTTGCTGCTTTGCGCCCGTGTCGCCTGTTCAAATTTTATAATACTTTCTTTTACAGCCCCCAAATTCTTGAGTTCTGATACAATAGAATTGATATGCTCGCTATTTTTTTGAAGAAAATCATGTTGCCTTCCAATTGTTTTTCTTAATTCCTCAAGTTGTTCGTTTGCATGGTCTTTCAGCTTGCTTAAAGCATCCTGCAACACACTATCTACTGTTCCAACAGCTTTATTTATAGCTCCTTTACGTGCTTCCACTTGTTGCACTTCTGCTTTAAAGAAAGCAGCCATTTCTTCAATTGATTTTGTGCGTTGTTCACTTTTGTCCAATTTCTCATTGAGAGCTTTAACATTCGTCAGATAATCATTCACATTGTTCAGATAAACAGCTAATGTGCCTATTTCTTCAGTACTATTTTTTAGTACATTGTAGAGTTGAAGGTTTTTAACCGATATATCCTTTTCTGCAATTTCTTTAACCGAGTCAAGAAGTTGCTTTTGAAGACGATACGAATCATTTACCTGAGAAAGGACTTTTCCAAGTTCATTCGTATTAGATGAGAATGTATAATTGAAAGCCACAAGGTTTTTCGACATTCTTTCCAAAGTCTGAGCTGTGTCGTTTGAGAGCGTGGGCAAAAGTTTTGCCTGTATCCAACTAAGAAAAATAAGTTTATTCTTTTCAACTTCGGATTTAGCATTTTTTGCATTCATCGAACCAACAGTAGTAAGCAAAATGCCAAAAATACTCGCAAACATTGCCAGTGCAACACCGCCCAAAAGTGCAGTGATGCCATTTACCGATTTATTATTTAGTGTATCTTTTAATGCATTAAAAGCTTCATTCGATAAATTACCTTGAATTGGTGTTGATAAAAGTGCTTCCAAACCGCCATTGACCCATAAATAACCAATGCCTACCAGAATCCCAACCATTGTTCCAACCAATCCCAAATAAAGCGGGATTGGAATTTGTGTAGTGATTTCCTCTTCCTGTGAATCACAATTCCTATCGACAATATCTTTTAATAAATGATAATCGCTGACACCACTTTTATTTACTGATAAATAGTTATTGATGGAATTCTGTATCCTTAAATAAATCGGATTTGAGTGTTTAGATTCAATCCCAATTTCGTTCTCCTCTGCTTCTTTTGTTAAGAATGAAATTACTTGATTTCTATGATAATAAACCTGGCTGTTCCCCTCTGCATTAACACTGGTATATTCATATTTGGAAATATCAATCCCTAATGTATTCAGCATACTCTTATGTTCGCTCCAATTTCCTTTATGTATTGCTGCGATAATTGCAGTTTTTTTTAAATTATAATTATCGCTTTTAGAAGCAAAAATATTCTTAAAGATTAAAAGCTTGTCTCGAGTTTCCAGAAATATCTTAATTTGAAAGGAAACTATAAGTACAATAATTATAATGATAATAATGTAGTGCATAATGTGTTATACAAATTTTACGATTGCTTTTTTTGTTATCTTCCATTTACCGAAGTCATCCAGTGTGGCTTCTCCTTTTTCAACCTCCAAGAAATTTGGTTGCGGATTGATTTTCTGTTTTTCGCAGCCATCTACAAAATCAGGATTTTTGATAACACGCCGAAATGCTTCGGGGTAAATATTAAAGGTAGCCTGTTTTGCTGAGGGTGTTAATTTTAATTCAAAAACAGTGTCATCATTGGGTTGCTCTTTTGTTCGGTAGAATTCACCATTAATAATGGCATCTGCATACAGTTGAGTTGGCTTATTCGATACTTGTCCTTCTTCTTTTTGTCCTTGAAAAGTATTGATTTTTGGTTGCGAATTTCCTGATTTTCCTTCTGGCGGCTTTTCTCCTCCTGTTAATTCAATTATTCGTTTTTGAAGGCCCTTAATTTGTTCCTCAAGTTGTTTATTCCTTGTGCCTAACTGTTCAATATCACTTACTAATTTCCTTAAATTTATGTTTTCAGTCTCAATATCTTTGTATTTCTTACTCAGTTTAATATTGTCATAATCTTCCTTTTTTACAAAATTGGATTTGAAACGACTGATAATCTTTTTGATTCCATTTCTTTTTTTAAAGGCGAAATAACTTCCTGTAATAAGTATAACGAAAAAAAATATTTGTTTAAAAGGAAGTCCACCAAGAAAACTTACTGAACTATTATTTATATCCTCCCCCGTTTCCCTGTCTTTTCGGCTACTTCTTTGATTGTTTCCACGTTTAGTTTTGTCAGCCTCACTTTTATCAATAGAAGCAGCAATAGTTCCAACTTCATCTGCTTTTGGTTCATCTGCTACAGATAATTCTGTAATTTTATCCTCTACATGTTCATTAATAAATATATTGATATCTTGTTTTTTTAAATCTTTCTTTATTGAATTTGAGGTGGCCTCAAGAAATGTTTTGAAATTGACTTTTTGCCCATCAACCTTTATTTCATTGTCGGACAATAGAACTAAAAAATCAATCATTTCTTCTTTTGTCCATTCTGAATTAAATTCCTCTTTTTTATCGTCTATAAATCGCCACAATGCTTTTGCTTTTGGAAGATTATTAGCCGATTTTTTTAAAGTTTCATATATGGGAGTAGATTTTTCTACTGTTTTGTTGAAACCATTATAGATATCAGAATAAGATTTTACATTATTATTGAATGCATCTTTATATCTATCAAAATCCTTTTTATAATCATTGCTACTGATTTCAGATTTTTTTAATTCAATATATTCAATAGCATATTTGCAGTTCACATAATCCACCAACTTGAAATATTCATCTTTTTTATCCAGTGCCTTACTAAAAGTAATGCTTAGAATAAATAGTACTGGTATCAATAGAATTCGAATTGACATTTTTATACAAATTTTACGTTTGCTTTTTTTACAATTTGCCATTTACCATCGTCCTGTAATTGTGCTTCGCCTTTTTCAACATCCAAATTAATTGGACTTTTGTTTACTCGTTGCTTTTCGCAACCATCTATAAAATCGGCATTTTTCAACACACGACGAAATGCTTCTGCATATACAGTCAAAGTTGCTGTTTTATCAGTTGGCGTTTTTAGTAATAATTCATATACCGTATCGGCATTCGGTTGTTCAGTAACTTTATTAAGCACATTATTAATAATTGCATCGGCATAAAGTGTTCTTGAAGAAGGTTCTGATGCCGCGGCTTTGGTGTGTTCTTTAACTTGATTCAAATCTCCTTTTGGCTCTTTTCTGTTAAAATCCTCCAAAGTGGCAATCCTTTTTTGTAAATCTTTTATTGTATTTTCAAATTCCGATTTAATTGATGTTACATTTGGGTCATCAGGTTGTTTCTTTGCTTTTTCTACAGCTTTTTCAATAATCCCGCTTTCCCATTCTATAAGTGGGTGCATCTCTTTATTCCTTTTTTTACCTGTCAAAACAAAAAGAATTTCATCTTTGCGTTTTCTCTTATCCATAACATACAAAATAATTAAAGTAAGAAACAGGGCGGCAAGAAAGTATAATAAGTTTTGGCTAATTAATAGCGATTTCCTATCATTTGAGGATTTTAGCTTCACGGATGCTAATTCTTGCTTTAAGCTATCAAGTACAACTTTATAATTGGTGCTATCATTAATGAAAGTTTTAATTTCATCCAATTTAATTGTGCTAATAACGATAGTATCGCTTACTTTAAAAATCGCCGTATCTAGTTGCAGAACAATATTATTGCTTTTATGAATTTGCGTTTTTTCCTTTGCCACACATACATAAATTATCAATAATACAATTGATAAAGTTAATAGTAACTTCTTCATTTTTGATTTATTATTATGTTAGCCTGACAGATTTAAAAATCTGTTAGGCTTTTTATTTAATACTACGTTTTACTGATTTCCTGGGCTAACTTGTGCAAGATTCCAATCAAAGGATAAAAGAATAAGGTTTCTTCAATAATCTTATTTCCCTTTTTGTGGTTCAAAGCTGATTTCAAGGATTGTATTAGTTCAACCCTATCTTTGCAAATCACTTTCACTTGTTCAATAATACTATCATCTGCACCAAGTGATCGTGTTAGAAACTCATCGTTGTTTTCATGTAGTTCAAATAAGAAATCCAAAAAATCAATTACAGAATCGGTGATGCGTTCTTGGGTATCTTCATTAATCTGTTCAAATTTAACTTTATATGAAGAATCTGGTTGTTTATCCATTTCATCTCCAATTAAAGTAAATTTAATAGATTTAATATCATTGGGCGTTTGCGGAGTTGCATCAAGGATTCCCCCTTTACAGGTAGCTTTTTTGGGTTCATCCTCAAAAATTACATCCAATCGATTCCCTTGCTGCCCATATACTCCATCGAAAATCAGTTTTGCAAATTCACCAATGGTATTGTTGTTTGCTGACAGTATTCGTAAGGTCTTCGAACCATTCCCGCTAAAAGCCAAAGTTAATGGTCTTTTTAGCCCTCCGATCTTCATTGATTTAGCTATAAAATAAAGTATTGCACCATAGAACAGAATAAAAACAAATTTCATCCTTTTATTCTGAGAAAGCTTAAACTGTAAATTCAATTCTGGATTTTCTTTAACTTTTTTATTCGTAATAAGCGAAAACAAAAAAGCAATAATATCCGTAGAATTTTTATGTTTTTCAATCTGTACTAATGTATTTTCCAATTCATTCAGTTCGCAGTTGTTTAGAATTTCTGAAAATTTTTCAAGGTAAAGTTTCACAAAGCCATTGCTGTCAGAATCCCAATTAAAGCCATCTCCAAAAACCGCATTGGAGGCGAAAAGGAAGGAGATTAACATTTTAGGTTCATTGTTTTCAACTACATAAACATCAGTAGTTCCTCCCCCTACATCAATAGTAACAACCTCACTTTTTGCACCCTTTTTCCTGTAGTAATAGCGATAAGGTGCTGTAGATTCTGAAATCATTATCAGATTTGCATCTATATTACTTCCAAAATAATCTTTGTAAAGCTTTGTCCAGATTTCGTTGAAATCATCACATCTGCCAGTATCCATACTCGCAGGATAGAACCATACAATTTTGGTTGATTCAAGGTTGCCATCATTCAGTACTACTTTATTTCGAAGTAATAAGAAGATATTTTCTAAATACATTCTAACAAGTGGATAATCATCCTCTCCACGCCACTTAAGTTCTGTTTGTGCTTCGTTATAGGCTTCAGGAAACAACTCTTTTTCATACAAAAATGGAATATTCCCGTTGGCAATTGCATAATTTTTTTGAGTTCGGTCGTTATTGTTCCATTCTGAAAAAACTGTTCGCATCGGAAACTGAAAATCATCGTTGTCTGCTATTGTATCAGGAATAAAGTTATGTTCAAATGCCCCGTTTATGTCCCTATCTACATATAATGTATGCATGCGGTGCATTTGTTTTTCTCCCAAAGTAATGTCAAACGAATTAACAACAGAGTTTTGAGCCTTCTCGCTTGTAACATAACTATATTCAATATGTGTATTTGTTGTTCCAAAGTCGATAGCGAATGTATAATTACGATTCCCACCTTTCGTTATAAATTTTGGGATAATAACACCATTAAAATCGCCAACCGAAACATTTATACGATCGAAATTTTCGGTAATCACATACGATTCTTTGCTACATTCATTCATTTCGTAGTTTTTTGCCTCCCTTACGATATGTGCTTCTTCCTTTATTGGATTGTTACCCTGAAAACAAGTTAATCGAGCATCCTTGTGTCCCTTGTCAAACAAAGCGATACGATAATGTTTTTTTACTTTCTCAGGAAATGTGACTAAAGGCAAAATAGCTAATCCGAATTTTTTCTCAAATAATGCCCCATCATTGTGTTCAATATCCGGGCGATTAGCTTCAAAATAGGTGCGGCTATATTCAATAAATTTTATGTTGTTGTTGCCAACAATAGGTATTCGTAGAACAACTTTAATACCACCTGCAATTTCAACGAATTCAAACATCTTTTTGGTGCCCTCAACAGTACCTTGTACATCCTTTACAGTAAAAAACCGAAAGAAAGTATTGGTCAGTGGAAGCAAATAACTATCTTCTGTTCCTTTATAATTTCCACTGAAGAAGCTTTCGCTGTTTAGTTTGTAAGGCATCCTTACGATAGTATCCGTCAGAAAGTCGCTGATAGTTAGGTAAGGATATTGGTCACTAACGGACGGAAGTCTTCGGTTTACCCAAGGCGTATTATCAAAAAAAGGTGCGCTATTCTCTCTTCCCCATTCATCAGTTGTATAAAGTAGTTTTTCATAAGTACTTCCGGCAACTACCGGCAATACCAAAGGTTTTTTACCTTCTGGATAAACATTTGATTTGATTTCAAAGTTGCTACGCCAATTAATGATATTTGGTTTTTTGTGAAACGGCCTTCCTAAAATATCCAAAGTATCTTCACCATTTGCTCCAATGGCAATAGGTTCATATTGCTGAATACTATTAGCATCTAATTTATCAATCTCATTTTTTTGTTTTTGAGAAAGATATTTGTAGTTACATACTTTTCCAGTACCGCTAACTAAAAAGCTATCGACTTCAGGAAAATCTTTTGTAAAATTGGTTTCTCCATAAGCTTTGCGGAAGGCATAAAGATATTTCTGAAACTCAAAATCACGTTTATACAATGGCTGATATGAATTATCAAATGGTCTGTCTAAATTAAAACAAATGTGTTCAGAAACATAGCTTAAGTCATTAGCCGAGCTGAAGAATAGTGTTGCCGGTGAAGTTGCCCCAACAATATTCATACTTGCCGGTCGACCATGGCCAATATAATTTAGCATATAAATTCGTTCCAATTTGCCAAAATTATATGGATCATTTCCTTTCGCATCTGATTCAAGATAACGTTTCAAAGTTTTTCCAAAAACGTTGGTTGCATCCAAGTCCTTTTTCCTATCCCAAACAATTATTTCAAAACTATCTTTAAACTTATCGAAATTAAAGAAAATCTCCGCAACGTCTAAAGCATCGGAAACCATTTTGTGGTAAATTGTTTTACCATCATACGGCGCATAATCTTTATCGCCTTGTTTTTTGTTTGCCATATCCACCACTTCTTTGAAAGCGGTTTTTACTAAATCAATTCGAGCAAAAGGAGAAGGGATAGAGGTAATTTCCTTTTTCGCATCAGCCCCGTCAGGGTCGGTTATTTCGCTGATTGCTTGTGAACCATACACTTTTGATGCTTGCCAATCGACAATGTTGTTGTCGCCCTGAATATTATATAATCTAAATACCTTTGACATAATTATTCGATATTAAATTTTTCTTTAACTAATTGTTGAGTTGCCAAATAAAACAATTCTGCAAACTGTTGTTCTTTGTTACCGGTTTTACTTTCGCCAGATTGACCATTCAAACGATTGTTGAATAAATTGTAATTGCTGTCAAATGTACCCCATACTCTTTTCGGAGAGATTCCTTTAACTAAATCAAAAACTTTGTCTGAGTTTCTATGGATAATATAGGGTGTAAAAGCACGTTGTTGAGTAGTCATTTCACTTAACCAAATTAAATAGTCCAGTTGTACTTTTTCTAATGTGCTAATGAAATCACCATCGAAAAATGTTTTATCCATTGCGCGGTCTTTCGCCCAGGGTTGTTGCAAAAAGCCCAATTCACTATTTTCTGCAAGATATTTTGAAAACAAGTTAAATTGTGTCATTGCTTTACGCAGTTTACCTTTGGTCACTTTACCCAGATTCTCAAAAATAACTTCGTTAGTATCTGTTTCAATGCCAAATTCTTTGTGAACCGCAGTTGAGGGCTTTTCGGAATTGGCAAAATCAATCAAAGCCATTGCGGACATCAATTCAATAAAATGAGCATTGTTTTTCTGATTGGTTCCACCCTCACAGTTTTCATAAGTAGTTCGGGTATCGTCTGCAATATAATACAAACTATCTATTTCATTGTTTTTACTAATGTTGCGTTCATAGTAAGCAAGGGCGGATTTGGCTTTCGATACAAAAGTTGCCGAATCTACCTGACTGTTTTCGTCTTGTTTTACTTGAAAATAGGGTAAAACAGTAATAGCACCTATGTGTGCATTGTGAACTAAATTTTTGTTGGCAATATCATCGTTTGTCCGCAAAGTTTTTAATAAAAGTGGAAAACCGCTCGCACCCGTACCACCAAAAATGGAACTGATAATGAATATTTTATCATTTTCGGTAAATTCGTTTGCAAAATTTTGAAATTCTTCTGAATTATCGAATTGGTTCAACACAACACTTCCGACATTGGGATTCCCTTTAAAACCAACAGTCATATCAGAACCCAGGTTTTTCTGTGAAAACAGCATGTTCACCAAGGCCTGATTCTCTTTACTCATTCCGCTAACATCCATATAACCATCGAACAATACATCTTGCGTATTGCTAAGTGGTAAGCGGAAGTTCGTCATTGTTTCCTGAATGTCGGTCTTAAAAAAACAATTGGCTTTTTTGCTGTCAAAATTTAGTTTGCTTCGGATTTCAGCGTATTGTTTCATTAAGGTTGCTGTGCGCTCAACATCACCGGCTGCAGAATCTGGATCAATAATTATTGGCACAATTGCTTTGGCTTTACATTCCACGCCTGATGCCAATAACATTGTAAGTGACCTTAAAACTCTTGAACCGGTTCCCCCGATTCCAAATACATATATTTTACTCATAGTTTTATTAATTAGGAATTAAAAAATTGCAAATTATATTCAAAAAGGGGTTCTTCGGCAATTCTTACTGCCCCATTTAATAATCATAGACCAAACAAATGAAACAACCAATGTCCACAAGGCATTTATAAGAGAGAAGCTAAAGAATTCTGTTGCGTAAGGCAATTCTTTATTTTGTTGCTCATACAAATAAGATAGTTCGTTGTAGCTTGTGCTATAGGCAATTATAAAGCTTATTACACACAAAAAAACAACCAATAGTAGCCAATGCCACCATTTATTAAAGCGAACAGAATTAACTGCATAATAGTAAAGAGCTAAGACTACAACAGGAATCAGCACCATACAAAGTCCTATTGTTATGTACAGATTTTGGTCGTATAAATCATCGGAGAAACCATCAAAGTAGGCCAGCAATTCATATAAATTAGCAAACAGAAGATTTAAATCCATAATAGTTAAATTTTAGGTTAATGTATATTTCAATTATTAATTTTTACTTCAAATTCAAAGAAGTTATTATCCTCCGGATATATAATTTGGTATGCTTCAGTAATTCCTTCAATCATATATTTAATACCAAAAGTTTTATCCAAATTGTTTTTAATATTTTTATCATCAATTATGTTTGTTTGTTCTATCCATTGTGGCATCTGCTTTTTTAGCGATACTTTTACATCTGATATTGCTGAACCAGTTGCTTCTAATATGATAAGATGTGTCGGATTTGATTCACTTATTTTTACCCAATCGCTAGCATTTATATTATTTTTATCAATCGACTTTATATCTTTTATGTGAAAATTGTTATCGCCAAGTGTGTAATTATCTTGACCAAGTAAATAATCTTCTTCGACAGGTACATTGTTTAAATCAACGGCAACAGCAAAAGTGAATTTACTGCTGCTAATGTCATCGCGATTTCTTGATTTCATATCAATGTCTTCGATACCATGAACATGCTCTTTTGTACTTGCCTTGCGACTTGCCTTAAATCTTCCAACATTTTCGGTTCTTAATAAAACCGAATAATATAATTCGTCTGCCGTTCCAGTAGAAATAATATATTTTTTGTCGAACCCTTCAATTTTATCTTTTTCTAATGGAATTTTCCTGTTGAAATCGGACATTACATCATTGTTGCCAATTACACATATATAATAGGGTCGTAAATCACCAGATAGATTAGTTGTTACATTATCCTTGTCAAAGTATGTTCCGGTAAACATTGATTTCATTTTTACAATAGTTGTAGCAAGTTTCAATGAATCTTGTCTCCAACGGGTTAGAAACGCATCTTTAGTCAAACTTTTTTCATCAGACAATAATCCTTCTGCATTTCTTCCTTGAATAGAATAAATACAATCAGAAAAAAGGATTGAAATTGTTTCTTTGTCCGTTTTATCCAAAATCATTTTGAAAACATTATTTAAATTACTTGAACCACGGTCTTCGCCTTGCACTCTCCATAATTGGTTAATGTTTGTTGCAAAAGTTGCCAAATCTATTTGGGTGTCAGTTTGCCTAATTCTATTGTTGATAAAATGGACTTTAATTTTTTCCTCATTTCCATAATAATGTTTTAGCAACACCAGCAAATCACGGATGGCCCCTTTAAATTCAGTATTTCCATTCACATATCCATCCATGCTTCCGGAATTTTCGATATATACATTAACATTTGGTCTGACTATTGGAATAGCAACTTCTGTTGAAATAGAATCTTTTGAAGATAAACTAATGTGTCTTTGGGATTTATTATTGCAACTCAATAAAGATATTGTCAAAATAATAAGTATTCCTGTAGAAAATATATTACTTCTTTTCATAATTATGGTTAGTTACAGTTATTTAGCATTTATACATGATCAATTTTAAATTACTTTAGTTTGATAGTTTTGATTTATTCTCTTCGACACCAATATGGTCAAGATTATCTTGATCTAAAACTTCTTCAAGGGCACCTTTAATTTGATTTACTCCATCTTTAATTTGCTCACCAAGAATTTTCATTTCATATTTTGATTTAGCCAAGTGGTATTTTGTTTTAAGTTTGCCAATCAGTTTTTGGTCGTCTTCAGTAAAATCCTCTTTAAAATGGTTGTACGATTTAGTTGTGAAATCTCGAAACACGACATCTTTGAAATTCCAATCTTCTTTTGAGTAATTTTGAAAGTTGATTTCAACTTCAGATATAAATTCAGTGAATTCCATTAAATAGTTATCTTTTGAGGAAAAAGAACAACTGTATATTAAAAGGAAAATTAAAAACGACTTTACTTTTAGATTTGTATATTCTGATTTTAAAAGAATAGTCATTTTGATATTGTTTAGTTAAGCAAATGTTATTTTTTAAAACGGGGCAACATCTTCAAATTCATCGAAAAGAAATTCCTGATACAGAGGCAGCCTTCATTTTATTGAATGCCATAAATTTATATTATTTTATTAAAAATTAATTTGGTTTACAACTTAGAATGATTCTAAATTTACACTGGTTATTAAATGATATATTTTCCGAGTCTTTAAAATCATATTTATTGGGTTGGAAAACATCTTTAAAATACATTTCCTTATTCCCTTTTAGGTTTACAAAAGACCTATCACTCCTGACTTTTCTGTTTCATTTACTATATGATGAATAGTTTAAACTGCTGAATGGTTTTTTAGTCAATTTGAAAACGATTATCATGTATTGAGACATCAAGAATCCAGTATCTAAGTATCCGGTTTTCTCCCTACCTTTACCCAAACAAAAACTGCCCGCGGTAACGGGCAGATTTTGAAAATCCAATTCGTAATCCAAGTCTGCGCTGGTACGCAGCGGAAAGCGAATTAATCGGTTGGGTTGGCAGTTTCCGTTTCGGTGGTTCCTGCCGACCCTTTTCTTCCATAACCCTTATACCTTGTTTTGAGCATGGCATAAGCGGTGCTGGCTCCCGGCACCCGGTGCTGCGCAGCGATTTTGATACCCATGTAACAGGCACGCGCCATGTTATCCACATTGCTGCCACTCATCAGGGCCAGGTCGTTTACATAACGTGTGAGCGATTCGAGCGATCCACCCAACCTAACCATCTGGTCGTGAAACAAAAGTGAATTCTCCATGGCTTCGATATTCACAATCGGGCTGGCCAACACCGGAACGTCCTTGCTCCAGTTAATGGCATCGCGTGCGAAATTCTGCGCCTTGATATCCAGTTTTCTAATACTCATCCTGTCGTTCCCGGACAGGGCGTCGGTTTGCGGCACAAGGCCCCGCATAACGGCCAGCAATTCATCACACTGCGAAACCTGTTCGGCATTCAGCGGATCAAAATAAATAGTAATCATAATAATTAATGATTAATTGTTACCGGCGATGGGGGCCGGCACCCCGGAAAGAATTATGTTGTTTTTCTTTACCCTTGAGGTGGATATTGCTGCTGGCATTTCAGCTGCTGCAGACAGAACGGGCAATGCGTTGCCGTTAATAACCGGCACTCCCAGCTTTTTTGCCGTTTGCACTATAACTTCGGAGCAGGCAACAATGGTTTGTTTTCTGCGCCGCGCTTCCAAAAGAGCCATCATTTCGGTATGCTGTAAACCCGTGGCCGGTGCAATACAAGTAGCATCGGTCCATGTTTCATGGCAGAAATCAATCATTACGATTGATCCTGACTTCTGCCATGCATATAGTTTCACGCGCATACTTTCGGGCAGTTTATGCGCCAGAACAACAGGCAGATGCATCACCGGGGAATTTTCCTGAGGAGTGGTGTCAGGAAGATTTTTGAACAGTTTGAAAATAAAAAGTAAATCGGCGATCATCAGCGTCTTTGGCTGGTGTGGAAGCCTGATTGCAATTTTTTTGCCGTTTTTCGCTTCCGGATTCATCGCTGTGAATGTGATGTTAACATTTTTCGTTTTCATTTTAATCTGTATTAAATTAAGTTTTCCGCCAGTTCTTCAATCGGAATACCGGATAGTTCTGATGCTTTGCCGAGTGTAACAAATTCTTCTGTCAGCGCCCGTGTTATGAGCGAACTAAAGCGGTTTGCCTGCTCTTCTCCCCTGTACACACTCAGCCCTTTTTCTTCGCGGTTATTCTTTATTTTAAACTGAAACTGTTTGTAGATGTAAGGTTTTATGATTCCCAGTTCGCTTGCCCTGTACATAAATGCCTGGTGCGAGATGCCAAATACGCGGTTAACTTCCATGCGCTCGCTATGTGTAATGTTGCTGCGGTTTTCGCCAAACATGCGGTACATGCTTACTTTGGGCACCAGCACTGCCCCGGCAAAGTAGTGACAAAGTTTTTCAATCTCCTTGTCAGTCAGGGCTTCATCAAAATCAAAAAGCAGGTGAGCCAGTTCGTGAAGGGCTGTAAAGCGTTTGCGCTCGGTGGTGCTTGTGTTTTTATTGATGACAATTACCGGGTATTTTTCGGCAGCCATCCCCGACCAACCGTCAAAATCATTGCCGAATGGCAGTTCGATTAACTTTACTTCGCGGCTTTCGAGCATCTGGTAAACCGATGGAATGCCGTAGTTGCCGGTTTGCCATTGTTCTGTGAGTTTTGCCGCATAAACCTCCATATCTGTTTTTGAGCGAATAACAACTCCTTTAAAAGGATTTTCGAAGGTACTTTGAATGTTTAACAGCTCCTCTGTTTTCAGGTAGTTTTCAATGCGTATCAATATCTGTTCGCCAATACTGTATTCATCCGTTTTTGACATGCTTGTTTTTTTGCGGAATTCAACGTTGCTCAGTTTTACTTCGTAAGGACGAAGCAGGTAGCCGATCTCTACCCCAAGCGCTTTTGCAAGTAGCAACATAACGTTGGGGTCGGCCATCATTTCTCCTTTCTCATATTTCGAAACCGCGTTTTTGGTGATATTCACCTTTTGTGCCAGCTCCTCCATCGTAAGCTTTGCCAGCAGCCTGGCGCTCTTTAATCTTTTACTGAAGATTTGTTTCATAATTTTTGCTTTTCAAGTGTTTTAATTTTCGATTTGGTTCTAATTGATTTTTATGTTTAAAAATTTGATTCATCATTTTATTCCAGTTTACAAATTTGTACAAATATATAATATGTAAACCGATATTTTTTACTTTTTGGTTGACAGTTTTCAACTATTTATCAACATGTAAACCTTTAAATTATAAAAAAGGTACTTCATGCCTTCATTTTACTTAGCTAAATGCTAAAGTAAAGTACCTTGAACCTGAGTTGAATTCAGCCGGAGGCTAAGTCCTACTTAGCCCGAAGCTAAGTAAGGGTCGGTTAACAGCTAAACTAAAGTAGCGACCAACCTACTTTCACTTAGACCCGGGCTAAGTGAAAGTACCTGGAGTGGTAGTTGTACTTTGCCCTGAACTGACCCTTACTCAGACCGGAGCATGGATCACTTAAAGCGTGACTGAATTAAGGTTAGCCATTGGCTAAGTGAAAGTAGCCGAAAGCTAAATGAAAGTGCGATAAGGTGTACTTTCGGGCAGTTCTGCATTAAGTTTGTATTTCCTTAACTAAACAATAATAAGTAGAAGGTATCAACAGATAATAATTCGATTTAATCGATTTCCGAAGAATTTTATGTTTTCAGTAGTACTTTTTTGATTTATTTAACTTTTTGCAGATGCAAATATATTTTTATATTTGCACGCTCGAAAGAGGGATTAGCTCAATTGGCTGGAGTGTCCCGATGATAATCGGGAAGGTCATGGGTTCGATTTCAGAGATTTAACAAGAGTTTGTAATAAATATTGGGGGATTAGCTCAGTTGGCTAGAGCGTTTGACTGGCAGTCAAAAGGTCATCGGTTCGATTCCGATATTCTCCACCTGATTATCAAAGAGTTGCGATTCGATTCACAACTCTTTTTTCTTTTCATACATACCAGATACATACAAATTTGGCGTTTATAGGAAAATAAAAGTCAATCAAAAGAATTGCTATCCACAGATATTTTTTTCAAAAATTGTTAATGCAAATCAAAAAGGAGCTACCAATATTATCCCATTAATAACCAAATACTACGTTGTAGCTTATACCTAAATTTATTTTGACTTATGCTGCTACCAAATTACATGAGTAAAGTAGAAGAAAAAAAGGAATTCTATTATTCATAAGGTTTTGGAGGATTATTGCGTATCTGCGGGAGCACCCCATTTCATTCTAATCCAAGAAACAAGTACGAAAAAATCATTCCCTCAAATACTTTTTTTTCAATGGCTGGCATTTATCATTTCCTTATGCATTTTACTTTTTCTACACCCTACAAAAGCAGATTCACAACAGAACAGCCCAGGACTTACAAAGAGAAGCACATACCTAAGTCATACATTACCCAAGCATAGCCATACACTACCATACATATAACTCTCAACTTCTTATTAGTTAAGTTTGCTTTCAGATATCTAAAAAGAGTTATAAAAAGAAAACGAAAGCGGCTTTCATTCAATGCATAATATTAAAATAGAAAAAATGAACGAATTAAATATTGAAGAACGACTCGACCGAATAGAACGACTTATTATTTCAAACAAAAAGGTATTAACATTTGACGAGACTTGTGAGTATACAGGTATTTCCCGAAGTTATTTATACAAATTAACTTCGTCGGGTGTAATTCCATTTTCAAAACCTAATGGTAAGGTTATCTTTTTCGATATTGAAAAGTTAAATAAATGGTTGCTCAATAATGCTCGCAAATCGGTATATGAAATTGAAGAAGAAGCCCTAAGCTATAATATGAAAATGAAAAAAGCGTAAAGCTGTAAGCCGCAACTTTACACATTTTAACTTATTTTTGCTTATAACAATCAAAAGTACCCCACCTTTCAATCGAAAAGTATACCACTAAGTCATTAACAGAACGAGGATAAAAACTCGTTTATAAAGCATGATAAGTATGTATACAAAACAAGAAATCATTATTCGGAGCCATCGAGAAGGCAAAAGCCATCGACAAATCTCACGAGAATTACAGATAAACCGCAAGACGATAAAAAAGTATGTTGAGGAATACGAGAATCTTCAAAAGGAAGCATCGAGGCCAGAAACAGCACTTTCGACGTTTCTGTCGAGTCCTCCGGTTTATCGTACTGGCATAAGAAGCAAAGTTCGTTTGACTCAGGAAGTCCAGTCTTTTATAGATGCCCAGCTTGAAGCAAACGGTAAGAAAGTCGAACAGGGG
Organism: Draconibacterium sp.; assembly: GCA_035391305.1. GTDB lineage: Bacteria > Bacteroidota > Bacteroidia > Bacteroidales > Prolixibacteraceae > Draconibacterium. The sequence continues at coordinate 69,017 of DAOPKR010000002.1, forward strand.
ATGCGCAAGCAAATACTGAAGAGCATAGATATATTGCAATTACTTCATGAACAAGGTTTCGGTATTGGCTACACCACCGTGTGTAATTATATCAGGGAAAAGTTAGGAAAATCAGCCAGTCCGCAGGAGGCTTTTATCCGGCAGCAGTATGAACCGGGTTCGGTCTGTGAGTTTGACTGGGGCGAGATAAAACTAAATATATCCGGTCATTTGTGGCGTTTTCAACTTGCTGTATTTACCTCGGCTTACAGCAATTATCGCTATGCAATGATTTATAAACGTCAGGATACCCTGGCTTTTATGGAATCACATGTTTCATTTTTTGAACACACAGGCGGGGTTTACCACCAGATGGTTTATGACAACATGCGTGTTGCTGTGGCCAAATTTGTAGGCAAACACGAGAAAGAGCCCACCAGAGCATTGCTCCAGCTCAAGGGGCACTACCAGTTTGGCCATCGGTTTTGCAATGCTTACAGCGGAAACGAAAAAGGACATGTTGAACGCAGCGTGGAATACATCCGCAGAAAAGCGTTTGGTTTTAAAAGCGACTTTGCCAGTTTTGAACAGGCCCAGCAATATCTCGAAACAATTATCAGCAAATTAAATCAAACCAAACAGCAATTAACCGGTCGCACTGCAATTGACATGTTTGCTGATGAGAAAGACCTTTTATGGCAGCACACCGGACCATTGGCATGCTCCGATTCAGAGCAACTAAGGGTTGATAAATACGCCACCATCAGTTACTGCACCAACCGTTATTCGGTATCTGAGAAGCTGGTTGGGTGTTTTGTTGATGTTAAAATATTTAGCAATACCGTTGAAGTTTACTTCGAAAACAAACAAGTAGCATCGCACCAGCGCGATTACGGCAAGCACCAGTGGGTCATCGACATTGAACATTATTTGGATACCCTCAGGCAAAAGCCCGGTGCATTGAACGGGAGTGTCGCCCTTACATGCCGACCATACCTGAAACAATTATACCAACAATTTTACCTGGATGCTCCCCGCGACTTTATTGACCTGCTCCATTATTGCCGTGAGCATAAAATCAGTGAGGAAAATCTGGAAGCCACCGTGTTGCGGTTGGTTGGTCTTTGTCCCCAAAGTATAACTACCGAGAAGCTAACAGCCCTTCTGGGCAATAAGCCAAAGGAGGATGCAAGACCGGTGGCCGTAAATAACCAAACGGCTTATCTGGCACAGGAACAACTCAAACAGGTCACTGCATTATTAATGAATTAAAACAACCGAAAAAAATGAAATTGCAAAGCGAAATAAAATCAGAAATCATCCAGTACAGTAAAGAACTCAGGTTACCTGTTTTCCGCAACGAGTTTGAACAGGTTGCACAGGAGTCGGCCAAAGATGGAGCCGACTATGAAACATTCCTTTTACGGTTAATGGAACGGGAATATGATACCCGCCTGGAAAACCGGAAGAAAGCACAGATCAGGCAGGCTGGTTTTCCGGCCAAACTATACCTGCACGATTTAAAGCGTGATTTGCTCCCGGTCGATGCGGCAGAAAAACTCACCTTGCTCGAACGGCTTGACTTTGTGCCCTCCGGACGGAATATCATACTGGCAGGAAATCCGGGAACAGGCAAGACCCATATTGCTATCGGACTGGGCCTGAAAGCCTGCCTGCAAGGGTACAAGGTCTATTTTACCACCGTACACGGGCTGCTTACCCAATTACGCGAATCTCACGCACAGCGAACCCTTCGGCAGATGGAACTTCGGTTTGAAAAATATGACCTGGTGATCTGTGATGAGTTTGGCTATATCTCTTTTGACAAACAAGGAGCCGAATTGCTCTTTAACCACCTCTCGCTCCGGGCAGGCCGCAAGGCAACCATTATCACAACGAACCTGGGATTCGACCGATGGGAGGAGATCTTTGGTGATGCGGTACTCACCGCCGCTTTGGTAGACAGGTTGACCCACAAGGCTCATCTGGTAAACATGAATGGTGAATCGTACCGGTTAAGGGAAACAAAAGAAATGATGAAAAAATGAAAAACCAGTACCAGAAAATCCGTTCGCCAGTACTCTTCTGGTCGGGGTACCCCGACCAGAAGAGTACTGCCCTTTTTATTTAATTAAAATGGTATACTTTTGGACTGAACTACTGGTATACTTTTCGGTTGAAATAAGCATATTTTCTTTAATACGAAAATCTATATCCAAACATAAGGTTTTCTTTTAAAATCATTTAACCCGACGATTGTAAGCCAACGCACTATAAAGCGAAATTCCTGAACCTACTATTGCAGCCATTTGTACAATATTTCCCCGTTCGACCAAAAAAAGGGAGCTTCTTTTGTACTCACTTATCCAAATATTTCTCCTCAAATTCTTTGGTTAAATCCATTATTTGTTTGTTGATTGCAACCAATTCGAAAGTTGCTTTTTCAAGTTTGTTTAAAAATGCAAGTGCCTTTTTTTCGGTAAATGTGCTTTTTATGGCTTTGGTAACCTGGTTATAATTCACCCCTATTGCCCTGAATTGTGAGTAAAAAGAAGTTAAACGCATGTAATAATCAAATGTCCCTTTATCAATTTTTACCACTTTAATTGGTTTTTCAAACAAGGTTGCTGTAATAAAATGTGCCTTTACATCCATTCCTGACGCTTCAAAAAGCGAAAGAAACCGGGCATTGTCAACATCGTTTAAGCTGATGGCATAGCGATGTATGCACGGGTCTTTTTTAGGTTTCCGGCCTCCTTTGTGTTTTCTTCTGTTTTCTGTTGTCATTTTATTCAATTTTTAGTGCATTAAACTTTATCCATATTCTTATCAAAAATCCCCGACTTCGGAGGGTGATTTTCCCCAGCGGGGCAAGTGGTTTTGAGACACGCAAAACGTTTTGAGTTACTCAAAACACAACTTGCCGTGTGCCAATGCACACCGTTGTTAGCGTTGAAAAGTGTAATGCTTGTGTTGCCATTTTTCAGTGTTCATATTTCTGATTAAAATTCTTCGGAGTCAAAGTTATAAGGACGTTTTTGAATAGTAATTATATTGATATCAGCCAAAAGAAGACAGTTAAAGCCAAGTAATTCCAGGTAGTTGAATAATAGGTTTGAACAGAGTTTAACTCAGTTCATTTGCAGAACATATTGCTTGATTATTTGAGTTAATGAATAAATCAATATTCATTTAAAGGAATGAACAAGTGAACAAATGATAAAGCATTGAATAGCTCAAAAGCTCAATTGTCTGAACGATAAAACAATATAATGTTTGAGCAATCGAACAATAAAATGTTTAAACGTTTAAACGTTTAAACAATTGAACAGGCAGTTAATCATGCAAACGCGCAGGTGTTTGTGTGAGCAATTGATTGAACATTCAGGCAAATAATCGAACAACTTTTATCCTTGTGCACCACCACATGCACCTGATTTTGAAGAAAAAACTCAAAATCGGTAGAGTATTCAGCCTCTTTAATTTTTACAAACTGTTGTTTCAAAATCGGGAAATTCCCCTTCAAACCTATGCGGATTCCGGAGGCGAGTGAGTTTTGTTTTTCGTTACTCAGATGTTTAAAATCAGTATTTACAGAATTCTTTTTCATATCAATAATTTTAAGATTATGCGTCTTCCCATCGGGTCGGTCGTTGTTGTTTTGGTGGCGTAAAAAGGTCGTGTTTGTGGTGTGCAAGTTTTTTGTGGGAAATACTACCCAACGGATGGAGGGTGGAGATTTCTTACAAAACCGGAGGCTTGAACTTGCAGACTTCAAAAACACGGAATTACCTTTGCCGCCGGAATAACCGCCACCGACCGGGAAATCTAATTCTTAAATCCTACTATTGGAAAAAGAAGAATGCTTTAAATAGAAAAAACAAAAAACAATTCAATATGCTTTTATTCCAAAGGCCAATCAGCATTAACGGAATACTGAATTGGGGCGGGTAAAGACAAGTGTAATGGCCGAACGCAACGGAATAAGGTCTGTCCGAAGGCAGGGTGAATAAAGTGAAGAGAAGCTGTTATTCTTGTGTTCGGTGCCGGAGGTTACTGAATGGAAGGAATGCCCCGAATGTGTTCGGAGAAATGACTGGAATGAAGTTACATGAGGCACTTGGCACATTAAATCAAAAATATTTTCAAGCATAGGCAAAAGCAAGTGTGACGACTGAACGAAACGGTCGAGGTCTGCTTGCAAAGCAGGGCGAGTTTAGTTTAGAGAGAAGGCGTTACTCTTGTGTGCGGTGCTGAAAGCCGCTGAATGCAAGGAGTGAGGTACGAAAGATTGGAATGAAGGGACTGGAAGTACAGGAATTTTAATCGGAATATCTTTTTTGCCGTGGAAAAAGGCAAATGTATCCTTGTAATGAAAGGGATTCTTTTGCCGTGGGTGCAAAAGGCTTTTAGACCGAGCAGTTGAATTAGCAACGGTGCGTTTGAAACAATGATAGGAGAAATGACGTTGCGCTCTTATGAGTCTATCTCACTCCTGCTAAGGATTCCTCATAATCCAAGGAGATTATATCTGTTCCTTCGGAAAAATCAAAGGTTACAGAAGATGAAATTCTGATTGCCAAATGCAGATTTCATTACGATTAGATTTCTACGTATTTCATTTTATTTTACCCCGAAATGCATTCATGGCAATGTAAGTATCTGATTCTGCCACTTTATTGGCCAGTTCCGGAAGATATTCATTTAGTACCGGATTAAACCATTCCACCGCGTAACGGGTTTTCTGAGCTTCTGATTTGGCGATACGGGTAACAAACGAACCGGTTTGTTTATACCCACGCCCTACCCCTTTGTGAATAAAAACACCGTGGCGTTCAAAGTTAAAGGATACCGAATCATACCTCCCGTAATCCTGTTTTATATGGGTATAAATACTATCCACCAGTTTTTCTATTTCTCATAATTAGGTTTACAAATCATCTTATTCAGGTAATCAGAAAGTTCACTCTCATATCCTTGATTCTGTAACACATAATGCTGTTGAGTAACTGTGTCATTTACAATCCATTTACATCCCTTTTCAACATTAAAATCAAGATAACCATTTTCAAAAATTGAAAAATATTTTGTAGGTTTTTCAACAGCAAAATAAACAGCCATTAAGTCCCAACTTGGTCTTTGATCGCCCAGAGTCTTTTTCTCAACATTCCATAACCAATCTCTGTAGGCAGTTCTGACAATGTTGCCATTCGGTGTATTCATAAGAGATTTCCCTGTCATAATATTTGAACCTGCATCAACAAAGTAAGCTGGTTTCGGAAAACTATCTACCAGATATTTGGTATACTTTGCGGTACCATTGAAGAAAAAATTCCAATCTTTTACATAATATCCGTTACTATTTTTTGCATTTAGGGCACCTAAAGCAATCCATTTTTCAATTTTTTTATCTACCAGTTCAAAACCAGATAATTCTGAAATCGAATCTGGCTTTGAAACTAACAAATCATACAATCCTTTTGTATGTCCAATTGTTATGTAAATTACATTTTCATTGTTTTCGTTAGATAAGATGCTTCTAAGTAACTCTGTTTGTTCAGTTGCATCAGAATTATTAATGTACCTGTTTCTAAATGCTGCAGTATCCTTTGAAAGTTTCTCAGTTTGCATTTTATCAATAGAATCCCCAACAGATTTGTCATTATTTGCTCCAATTGGAATATTATCATTGTCATAGTACCTGTTGATAGCATCTATAACTCCTGTTCCATAGGGAACTGCTCCGGAACTGTATATTACTCCAAGAATGTTAACTTTCCCCTGATTGGCATATTCGTTAAGTAAAGCCAATGCCCCCACATCATCGCAATCTGATCCCATATCTGTATCAAGAATTACCTTAATCGGGTACTGTTTTGAATTTTCGTTATTGCTACATGAAAACAATAACACAATCAATATGAAAAGTAAATAATAACGCATTTTTGTTTACCTAAATTTGTGCTAACGTAATAGTATTTTATCCAACTTACCGCCAAATTACAATAATGGTAATTGTTTACCTGGTACTTTATCCAGTTATAAAATTGTGTCCTTCAAAAGTAGCACATAATTCTGAAAAGACATTGCGCTGGTTTTTTCCGGCAGTAGATATAAATCCTTCAATCCTTGCATATATTTCGGCCCCCTTGAAAGTACGAAAGCAGTTTGATATTTTTTGTTTGATCTTTGCCGGCCTGATATCCTTCTCTGCAAGGTTATTTGTAAATGGCACTTCCGGGTTGAAAGCAAATGCCAGTACTCTCTTTTGCTGATTAGACGTTCAACAAGGTTCCTTCCACTGGTGCGTTTACTTCTGCCTTTTCGGCCCGACATTTTTATTGGCAGGGGTTCTGCTTTTTCGCCCAAAATGCAAATGTGGTCATATCTTGATTCGATAAGTTCTTTTCGTTTAACCCTTTCTTCAAAGGGCATATTGTAAACACTCAGCAAAAACAACTTAAAAACCTTTGCCCATTTGGACTGCTGGTTTTCAATCAGCGATTCGAGTTCCCTTAATATATGTGCACCGCAAATAGCGTGGTTCAACTGTTTCAGTTTAAAGTAGCTACCCCAGCAATCATGGACAAGCCAGCCGAAGTAATTTACCAGTATGGATTTATTGCTTTGGATTGCACCAGTGCCACGTTTTTCGTGAACAAAAAGGTAAGTGTATAAGACGGAGGTTGCTGTGTGCAGCCATTGAAGTTTCCTCGCTATACGTATCCCTGTTTCATCGGCGTGTGCCACCTTTTGTCCAACTATTTTCGATTTGATTATTTGTTCGCTTTCTTCAAGGTTTGCATAACATTTTTCCCCGGCCTGATTGATGGTCGATTCATTTATCGGGTAACCGAACAGATCGTTAAATAACCCATGTATCTTTTTATACGGAAGCCTGTAATGAACATTCAACAGTGCAGCAAGTGCCTTTGCATTGTTGCCATATTGGACCGGGGCATTGACTCCCTGCGGAGTGGTTCCTCTTTGCTCTTGACCGCAAACAGGACACAAGGCTTTAAATATCTGATATTCGGTAATTTCGAGCTTGGGCAGCGGAAGTTCAAAAATCTGGCGTTTTTCTGCCAGTACTAATTCTTTTTCTGTAAACCCATGCCCACAACTGCAGATACCGGGAGTACAAAACTCAATCTTATCGGGGGCCTCAACCTGTCGCAAAGTCTTACCTTCATGCCCTTTTTGTCCTCCATGGCTGCTGTTTTTACCTTTTGGAAAAGCCGGCTTTACTGTATTCTTTTTATAACCATCGCTCGAAGGTGGCTTGTTGCTGTTATGACTGTCGCTGTTCAAACGGGCTTTTAGTTCTGCATTTTCGATTTTCAGCAAAGCATTTCCATCACGTAAGAATTTATTCTCTTTCGCCAATTGATTAACTCGCTTGTTCAGTTCTTCAAGCTGGCAAAATAAAATTTGTATCGTTATATCCCTGTCGATAACTCTTCCAAAAGTAATTGTGCAGGATGCTAAAAACCAAAAAATTACATCCAAAGTTATCAAACCGAAAGCCGCAAATTGTTGATATAGCCTATGGTTTAAATTTCATATCACCAGGAAGAAAGTATTTGAAAAACAATTTCCGGTAAATTGAAAATATGAAAAACTCAGATAGATAAAAAATATGAAAAATAGGGACTTATTCACTGCCCTTTGTGAATAACACTAAAACAAATTGTTTATAACAAACAGCAGCCAAGGTGCTTTTTATTATCTTGGGCAGGTAAACAATTACATTATTTTTTAAAAATCTCAGAAATTGAGAAACAGAATTTAAATAAACCTTTTTAACCAAAACTATTATAATGTATTCAATACTCTCCCGGCGTTTTCAAAACCCGTTTCACCACTATTAAGAACTTTCACGCCAAATTCCTCTTCCGGTTTAGGATATGAAAATGAAAATACAGCCATTGAAAGTTGTGCCAGTACTACAATATCAATTTTTTCATTGATTTGTACCTTTCGAATGGCATTGGCAATTACTTCATTATGTTCCTCTATTTTACCTTCTCCCAGTAAATCGAAGGCCTCCTCAACCGTTACTCCTACAAAATCAACTTTTTTGCCCAATCTTTCTGCAGTTTCGGTTAACAAGTCCTGTGTGCTTTTTACCGTCGGCCCATGTGTTGCAACCACAAGTATGCGACCTTCCGAATTTACAGCCTCTTCCATCATGGCCTCATCAATTTGAATTACAGGAACATTGTATGGTTTCATGAATTCTGAGACCTGTTTAAAAGCCCGGTTCATGGTTGAACATGAAATCAGAATTGCATCAACATCGTATAAATCATATAAATCTTTGGCGTAATTGCAGAATAAATCGATATTGATTTGCGGTGGACAGGGTTCACCTTTTTCATGTGCATCCATAAAATTGAGTTGTACGGCTTCATTCCCGACGTTAATAATTTTTACGCCAGGCAATTGTTTTTTTCCAAACCAGGTACTCCATAAGCTTACCCAGTTGGAACCATTGACTACACCAAGCTTTCTCCCATTTAGTTCGGGTATATTTCCCGGTAATTCACGCAGGGTTGGCGTTCCTGTTACACGCATATAATCACCAAAAAGCTGTTTTGGATCTGTATTTTTAAAATTCATGTGTCGCTTAGTTTTAATATATTTTTCAAATTAATTACCGGGGATCATCCGGGGTGTATTTCCAGTCAATTTTATTTTTTTTCAAAACCGGCTGAATCAACATTCGGCTATTGATACTTTCCCGAAGATCCTGTTCTATTTCATCCGGATTGAAATTAGCAAAAATTAATTTCTTCAGGTTTGTTTTAATTTCATTAAACTCTTCATTTTCCGCCAGGTTATTCCACTCTTCAGGATCGATTTTAATATTAAAAAGTTGCTCTCCGTAGTTATGAAAATAATTGTATTTAAAATCATCCATACGAACCATAAAACAGGTAGTATAAACTCCCTCAAAATGTGATTCCGATATAACAAAGCACGAGTTATCCTCATTTTCAAGCAATGGAAGCAAACTCTTCCCATCTGATTTAAACTGTAAATCTTCCGGAACGGAACTGTAATCAAAAATGGTTGGCACAATATCAATCAAAGAAACCGTGGTTTCTACTTTTCTGCCTGCAGCCATTTTATCAGGAAATCGCAAAATCAGCGGCACCCTCGCCGACCATTCATAAAATCCGCGTTTTTGTACCATTCCTTTATGACCCAGCATCTCGCCATGATCAGAAGTAAATATTACCAGTGTATTTTCATCCAGTCTTTCTTTTCTGAGGTTCTCCATTAATTCGCCCAACTTATCGTCAACATAAGTTATAAGCGCATAATAAGTCCGGTATAATTTTTTTAAACTTTCTTTATCTATTACATCAATTTTGTCGGTTCCATGATGCCGGTTTAGCCACTGGTCCATGACCGATAATTTTTCTTTCCAGCCTTCCGGAAATGTTGGGATATCAGGTTCCACATCTTTGTACATATCCCAGTATTTTTGAGGCGGATAAAAGGGTTCGTGAGGGAAATTGCATGAAACCATCAAAAAAAAAGGTTTCTGTTTACTCTCCTCTGATTGAATAAATTCTATGGCCCGTTCCTGGGCCATTTCATCGAAGCGGTAATTACTATTGTCTGTGCTAACATGAATATCTGATCCCAAATAACTTTTAGCATGAGATTTAGATATTTTATTATCACTTGATTTTACCCCCGAAAAATCGGTCGGGTAATGACTGGGAATTAACCGTTGTGAAAAACCATGCAATTGATCAGGGCCCACAAAATGAACCTTGCCACTTAAAATTGTTTCGTAATTCATTCGCTGCAGACTATAACAAATTGTAGGAATGTCGCTGGCTAAAGGAGCAGCATTATCGTAGACTCGAATATTGGTGGAATACCTTCCGGTAAGCATGCTTGCCCTGCCAGGTGCACAAAGCGGATTGTTGGAATAAACTGAAAGAAATACCACTCCTTCGGAAGCCAGTTTGTCCAGATTCGGGGTATGAACTTTCTTATTTCCGCATGGCCCCGTGAGCATCGGCACCATTTGATCTGCACTAACAATTATTATGTTTGGTTTATCATCAAAAGAAAAAACCTTATAAAACAGTGGGAGAATAGATAATATCAGTAAGTATTTTTTCATCGTCTGATTTCTACATTTTTTTCGTCCTGCCGAAACAAGATCGGCATGACGTTCACATTATTTTGTTTGCATAATAGTTAATCAATACGTTTTACATGAATCAAAGCAGCTCTGGAATCCGAAGAAGAAATCTCGGTTCTTCCTTGGGCAGATTCGTAAAGTATAATTTCTGTTGTATTTACAAGATTGTAAGCGGTAATCTTAAATTTTCCTTCAGGAAGATTAACTCTTATTCCTTCATATCTTTTATTTGTTGCCAGCACATATTCATTACCTGGCCACTCCAAGCCGCAAAAGTTGTTATCAACATTATAAAATATACCACAGGTTCCACCCGGTTTATCTTTGTGCTGGTATGAAACGGATGTATAAAATACAGGTTTCATTTTCCAGAATGAAATATTCTGATCGATCACTTCCTGCATCCACTTCAGATTATCTGCCGACCGATGTTCTTCAGCCTTAAAATTTCCTCTGAAATAATGTCCCTGTTTACTAGCTGGCTTATGACCAGTAGAACCATATCCACCTCCAACGAAAGCACCCAGCATGGCTTCTATTACATCATTTTCAATCCATCCATCACCTTCACCTTCATAGGCCAGCTCATCATTTATTATTGGTTTTTTACCACCGATATAATAATTTAACTGGTTGTATTGAGCAGCTCTGACCAGATCCTTTAATTTATTTTGAATGATAATATGGTCATTCCAGTCTCCGTTTAATCGGTCGTTCCAATCACCACTGTTCCCATGAACACTTAACGGTGTTGGATATGCCAGAAATTTTTTCATTACATTTCCTATTTCCATTATATCTTCTTCCTTAAAACGTGGCTTCTTGATATCAAATTCATTGGAAAGACAAATCCAGACATTTGGATAACTGCCGTAACGGGCAGCAATATATTTCAGCCAGGGTTTGTAATCAACATTGTTTTTTGCAGCCCTCAACATACTCCGTCCAAATTCGGTATCGGGGCCGTTAATTATAAGGTCACAAACCAAATCTTTCGTAAAACCGGTTTGAACAGCTAAATCAACCCGCTCCAAGAACCATTTTGGATTTGGGCGGTGTGAGTAGTCTCCATTATCGGATGGATTTCCTTCCTCATCCAGAAAAGGTTTTTCTGTTGGATTGGGGTAAGTATCTCCTGTTAAACAAAATCTTATCTTTTTGAAATAGTTGGAATTTTCCAGCACGTCACTTTTAATATTTCCCCCTGTTGGTTCTCCCTTAAAATACTCTGATAGAAACGTATAAAGCGTGTTCCCTACCAAATATTGATGTTTTGCATTACTTCTCTTGTACCAACGACTACCGGGGCTTTTATCATCCACTTCCCAAAAACCCGGATAACCTGAATCTTCCGCTAAAAGTTCAAATCCTTCATTCTGTCCATTTAACTTTTCATCGTTCGAACTTATATGTGTCAACCTCCACTTTCCGGTTTTTACCGGACAAAAACGAACTTTGAAAACATTACCCGCTGCGCCACCTTCTCCGTCGCCATCGTAAAATCCATTCAGATTAATTACGGGACTGCCGGATTCATGTACCCAGGTTGTGTTCAGATTGACATCGCGCGTCGGTGAGTCCATAGCACTGTATTCCTTTCCCTTAAAACTGAGCTCAAACACATTAAAAATACTAACTTTCTGCTGGGCTGACAAACTCAATGAAAGGAAAATTACAAGGATTGATAAACCAATGTTTTTCATGTTGATTTAAATATTTTCAAATTTCTTTTTTATTACCTGCTTAGCTGCATTCCCAATGTCAGTCGGCTGCATTTTATGAATGGAAAATAATTCTTCAATTCCCCCGCTTTCGATAAATTTATCACGAACGCCAATTTTATATGCTGGGACAGCATGTTCTTCCGCCAAAACTTCCAAAACCGCATCGCCAAAACCGCCGTTGATAGATGCATTTTCAGCTGTAACGGCGCAGCCGGTTTTTAATACAGATTGAATTATCATTTCTCTGTCTATTGGTTTTATGGATGCCAGATGTATGACTTCAGCCATAATATTCTCTTCCGCCAAAAGCTTTGCAGCCCGGATGTTAAAGTCTGTCATTATTCCTGTACCAAACAATGTCACATCACTTCCTTCTGAAATAACGACTCCTTTCCCCCACTCAAACGAATGCTCGTCTTCAAAAATCTCGGGTAATTCGTAGCGGGAAATTCTCCAGTAAACAGGCCCGTTGGTTTCCATTGCTTTTCGCATAATCGCTTTCAGGTCATTACTGCTGCAAGGATCGGCAACTTTCATATTTGGCATGGATCTCATTATTGCGATGTCCTCGATGGAATTATGCGATGCCCCTGCCCTGCTTGTTGGAATTCCAACATAAGAGCCCGGAATTTTTACATTTAAATTGGGATAACAAATTGAAATGGCAATCTGGTCGAGCGCTCGACGGGAAGCAAATACTGCAAAAGTAGATGGTACCGGTATAAATCCTTCGAATGCCAGACCGGCAGCCACACCAAACATATTTTGCTCTGCGATTCCATTCTGTATAAACCTATCCGGGAAACGTTTTTTAAATTCTGATGCCTTTGTTGATGTGTGTAAATCGGCATCAAGAAAAAGCATTTTTTCATATTTCAGTCCCAATTCTACCAGGATTTCGGCAAATGCATCCCGCATTTCTGTTCTTTTCTTTGTTATCGAATTCATATTATTCTCCTCCGTAAAATGATTGTTTATTCAAGCCGTGCTTCAACCTTGAATATCCCGTTTCCGGTTTCCCGTAATTATGTGCCATCTCGCGCAACATTTCATCTCCCATTTCAGGTGCAGGAGCATGTGTGTGCCATTTGTAATTAAACTCAGCGCGTTCAATTCCTTTCCCTTTAACGGTATGTGCAATTATCACATTTGGTTTTCCATTTGCCGCAATCCACCTTGCTTTATGCAGAACTTCAACAAGAGCTTCCATATCGTGTCCGTCAACTTCATGAACATTCCAGCCAAAAGCTTCCCATTTATCACTAAATGGTTCAATGCTCATCATTTGCCACAACATTCCCTTTGCCATTACTTTATTATAGTCGACTATGGCAATTAAATTATCGAGATGATGATGTGCCGCGGCCATAGCAGCCTCCCAAACATTTCCTTCATTACATTCACCATCACCCATCATACAATACACCCTTGAGCGTGGATTTTCTTTTTGCCTTAATCCCAACGCCATACCCACAGCAACAGATAAACCCATACCAAGCGGTCCACCAGAAGCTTCAATCCCGGGTGCACTGAGAATATGCGTGTGCCCTTCCAATCCGCCAGGCTCGCAATATTCATAAATCCGCTCTTCAGGATAAAATCCCCTGAGCGCCAACGCAGCATACATTGCCGGAGATGCGTGCGCTTTTGAAAGAATAAAACGGTCGCGGTTTTCCATTAAAGGATCTTCAGGATCAAGTTTCATTTCATGAAAATAAAGCGCCGCCAGAATATCAGCCATACTGAAAGCGCCACCAATGTGCCCCCAACTACTGGATATAATCATCTCCATTGCCAATCGCCTGATTTCATAGGCCTTGTCTTCCAGCTCCTGTAGTTTCTCTGTTGAAAGTTTTTTCATATATAATAATTCAAATTTTCTATTCAATACGTAACCATTTTTTTCGCATAAAAACGAAAACCACCACAAGCGCAAAAGTTGCGAGAGCTGCCATCATAAAGAACACCTGTGTAAAATCGCCTGTTTCATTGGTCATTATTCCAATGCGTTTTATAACCAGCGATGTAAAATTCATTTCAACGAATCCTACCAATGCAGCTACCGTGGCCACACTTCCTTTTACTATATCCTGTTTAAATGCATGCTGGTTTCCAAGAAAAGCGCCTATTCCAAAAACATATAAGCTTAGAAAAAATACGCTCCACCCAACTGAATTCAGTTCGGGCACTACCATAACGCTCATCATCAACAGCCATGCAAAAACAATTACTGTTTTTCTGGATTTCAGTATAGCAACTTTGCGAGTGGCAAGGAATAACACGACAGCCCCTCCTATCCACAAACCAACGTCCTGCATAAAATATATTGCAGACAATCTAACAGACAATGTTTGGTCGTAAGGAACTTTTAATGCCTGCGTAAAAAAACGGGGAAACCACTGCGTAGCAAAATAAAGCGAGGGGATTATTCCAATACCGATAAGTGCAACTCCCCAAAAACCGGGAGCCTTTATAATTTTCCAGTAGCTGCTCAGTATCCCGTTTATTTGGGCTTTTAAATCTTTCTCATCTCTTCCTTTGTAATATTCTTCCCAGTTTTCAACTCTTTCTTCGGGTTTCCTGAAAATTATCAGCCATGGAATTAACCATAGTACACCAATTGATCCTGCCACAACAAATGCAAATCTCCAGTTAAATGCATTCGAGAAATAAATTACAACCGGAGGAGCAGCAAGAGTGGCTAAAAATGCGCCGCTTGCAAAAATGCCCAAAGCAAGGTTACGTTCCTGAACCGGAAATATCCGTGAAATAATCATGATACAAATTGGAAAATTTACGGCCTCCCAAATCCCCAGTAAATAGCGAAGCCAAATTAAATGTTGATAATTATCCACAACACCAACCAAAATTGTACTGACAGACCAGCCAATTACCATAATTGGAAAAAACAGTCGCAGGTTTTTTATTCTGTCGGTAATAATTCCAATTACCAGGTGCATCCAGGCATAGGTAATAAGAAAAGCAGATAGCAAATTTCCAATCTGAATATTATCGAGACCAAATTCTTCAGCAATTGGATCAATAGCAGTACCAAGTGTTTGCCTGTCGAAATAATTCAGAAATGTTGCCAGAAAAAGTGTTCCCAAAACAAACCATCGCCAGTTTCGGTGATAAAAAGTTTGATCGTTTATGGTATTCATTTTAGGTTAAAAATTGGTTTCAGCTAGAAGTTGAATGCCTGCATTATTTTTAACAATACATTTTTCAGATTGGACAAATGATCTGCCATTGCCTTTTCTGCTGCTTGTGCATCGCGGGAGATTATCTCCTTTCCAATCGTCTCATGCTCAACTGCTGATTTCTCCATTCGTCCCTCAATTGCAGATAAACCCATTTTTATACGATGCCACTGTGTATTAAGCGTATTGATTATCTGTTCGGCTCTTGAATTATCAGCCATTTCAGCGATTTTAGCATGAAATTGGCGATCAGTATCTATCCACTTTTTAAAAAAAGTATTTTCGTTCTCTCTTCCTGATTTTAAATCGTTAATTTGCTCTCGAATCCGTAAAACAATATTACTCAAATCGTCCATTTGTTTATCTGTTCCCTTCCTGGCTGCCAAACCTGACAAAGTTGATTCAATAGCAATTTTTAAATCAAAAATGTTCTCAATATCGCGTGGTGTGAGGAAATAAATTTTTTTTGTCCGGTTTTCTGAAACAATCAATCCTTCCATCTCCAGACGTTGAATTGCATCGCGAACCGGCGTTCTGCTAATCCCCAGTTTTTCTGAAAGTGAAACTTCGGTGATGGTCTCACCTGGCTTCAATTCCAGATCAATTATTTTTTTCAGAATTATGAAATATGCAGATTGAGCGTTGCTTGTTTTTGTTTTCATGAACTAATTTGAATAATTTTTTACTACTTCTGTTAAGGTCTTTTCATTGCCAACATTTCCCGGGAAAATGACAAACATAGAACCGGGAAATTTACCGGAGTCATCCAGTTTTAAAACAGGAATACCCGGATAAACCTGTCCTAGCACTCTTGATTTTCTAACCCCCAGACCTGATTTCAAAACATCGTACGAGGTAATTCCTCCTTTAGATATAATTAAATCCGGTTGCGTTTGGATATCAGAAACCAAAGCGCAAATAAAAGCTGATAGTTTTTTGCCAAAATCAATTTTATCTTCACCGCTTCCTTTTGCCTTATATTCCCTTTCTGTGCAAACAAGAACTTTTCTATTTTGCTGCAAACCGGTCTCTATTTTTTGAAGCAGTTCCTTTTTGTAACCAATCTCTCCGGAAACAACTAAAACACTATCAATTTGAATTTTAAAGACTGAAATATTTTGTTCGAGATGCGCCAGTTGTTCAGTAGTCTTTTTCACAAAAGAACCCGCAATTATTAAACAATTTTTTGCTTTTTTCCCGGGATCAAATAGCGGTTTTTTAAGAATTCCGGCATATTCCCTAACAAATGATGCACCCGTGCGGAATAAAAATTTCTTACCTGCTTTTTCAGCCAGTTTTATTCCATCAACCGCGATTTTGAGATCATCATTTGTTTCGGAGTTGACTACAACAGCAATATTGTTTTTTACGCCCGACAATTTACTGGCGATTGCATCACTTCCTCCATTTCTTATATCTTCAATAGTAATTGAGACACATTCTTCTCTTTTCCAAAAACCATTGGACTTTTTATGAATGTATGTGGGGAGATGTGATGATTTATAACCCAGAACCGGATCGCGGGCAAATTCCGTTTTGTCCACTGAAATTAATGATTCTCCCTCTTTTATATAATGAATATCATTTAACGTAATCCGGTTTCCCTCAACAAAAAAAGGTAAAACCACAATACCATCGTAAGGTCCGAAAACTTTATCCAACGCACTTAGTTCTTCATAAAAATGCCCCCGGAGGGTGGAATCACTCCTGCTGATTATAATAAATTCCATGTCTTTCTCCTGAACAGACTTAAGAGCTAAGGCAATTTCTTTTATGGTATCGTGGGCTTTATTGGGAGACAGGGAGCGTGAATTTGATAAAATAAAAAAAACATCTTCCTCGCATATAACTTCTTTCAAAATCTGTTTATCCCAGCAGGTAATTATTGTTATATCATGCACTGTCTGACAACCTGTTGGATCATCGTCAATAATAACGATCTTATTATTTTCCATCATTTTCATCAATTAATGAATACATAAAAATTTATTAATTGTATACAAAATTACAAAATTTTGAATACATAAAAATATTAGGTAACCATTTATTACCTAAATTCTTTGTATGTTTCATAAATAATCATGATTTTAAATTGAAATACATAAATGATGGTTAATGAAATTTTATTATTGAATCAGAATAAGCTGAATTATATGCCGCAAATGTACTCTCCAATGATATCAGATTTTCCATGCCTGATTGTGTTATATCTTTAATTTTCCCATCAAGCATCCATTCATAAGGCATAAACCGAACTTTCCACCGGTTATTTCCATCATAAAAACCGCTTACTACAGTTACTTTATTATTTGGATCAGTGAATTTACTAACCATCTTTACATTATATGGATGTTTGGTTTTTATTATTTTACTTATGCAAAGTTCGTAATAGGACCACCTCCCAACTTTTGGTATTGGTTTTTGTGCCAATAATGGATTTTTATGTTCAAGATTATTTTCAATAATTAAAGGGAGATTTGTTGTGTCAGAAACCATATTAATGCCAAACCCGGCAAACACAATTCCGTTATTTTTATTCCACAATATTTTGGAGCCACCTGCTCCCGAGCCATTAGCCCAATACTTGTCTGCATCTTTATACAAATCCCCGTCTGTATTTACCCATGTTAAATAACCATAAGGACTTTCAGGAAATTCGTTTTCCGAATATCCAACAACCCCATCGTTGGGACCGTTATAATTTACTTTCATTCCATAGGTCTGTTTGGTTTCCAACGCCTCCACAAAAGTCTTGTCGATTAATTGTTCACCATTCCATTGCCCCCGGGATAAAGCAAGCAAACCAAGCCTGCCCATGTGTTCAAGATTTAATACAAATCTCACTCCGTCATTTCGATTTCCAAATGATTGATCTTTTTTAATTGCTGTTGCCCAACCCCTCATTCCAATATCATCAAAATATGTTTCAGATGCTATCTCATCATAATGATCAAAATAATTTTTTTTGCCGTAAACATGAGCTATTGCATTACACAGATTAATCAGATTCAAATCAGAATAGGTCCACATTTCGCCAGGTTTATAATCAGGATATGAGCCATAAGGATAATCAAAGCCGGCCGACTGAGTTAAAATATCTTTCCAGGTTGCCTGTGCATCATTACCTGTTAAATTCAGGTAATCAGTCAGTTTTTGGTTCAGACTTTTAATTTTACCATTTTTTAATGCGGCCCCAACAATCATTGCATGCCAAGTTTTGCGTAATGATGCAACATCGCTTTTTTTGTAAAAGTCCCCTTCCACATGTATTAAATGCCCGTCTCTCCATAAAGCCCACCTGATGGGGTATATATTACCATTACGTACATACTTGTTTTGATGCAGAAATAAATTGATTTCATTAACGACTTTCGGATTTAGCCCAACTTCTTCGGGTGTTCGTTGATCCTGGTTGGAAATATCATTTCCGGGCGGGGGATAATAGTAATTTAATGACTTATTACAAGCACTAAAAAAGGTTAGCAGGATTAAACTTAATAAGAGCGTATTTTTTGAATTCATATTCAATTAATTTAGGCATTCCTCTATTTTACTCAGCCAGCTTTACTCTGTACCTTTTATTATTGATTTTTCCAGATCCTTAATTCGCACAATCTTCATCGCCAAATCGTTAGTAAATGCTGGAACAGATAATTTGTTAAGTCTCCCAAGGCTGGTAGATCTCAACTCTGCCGTTTGTAATACATTTAATGTAGCCGGTTCAATAAATGTAATTCGATACACTCCATCGGGCAGGCGTATGTCTGCAGAAATTGCAGGTATCCTTTTACCGGTTTCATGTGTACAGAGATATACAATATTTGTTTTACGTGAAGGCTCAGCAAGTGCAACAGTAAACCAGTCGGTTGATTTTGCATTAAAAATGGTATAATTTGGGTCCATACGCCAAAAAGGCAGCGCCCTGAAAAAATCGGTAACCGGTTTCATAAACTCCTGTCCCGGACCCCGGTAAGATGCGTCGTCGATTCCTTCGCAACCTTCCCACGAGTGCCAGGTCCAATAACATCCTGCTGAATACCAAATCCAAGCCTGCTTTCGGCGATGAATTGGGTCATCATTTTTATGGCGGATTTCACGACCTGATTCATTGTTGAATGCCGGTTTGTCGTGCGACCTTGTGTTTTGGGCTACGGCGAAATACCAATCCTTCAAATCGTATCGCGAGGTGGAACCGGTACAGGTATGAACAACGGCCATTCCCATCCACTTTTTATCCGGCCAGGCCGCATCGTCAGTGGTTCCGTCGGAAGTAATAACAGGTCTTTGCCACGGGTCGTTCCGGTACAAATACCAGCCCACCGAATCCTGAAAACTTTCGCTACCCAGATATTCATTCATGATTTCCCAGGTAAGAATGTTTGAATATTTCCCCAGTCGCTGCAGAATCTGGTCCCAGTACATTTTCTGATTGGGCAACTGAGCTGCTCTTTTTCCGAGCGTAAAATAAATATTCAAATCAATTCCAATACCGTATTCCCCGGCCAGACGGATACGTCTTTCCACTTCGTTCCAGTAGGTTTCATTGAATTTTGTAAAATCGGGTTCCTGGCGGGTTCCGCCCCACGGCCAGCAATCCATTTTCAACACATCAAAATAAGGCGTGCCTTCCAGGCAGAGGCGGATGACATTCACTCCCTGCGTTTTAGCCCGCTCCAAAACTCCTTCCGGATCCACACTTGCAAAATAGGCCCATTCGGTTTTATTCAGAATCAGCAAATGTTCTCCTTCATTATTAACCAGATGGTGCGGAAATAACGAATCTACCCTGAACGGAGAAGTCCATGGCGATGCAAAGGAAATCAGGTTATCGTCTTCTTTTTCTTTCCTGATTTTGGGCTGATTGCAGGAAAAAAAGGTTATTATCAGTAAAATAAAAGGAATTAATTTGAACATTGTATTTTTTTTAGTTTGATTTTATTTTCCAGATTGAACAATAATATCTACCTGCGGTGAACGATAAAGTTCTTTTCCTCCCTGATTTTTGAGAACTGCTTTCAGAACGAAGGTACCCGGATTTTGCAAAAGCCAGTTCGCCCGGAAATTCTCGTTGGTGCGTGCAACGGCTTCATCGTTGGCAAGAATTTCTACGTGATACTGCACCGAATCAGGCGGATTTACTAAGGAAACCTGAATCCGCAAATTTTGGCCCGTATTGAATACTTGTCCGTCGTTTGGAGCCGTAATCATTACAAAAGTCTGACTAACCATGTCGGGGTTGATTTGGTAACCTGGAGTGGTTACATTTCTGAACATTTCATACACCTCCTGATCGTCTTCAATTCCATCGAATTCAAAGGGGATGTTTTGATTTTTTGGCGAATTCATATATCCCCAGCCACACCCGTTTAAAACAGAAAATGTGAGTGCCATCGCACCAGCCTGACCTAGTTTATCATCCTCGTTACAAACAACCGGTTTTCCATATTTTTTTAACGCTTTAATTCGTTCACCATAATCGTCAAGCGATGTATTGTTAAAATGGATCAGCAAAAAATCGGCTACTGAAATTAACTCATCTTCCAGCTTTCCATTGCCCATTCCGCTGGTACTGACCAATAACGTTGGATTTTGTTGTTTGGCTAACTGAATCAACTCCACCTGTCCGGTTTCACTGATTAACCAATCTCCGTCGGGCCAATTCCGGTAGCCGCCGTGTCGGTATTCATTGGATACTTCCAAAAGGACATTACTGAATTTTTTCTGCGTTATCCAGTCGACTACATTTTTTACGGCATTTTTTATACTTTCTTTCCCGTTTAATGCTGAAGAATGGGAATGCTGGCGCTGATAAAAACAGGAGAGATTTACGATGGCATGATTTGCATCACACTTTCGGATAACTTTTTCAACACGCCGCAAATATTCTTCCCTGAGCGTTCCGTCGGAATTGAATGCTGAATTAACAGCGCCTTCGTAACCGGGGAAACCACCCTGCAGGGAGACGGTAAATGCATTGACGCCGCTGTTCACATACTCCGGAATTTCAGAAATGAAATTATCTGTATTCTTCATTGGATCGAATCCGGAGAGTTCGTCAGGTGATGCCTTTCCGCGGTCTTCAAATACTGAATTGACCATCCTTACATTCATGAGCAATCCTTCAGCAGGAGAACCTTTGTTGATAACTTCATTGTTGATAAACCATTTCCCATCATGAATGGATACACTGGTTTTCAATTCAGTCAGATTTCCGAAATTGCATCCGAAAACCATGAGCGACAAAAACAGCGCAGTAAATAATTGAATTTTAATTTTCATTTTTTAGTTATTATTTTTTCAGGATTATCGCAAAACAATTTTTCCGGTTTCCCGAATCCAGGTCAATCCAATCGCCTCCTGTGGTTACTTGTGGTTTGCTCCATTTGGCGTCATCAGTGGAAATCCAGTACACCGAATATTTCCCTTTCCTTCTGGATAAATCCAGTTTTGCTTTTCCTCCGTTCGTAAAATAGACCATGTATTTCTCTCCTTCGCTGGCAGAAAGATAAATTTCGTTTTCTTCATTTCCTTTTAGCAAATCCATCTGTGGAGCAATTTCCCACATCTTAACTTTTTGTTCGATTTTCCGGATCGTTTTAATACAGTTTACTGAATTTTGGCTCAATCCAAGGCCTGCAGGTGGCCGGTGAAAACGACTGGATGCAAATCCGCCGGTAATGTTGCGGCAGAAAGTATGAATAGCATGATTTGTTGTAATTCCCCGATTCAGCCAACTCCCCTTGTCGCTTCCATAAATTTTTGTGCTGTTCACCGGTCGCGGATTGTTTTTAATATAATCAAACACATACTGTGCGTTGTTCCAGTTTTCGCGACCAGTTATCTGGCTGTTTTGTGAAATATCGATGTAACCGAATCTTTCGAGATGATCAATTGTACGTTTATGAATTTCAGACTTTACATCCCAGTTATCCCACATCTGCGTTATATACACTTCCTTTCCGTTGGAATTTTGTTTGATAAAATCTGCCCAGAAAACAGCCCATTCTTCGGTTCCGCTGGTTTCGTTGTCGATACAATACAACACATTGTTGAATTTCAGAGTAACATCGAGAATTTTTTTTACAAACGCTTTTTGAAAATTCAGCAACGGAACAACATTTTTTAGTTCAGGAACTGAAAAGAAAAAAGGTTGTTTGTTTTGTCCGGGATGTACCGGATAAATGCTATCGAGGCCAGTTTCTTCGAATGTGTAATTCATGTTGTTCGCCGGATTAAACGGATCCGTGAGCCAGGGGTCGCGGGAATGATCGAAACGATCCCATATTTCAATCTGAACGATAATTTGCCGTTCTTCTGCCAACCGGAGTAAATTTTCAAAACGTCTCCAATACTTTTCGTTCCAACGGTTTAGATCGTATTTTCCGTTGGCAGACAATGCAAAAGCCCTTTGGTTTCCAGGGTCGCGATCGCTCATCGTATTCCGGATATAATTACCTCCGACCGCAGCCAAACTGTCAAGTTGAGATTTCACATATTCATTTTGAAACAGATTGTCGTTATCGGAAGCCCCGAGCAAAAGAACCGGTTTTCCGTTGTATTGCCAGTACCGGGGATTTTCATTCCATGGTTTGATTCTCTGCGATTCTTTCGATGGCACTTTCAATGCGATTAGTCCAAAGGAACCAATGATAAAGCTGATAGTTAGTAAAATAAATCGTTTCATGTTATTCATTTTTAATTGATTTGATATTAATCTGGCTTATTTTCAATTGCCTTGATTTTTACAATCGTAATAAATTCTATTTAAATGCTTCACTTAAAATTTTTATAAAATTGTTCCATTTCCCATCGTCGATGTTGCCATCCAGTCCCAGCCGCGCCACCACAATCTTCCACTCAGGGATTATAATACATTTGTTGTTATTGAATCCTTTGGCTGCAAAAGTCCCTTTTGGTGCATCAGGAAAACATCCTGATGTCCACCAGTTAAAACCATAAGGAGTATCGTCGCCCGGTATAATGTTTATAATTTGCGGGGAAGTTGCTTCTTTAATCCATTGTGCCAGGATAATCTGCTGCCCGTTCCAACTTCCTTCATTCAGGAACAATTGACCAAACTTTGCCAACTCGGTTGCAGAAATAAAAATTCCTTTACTTTTGTTACCGGCTCCGCCGTTGACAGTTATCCCGTCGATTAATCCAAAATCTTTCCAATCCCACTTTTCGGGATCCATTCCAATAGGGTAGGCTACTTTCTCCTTAAAATATTCTTTGATCGGTTCACCTGCAACATTTGTAAGAGCAAGCGCAAACATATTCATTGCTGAGTCCCAGTATCTGAATTGTGTTCCCGGAGCAAAGAGCGGTTTCGTTGACGGCTGAAAAGGAGTTTTGCTTTGCCCGTGATCACCGGCAGTATCATCGCCAATGGCATTATATCCAGAAGTCATGGTGGCAAAGTTTCTGAAAGTCACATCAGGGTAATATTCTTTGAGTCCAGGAATGTATTTACACACCTTGTCGTCCAACGAACATTTACCTTCAGCAATTAAAAGCCCCAGCACCGTACCAGTAAACGACTTGGAGCACGACCATATGTTCTGTGTAACTTCACTTGCAACGCCCTTAAAAACAGTTTTTCCTTCTCTTAAAACAACAACTTTTTTGATTCCGTCTTTACCGCAGGCACTCTCCAGATAGGTTAATGCGCTTTTTAGTTTTTGTGTGAAAACTGCCTCGTCTGGCTGAGTTTGGATATTCTTTTTGTAATTATCCCGCATGGGAAAAGCACCGATGCAATAGCAGGCGAAAAAGAATATCACAAAAGCCAAAAATGGTTTGAAAAATATTATTTTTTTATTCATTTTTTTAAATTATTAAGCATTAAATATTTTTCCCTGGACAATCTCTGCAAGAGGTATTTTATTTATTTATAACGATTCTGACAGCACTCACTTTTGAGTCATTTACTCCATCGTTTACTTTCCATTCAAACTGGTCTTTTCCCGTAAAATCTTTATCGGGCGTATAAATCCTGTCGTTGCCTACTCCGGACAATGTTCCATGCGCCGGTTTTGAAATAATTTCAATAGAATAAGGGCCGGGGCCACCATCGGGATCATCGTAACGTAGTTGGACATCTTTTGACATATTATATTTTGCCTCAACCTGATAATCCATAACTACAGGGGCGACATTAATTGATTTTTTACTTTCTACAGGTCGATTTTTTACAATCGTTTTCTTAACTATTTTAGGCCGGCTATCTTTACGAAAAAGAAACAGGGCAACTTCATCGCCAAATCCGTCAGGTTTTTTCCAGTTATTAATTCCTGCTTTCATTTTCATATCTTTTATATCCTTTGCAGTGCCCTCTTCACAATCGATCCATTTAAGCGAATAACTTCCCTGAAGCAAATTTATCACACCAAGACCGTCACGGGCATGGGTAGAATACAAAATGTAATCGTACCCTGGATTCGCCATTACATACTCAGTTTCTCCATGGGCCAGTCTGTCCCCGGGACTCATCTGATTGAATGTTGTTGATTCAAAAAAGGTCTGTAACGTCCGGCAATCCTTTAACCAGCTTACTGGTGTATTTGCAATGTCCATTCCCAGCACCATAGAATAACATCCGGCCATGGCTGCTGCCCAGTTTCGCTGCCGTATCTCTTTTCGGTCTCCGTTGGGAACAGATCGGTTTCCATGTACCCAGTCTTCCGACATTACCAAACTGTATTTGCCTTCAGAGTTGTCGCCGGCCTTTAAAAACCACCGGTGCAAATCGTCGGTGGTTCCCACCTGATCTTTATCCGTTTGAATCGCGAATTGGTTGATAACCGGGTCCTCCTTATGAAAAAAAACATTACCACCCAACTGGTGGCTGGCAATAATGTGTTGATGGTTATCAGCTTCACTAATAGCTTCCGCTATTTTGGAAATATGCTGCTGCCAGTTTTCTCCCATCTCCTGGCCTTCCTCCATTACACACCAAATCAAATTCTTATGATGTTTAAAACGGTTAACCAGCGATTTCACAAAATCTTTTTCACCCGGATTTAAATCTCCGGATGAATCTAACGGCCATCCAAACTGTTTGGCAACATTAATGGCATCGTCATAAATAAAGAAGTAGATAACAATATTATTTTTGTCCATTTCGGTAAACCAGTTTTCCCACTGTCTCAGCATCTTTTCATTCAGCCCGTTTTTGGGATCCTGGTTAATCCAGGGATTATGCAAATCGTCAGGATATATTTCAGATTCTTCACTATGGCTTTTTGGAGCATCTCCTCCATTAGTACGAACTGCAATAAAATAAATGCTGTTTCCGCCGTATTTTTCCAGTTTACGGATCATTTCGAGTTGATCACCTTCCCGAGTACCATCCGGATTTCTTTTGCCACGATATAAGAATCCTTCAGGATCACCAGGTCCACAAAGAAAAAAAGGATCCAACTGTCCGTCATGGTTTTCATCCTTGTTAAATACCATTTTATCCGGAGCGTTCGGATCCGGAATAATCTGTACATGCAAAGCTCCCGGGCTTTTATCTTTATTTGCAACCGCATCTTTTGCAAGGGCAATGTCAATGTCACAGATTAATACTCCTGGGTTCGAGATTCTTTTTGCTATCAATTCCCCATTCGGCCCAACTACAAACCCGACATTTGGATGTACAAAAGCAATATAACATTGGTTATAATAGCTATGAGCTCGCATCCATAATTCATTTTCCATATGATGGATACCGAAGGTTGGATTCAAAATTAGCTTTGCCTCTTTAAGTTTCAACGTTCCTAACATTTCGGGCCATTGCCTGTCGTCACAAATCATACAGCCCACTTTTCCAAATTGGGTTTCGAAAACCGGTAATCCTTCTCCTTCTTCGAACTGTAAATCATGGTTCCGCAAATGAGCTTTGTGATAAATCCCAATTAATTTTCCCGACTTGTTCCACAATCCAGTAGTCTTATAAATTTTCCCATCTTCTAACGAAGTGAACCCAAAACAAATGAACATTTTGTGTTTTCTGGCTTCTCCCGAGACCCTTTTAAGATAAGGACTGCTTTTTATATCCAGAGCTATGTTCTTTAAACTATCCGGCGTTGAATTTGAGTCAGAAGCAGCATAGCCATCCAGCCAACATTCCGGTGTAATAAAAATGTCAGCATCTTTTGCATCATCAAGAAGTTTCAGAAAAGTATTAAAATTGGTTTCTAATTCCCATTTTACAGGAATAGTTTGCATTAATGCAAGGCGGATAATGGAATTATTGTCAGGCTTTGGGCTGCAAGCAAATTTCTCTGCATTTCTCTGAGCATTAAGCTCTTCCAAGGCTATTGTGTTCCAATCGCCTAATAGTTTCCCATTTTTTCCACGTAAGGCAGTACTACTCTGTTTTTTAGACATATTAATTTCCACATCGGCATAAATTATTTTTGGTTTCATTTGTGGAGCTTTGGCTATCACGACTCCATAATTATTCACAATAATACTGTTCCCGAGACTAATCCTATTGCCTTTAAACGGGCCGACACCATTTGCCTGTATATACCAGATATTATTTTCAGCAGCTCTGGCGATGGACTGAGCGCGGTAATTTTCTTTTTTTTGTTTCGCGCCATCCGGTGGATTGACCTCATAGCTAATGTAAAAACACATTCTTGCCCCAGCCATTACCGGTACCCTTACTAACTCCGGATAACGGCTATCATGACAAATAATCAAAGTCGCAGATATACTGTCAATTTTAAATAAGGCCAGTTTTTCACCAGGCTCAAAATATCTCTCCGGGAATGATTTATGGTAGGTCTCGATGCATTTTCCTTCCGGATTAATCACTAATGCCGAATTGTAAGGCTTTTCGAACGATGATTTTGTGACGGTGCCGTATATAATATACACGTTATCTTTCTTTGCCAAACGGGCCAGTTCATCCATGGCATTATTCAGTTCATTCCAGTCCAGCGATTTAATATCCTCTTCAAAAAAACCGGAGAGGGCAGTCTCTGGAAATAACACAACCCTGGCGTTACCTTTTCTTGCCTCAGCAATAGCGTTTTTCATATATTCCAGGTTCTCATGAATATTACCTGTTATGGGCATCTGAACTGATGCAACTCTCAAATTCGTTCCAAATGCACAATATTGTAAAGTAATAATCAAAATAATAAACAGTGTTATTTGTTTCATTCCCCTGAACTTTAATTTGTTGAAGTTTTGAATTCTACATTTTAACATTATATATTTCTTCAGACTACTGGTTTATATCTTCATCTACAAATGCATTGATCACCATTTCCAGTGTTTTGCTATAAACATCTCCCTGAAACTCCGGCCCACCTGTTATGGCCTGAATGGTATTTGGCAAAGGTTCAGGTTCAGGAAGCCCTGTATCACCTTTACTGTACTGGCCGTCGCGTCCACCAAGTTTCCACACTACCATATCCATTGATGGGACAACATATAAACAATGTCCACCCGACCCTATTTTCCAAAATGCATCCCTGGGAAGTTCGCTGATCTCTCCATTGGTATTTACATTAAACTGCAGACTATAGGGATAATGCGGATTATACGGTGAAGCTTTCGATGCTTTTTGAATGTATTCTTCCGGCACAATTTGTTTGCCATTCCACCTTCCTTTATGAAGCAGCAAATAGCAAAAACGAAGCATATCTGTACTTCTCAGGGCAATTCCACCGCCGCCGGGAGTATGTTTCACCATTTCAGCATATTTATAACCATAACTCCAACGGCCCCAACCCAATGGTTCGGCAAGATGTTTTTTTACATAATCTTCCAGTTCCATACCCGTAATATGGTGCAGCATAATCGATGCGTCGTGGATAGCAGCCGTTGAATAGGAATAACCACCACCAGGATCGCACCACAATGTTTTCGTACTAAACGGTACTTTGCCCATCATTCCATCCTTCAGGCCCAAGGCATAATCATCAACCAAACCATACCATCCGTCGGGGCCAACCGGATCTATTTTCTCTTGTTTGCCGTAAACATACACAGGATTATTGCCCCTGATTCCGGCAGTAAAACTCAAAAGCTGCCCCAGTTTAATATCCGCCTTCCTCGGGTCGGAAAGGGGAAATGCTTTTGATGGAAAATAATCGGGCGTGAAGATTTTTTGATCCAATCCGAGTGGAAAAAGATGAGGATATTCATCCATTAAAATTCCAACTGCGATACTGGTAAATGATTTACCACAAGAACCTAAATTGGGGGTTGCGTTTCGTTGTCCTTTTCCAAAATAACGCTCGTACACCAAATATCCATGCCGTACTACCAGCAAACCGCCATTTCTGGTTGTCGTGCGCACAAAGTCAAATGCACTATCCAACTTTTCCGAATCAACGTCAGCTACTTGCTTTATATCTTCATGATTTGATATGGTTCGCCAACCACCCAGGGAATCTGGTGGAGGAAAATATTCCATATTGCCACCAACAGAATTTGCTGGTTTCAAGGAACAAGAGTTTAAAGAAAAAAGGAAGGACACCAGAAGGAAAATGATAATAAATTTTTGGCTTAATTTTTTATTTCTATACATTTTTAAGTTTTAATTTTTTATAAAACCTTTTTACACCATAATAAAAAATGATCTATTTTAATTTAGTAGTTGAAAAGACTCTTTCAATATTCGACAGCCAATACCCAATCGGAGGTATATGGAGCTTGAAAGGTGTGAAGTCCTGACTTAAGTTTTCCGATTTTTATCTCATTGTATTTTTTACGCGTATCCACCGCGATAACATTTTTCGGGTTACCCAAAAATTTAAAATTCACTTCGTCAGTATTTTCCATATAAAAAATGTAAAGATTGTCATGGTCACGCAGGCAGTATCCGTTGGTCAATGTGTTATCAGGGACCATATCTTTTGTGAAACGGTTGATGTTATTCCAGAAAACAGAAAAACATTTTAAAGCCTCCTTATTGTTATAAATCCCTGTTGAATCAAGTTTACCCCATATAGCACCAACACCACCAGCCATCGTATGATGCCATAAACCTCTTCGGGTTTCCTCTTCATTGTAATCTTTCTCCGGCCAACGGCTGGGAGGGTTATTACGTATTCTGTATCTATCGCCCGACAAGGAAGGTTTCGAAGGACGGGCATTAATCATTTTTACAAGATCATCATACCATGGTTTGTGATATTCATAAGATGAAAAATCAAGTCCTTCATAAATCTGGTCCAACTTATTTTTGCTTGACCTTGCTCCCAGCAATTTATTCCAGCCCGGTTTTGCCCACATATAATCATGCCATGCCTTTAAATCCTCATCCTTTACCCATTCCCATAGGTCAAAACCATAGCCCATATACCAGCCATTTAACGGACCTAATTTTTCGGCTATCATGTCCATTAATTGCTTTTCCTGTTTTCCCATCAATCCGTCTTTAAGGCTTCTGGAAGTTGTACTTCTGCTGTGGTCTCCCCAAACCCATAAGTATGTTGATCCGCCTGCTTCATACACCTTTTTAATTATTAAAGACAGTTTTTCGAACGTTTTCGGATCCGGAACAGAGTCATTTATTGTGACTACGTTATCACCGATATGAAACCACTGACCACTAACCGGCACATGAATTCCATTAAAACCATGACCAACGAAAAATTCCTCTATAAACTCGTCAAGACTTTTTTCATTCACCAGTCCCAGACCAGGGTAATTCCCGGTTCTGAAATTAAAACCCAATTCCTCTTTATAGTCCCCCTGACCATATTTATTGATATTATTTATCAGAACATCCAGCATGATATAATTTGGAACGAATGCCTGATCATTACCTGTCCAGATGAATTTGTTTTTATAGGTTCCGACTTCTCCTCTTTCATTTTTTGATTTATAAGATTTTTCTGAATCAAAACAATATACCGAATAAAGGATGATTATTATAAGCCAGCTGAGCTTTAGCATATGTAAGTTGTATTAGTTAAAAAATCTTTTCGTGTAATAACGTTGTGACACTTATCTTTTGGTAATTACTGCAATACTCCCTTCTCTGCTGCTTGTTTCAAGAACGACAAGATTTCCCCCTTCAATTTTTTCTTTTTTTGCCCATTCTGCATTATGAGTGTTTATCCATCTTAATGTAAAAGGATAATCAAAGGAATTTAAATCGAGGGATACATTCCCCTCGCCGGGAAAATAAATTACATATTTTTCTCCTTCTTTTGCAGAAAGATAAGCTTCATTTTCATCCACATCCTGCAATAAATTCATACGGGGATTGATTTCCCATATTTTAACATGATTTTCTATTTCTCTGATGGTTTTAATACTGTTGATGGAGGGTTCGCTCAATCCCAAGCCATGAGGTGGCCGGTGAAAACGGCTCGATGCAAAGCCGCCAACTATGTTCCGGAAAAAAGTTTCCACAGCATGTTCTGATGTCATACCCCGGTTCAACCAAGGTTCATAACCTGAACTGCCATATATTTTTGTGCTGTTTACCGGACGGGGGTTGTCACTAATATAGTTAAAAATAAACTGTGCATTTTCCCAGTTGTTAAAACCTGCATTATGACTATTTTGAGCGATATCAATAAATCCGTATCTTTCGGGATGATCGAGCGTGCGTTTATGTGTATCTGATTTTATATCCCAATGGTCCCACATTTGAGTGATATAGATTTCTTTATTGGCAGAATTCTCTTTTATAAAACCAGCCCAGTACTTTGCCCATTCTTCAGTTCCACTTGTCTCATTGTCGATGCAATAAAGTACATTGCCATATTTAAGAGAATGGGATAATAATTTCTTGACAAAAGCCTCCTGAAATTTTAATACGATTTCATTATTGTTTGATTCAGGAACAGTAAAAAAGAATGGCTGCTCATTTGCACCGGGATGTTTTGGATAAAGACTATCCAGCTTTGCTTCTTCAAAAGTGTAGTTAATATTGTTTTTGGGATTAAAAGGATCCGTAAGCCACTGATCTCTTGAGTGGTCGAATCTATCCCAAATTTCCAACTGCACAATGATGTCACGTTCGCTGGTATGCTTTAGCATATTTTCGAATTTATCCCAGTAAGCATCATTCCATTTATTCAAATTGTATAATCCATTTTCATTTTTAAAAAATGCCTTTTCATTATCTGGATCACGATCGCTCATTGTATTACGGATATAATTGCCTCCAGCGGCTTTAAGGCTGTCTAAATGAGATTTCAGATTAGGATTTTGAAAAAGATTATCATTGTCTGTTGCGCCCAGTAAAAGTACAGGCTGCCCTTCATACTGCCAGTAAAAGGAATTTTCCGGATAAGGTTTGATACGGTTTTCAACTGGTACGGTAGTTTTGTTTCCTGTGCAGTTATAAAATATCCCTATCACAAAGAGTACAAAAGTTAAAGCAACAAATAGACATACTGTTTTTAAAAGCTGGTTATTCATATTATTCATAATTTATAGATTTAATTGTTATTTGCTTTTTACTTCAAAATCCACTTCACGTGAACGCATTATTTCCTGTCCTTCAGAGTCTCGTACCACTACCATCAGTTTGTATTGTCCTTCCGTAGCATCATTCCATGTAATTTTCCAAGGGGTGGAGGTTACCTTTCCCAGCAGGTTTCTTTCAATTAAAAAATGAATTTCAGCATCAGGGAATTTCTCTATTCCGGTTGGAAATGCTTCCATTGTTATTGCATCGCCAACAGCATAAATATCGCCATCCTTTGGTTGTCCAATAACAACAGTAAAATGTTCAGGTAGATTAATATCATTGATACTGCCAGGTTGTGTAAGAAGAAAAATCATTTCATATACATCAGTATCGTCATTCGCTCCTTCGAATTCAAATGGTGCAGCCTGATTTTTTGGTGCATGCATCAAGCCCCATCCTGCACCGGCTTTTACAGAGAGGAAAGCTGCCATTGCGCCTGTATGTCCAATTTTATCATCTTCATTGCAAACAATAGGTTTGCTATATCCTTTAAGCTGATTCACCTTTTCAGCAATGTTGGATAGAGGAGTGTTATTATAGTGAATCAGAAGGAAATCGGATACTTTTATAATAGGTTCTTCAACTGTTCCACTTCCCATTCCGCTTGTTGTAACCAGCAAGTTTGGATTTTCCTTTTTAGCAAGAAGAATCAGTTCCACTTGTCCATCCACACTTCTCAACCAGTCACCATCGATCCAGTTTCGGAAACCTCCATGTGCATATTCATTGGAGATTTCAAGTACAACATTTGTAAAACCGTTGGAGGAAATCCATTGTACTACATTAACCACTGCCTGTTTTATTGCTTCTTTACCAACCAGAGCCCTTTCGTGTGAATGCTGACGCTGATAAAAACATGAAAGGATAATCACGGCTCCATTAGCGTCGGCAGCTTTAATGACACTCGCTGCACGGTTCACATAAGAATCCCGTAGAGTACCATCGGCATTGAATGCTGAATTTATTGCTCCTTCATATCCCGGGAGCCCTCCCTGAAGGCAGATTGTAAATGCATTAACACCTTGCTCCACATATTCGGGAATTCTTTCAATGAATTTATTTGTGTTTTCTTCGGGATCGAAGTTTGAATAATACTCCTTAATTTTCTGACTGTCATCTTCGAATATCGAATTTACCATCCTGACATTCATTAGAAGTCCTTCTGCCGGACTGTCTTGATTTATAACTTTTTCATTAATCAACCACTGGGTTCCATCAATAGAAACTTTGGTTTTATAGCCTGTGGAATTACAACCATAAAAAATTAAAAGCATGCATAAAAAAATAACTAAATGGGAGATTTTATTTTTTGCTTTTTTATTCATTTTTACTGAGTTATTATTATTTGACCACAATAAGTTTATTTGTTTTTACATTTTTTAATTCAAGCTCTTCTCCGGTTATGAATTCTATTTTCAGGTTGACTCTTTTATATTTTTGTGTACCAAAATGAATTACAGGATCATCCTGTGCCAGATATCCATAACTGCTTTTGGCTTCCCTCATCCCAATGAGTTTTCCTTTTGACGTATACATAAAAATTTTTGCACCGAAGGCTCCGGCCTGACCGTTGGGAGAGAATAACTGCAATTTAAGCCAGCAGTTGTTCCCGGTATAGTCATTCCTATATAACCTGTTTATATCTCTTTTTACTGCAAAAGCGAAATCAAGGTCACCATCATTTTCGATATCGGCAAATGCAACACATCGGGGATCGTCGATATTGTGAAGTGGAATTTCAGGCCCTTTTCTGAATGTTCCATTCCCGTTATTTAAATAAACATATGGATGCCCATCAAAGACAATATCAAGATAGGTGTCGTTGTTGAGGTCTGCCAATCCCGCCATATACCCATCTACACCCTTAAATATAGGAGAATGTGTAAAAGCTCCTTCTCCATTATTCAGGTATAAATAAGCCTCATGAGGTCTGCCTCCGTTTGGATTATATACAAATAGCAGGGAGGAATGTCCATTGTTGTTCAGATCTCCTGGGGTGATACCACTGTATGCTGTATGTGTAATTCCGATATCAGACGGATTAATCACCTGAAATTTGCTGTTGCCCTCATTTCTCAGAATTACCAGATCGCCGCCCATATTGCAACTCAGAATATCGATATTTCCGTCGCCGTCATAATCAGTAGCTATTACCCCTTGTGAAGCAGGAGCCTCTTCAAGTTCTTTATTTTCAAGTTTGATAAAGTTAAAATTTCCCTGATTAATATATATTTCATTCCTTTCACCCGGAGGATCATCAGTTCCTTTCCAACCGGATACGAATACAAGGTCAAGTAACCCATTTTTATTAAAATCAAAAGCAGTTACTCCTCTGCTGAATTCAGTGATTCCTTTCATAACCGGGGGAGTCCTTTCTTTGAAAGAATTACCGTTCATGTTTTCATAGATCATATTATTTATTGGGCCTCCGTCAAGTGACAGTGTATAACTGTTAATCAAATCAATTAAACCGTTATTATTCAAATCGGCAAATACCGCCCCGTGTGAACCTCCATCAATATCATCAATGCCCATTTGTTTGGCACGCTCAGGAATTCGATAATTTCCAAGATTTTCATAAAACAATTCAGAATAGGGATAATTTGGGTATTTCCAATTCATTGTAATATAAACATCGGGGTATTTATTTCCGGTAACATCGCACCACATCACTCCATGACCTCCCAAACTGTCCGGATGGCCTGGCCCTCCAAATCCGGTCTGTTTTGTAATATCAACGATAATAATATCATCAGAGGAAGTCTGACCATTAATCCACAAATTGTTTAAAATAAAAACTGCAATAAATAATATTCTCATTTTTTTTCTTAATCTTTTAACCAATCCATTCTTTTTGCCCAATCATCCAGGTATTCCTTGCGATACAAATTAACAGTTCTGGCTCCATGTCTTCCATTTTCGATTAAGGAATCAGCCATATTATCAGTCCAGTAATTTTCGCCATGGCCGTTTTTAACAAACGCACCACCCCAGCTTGCTCCTTCAGGATTATTGGGATCACCATGCAACATATAGAGGACTGAAGGAGTATCGCCCATTTTAATATCTTTTTTCTTCTCCCAAAAAAGATTACCTAAAGCACCGTGTCCTTTCACATTTTTTTCTACAAAACTTTTATTTCCATAATCATTTTCCTGATATCCCCCCATATACATACCCCTGAATGTGGTATTGTTTTCAATCCACCATAAATCCGGGTGATTGTTGTATAGATAGTCACGGGACTTTTCGTCCTGAACGGTATTCCAGGAGCCATTGGAGTAAACTCTAATGTATTTTTTAATTTCCGGTGCTCTGTGAACAGCCTGTGCGACGTCAGTGATTGAACCCCAAACCAGAATATAAAGCGGGTTTTTATTTTTTTCCATTGCCCGTTTAACGATCCATGTAGCGCCCTCACTAAATTCCTGTGGAATTTCACCCGGTTGGGGATCTGTTGCCCCCTGCTTAGTAACTTTATGAAGTGAAGCAGGACTGGGAAACCCCTTTGAATAGCTTCTTAACTTCTTAAAATCCTGCTTATAAGCGTGAATGACTTCTTCAATATGTTCCTTTCTTCCTTGTTTCGGAGGAGAACTGACAAGTCCCTCGATTTCGAATCTGTCGGCATATAAAAGGAAATGTACCATTGACTGATAGTCATCGGGGTCACTTCCTCCTATATCTGTAGAAATAATAACTCTTGGTTTGCCAGTATTCTGTGAATAACTGGTACTTAAAAACAGAAGTAAAATAAAGTATAATAATATTTTAGCCATTGAAGTTTTTTTATTTTGATTATAAAATTTGCCTATGTATTCTTGCTTTTAGTTCATTTTTACATTTTACTTATAAATACCCACTATTCATTGTACCCTACAGCGATAACCCAGTCCGACTTTGAACCAAAGTGGATAGTATGAAAGCCAGCTTTAAGGGTGTCGAAATTGGTTTTGTAATAGTTTTTTTAGTGTCAATAGAAAAAATTGGTTGACTGCCTGGCATTCCGTTAAGATCGATTAAAACTGAGTCTGCCTCTTCAATGAAAAAAACAAACTGCTTTTTGTTAATTGCAGAAAGACAATAACCATTTGTTTCACTAACAACGCGCTGATTGTCCGGTGACATGCTCAGTTGCAACCGGCCATTTTTCCAAAATTCCCGATATGTACGAAATGCTAGTTTGAGAGATTCGGGATAGTAACCGCACGGACCATTCGGGTTGAATGGCCCATATGCATTAAACCGCTCAGAAAAGTGACCAAAAAAACCTCCCATTCCTCCGGCCATTACCTCCCACCAAATTAGTCGGCGGCTATTTGTTTCGTTTAGTCTATTCGAATCCGGCACAGAATGAGGCCAGCATTTCCAACGATTGTATGTATGACGCTCTTCATAAATGGATGGTTTGTTTATTTTTGTTTCTAAATGTTGCTTAATTTCATGATATCCAGATGGCCCAGTTGCAGATGCAGTTAAATCATAGGGACCACCGAATCCAGCATAAGAATTGGCTCCAAAACTCTCATTTTCCCAACCACGGGAAGTGAGAATATGAGGCCAGCCCATCCTTTTGTTCAATTCATCAGCCCACCAGGCACAATCTTCTTCAACATTCGGCATTTCAAAAGTGTCAAAGCCAAAGCTCATGGTCCAACCTGGCAATGGTCCTAACCGAGCAGCAATATAGCGAATGAGCCTTCGGTGGCTTTTTCCCCGTAATCCATCTGGAAGGAAATTTGGAGTTTGTTTCCGATCATTATCACCCCACGCCCAAATGTGTGTACGTCCTCCACTTTGATGTGCACAATTTATTGCTTCCTCAAGAATATCAAACAATTCTGGATCCGGGTTGAATTTTTCGGTATTAGGACTAATGGAAAAGTCATTAATACTGAGAGCTCCCATTCGGAACCAACTATAAAAAGGAGAGAAAAAATAGATATTAAAACCATTATCCTGGGTGTTATTCCAATAGTCTTTAATAAGATTGGACCTGCCAGGATCACTTAAGATTCTTGTGTGATGATCATATTGTTGTTCATAGTCCTGCTGATTCATGAATACTTGATATACATATCCATTCAGATGGTCAATATTTTCTTCCATAATGGCGAACTTGTTACCTACAGAAGTTAGAAATCCTTTAATATTGGAGTTTGTCCTTGGTTTTACCATTACAGATCCAAAATGCCCATTAAGATTAACATCACTGCTTAAAGTCGAAAAAATCCATCTTCCTTCCTTTATACCGGTAAACCTAAATTTCCATTTATTTTCTCCTGCATAAAACATTTCAGTATTATGTCGTTCACCTGAAAAGCCATGGACGAAAGTAACCACAGCAACTACATCAAAAGGATTATCCGTCCACGATCTATTTTCCAACGTCCATTCTTCATACAGCCACATTGTGGCTTCCCGTTCGTTAAAATTAATTCCAAAGCTATTGGTTACGAAAAGACAAATCAATGCAAGAATAATATGCCTCTTCTGGAATATTAATCTATCCCTAAGTTGAATGATAGCATCTTTTTGCTGATTGTTTTCAAAATGAAATATATTTCTCATAATTATTTATATTCATTTTCTAAATTTTCGCAACGATTAAAATATGTCAAATTAGGATTAGAAACTGATTCTGAAAAATGAACCTAAAATTAATTTTTCAATTTATTTTCAAGATAAAAATGAAGATCACCATGCCAGGGTTTTGATAAAATATCAATATCACCATCACCATCTGCATCAGCCCCTAGTGCTTCATGTACTCTTTTTCCCTCAAGTATTAAATTTTCCTTCCATTCTGAACCATCGCCAGAAATATTTTCCCAAATTAAAAGTTTATGCATTCCCGGTGAACAAGTTCGTTGTGCAGTTCTACTTCGCCATTGAGTAAATGCTGAAAATGCAGGTTCGTTGATAACTGATTTAATTTCGATATGTTTACGTGTTTCAGCAGCTTCCATTTCCAGAAGTGTTCGCGTGGCCGGAGCGTTGGTAGGCACAGTAGCCAGGATACCCAGCTTTTTACCTTTTGCAACGGCTTCTTTTGCCATCGGCTCATCAATGTTGAATACGGGTTTATTGATCATCTGCCGGGCTATCCTTGTACCCGGCCCCATTGTGGTACATGAACACATCAATACATCGGCGTCGGTAGCCTCTGCCGCCTGGTAATAAAGGATCATCCGCCGAATTACCTCTTTCGTCGGCCCTCCGTATGGTAACGATTCACTTAACAGGGAATCATCCATAATATTAATAATTTCGACATCGGGATTTTCTTTTAACCACGGATTGGCAAAAGGTTCAATTACTGATTTGTTGTACCAGTTGACCGTATGGATAATTGCAAGTTTTTTCATAACAAATTCTCTTTATAGTTTCTTTTCTTATTATTTCTTTTTTACATGAATAATAACAGTAACTTTCCCTGTACTATTCAAACCATCGCTTACACTCCAGCTAAACTGATCTGTCCCAACATAATCAGGATTTGATTTATACACCCTGTCATTACCGCTTCCCGACAACTGACCATGGGTAGGTTCTTTCAATATTTTAAAAACATATGGTTCCGGGCCATCCGGATCATAAAAGCCCAGTTGTATCCCTACCGGTTCCCCTGAATTTACTTCTGCGATGGTTTTAGTTAGGATTGGAGAATTATTTTTTGGATGTTTAATTATACGGTGAATTTGACAGATTTTTCCCCATTTGTTAGCTGCGATTATTTTAATCTGTCCATTTTCTTTTACATTTTCAGGTACAGAAAAACCCGGAGGATTACTTTTTATCATAAGCGGAGTTATTTCTGATCCTTCCAGTAATTCTACGTTAAGCGACGTAGTATTTTGAAAGTTCAGAAAAACCTTTTCACCACAGGTAAACTCTACATCTTTAACAGGAGAATTAACCACCGGATATTTGGAAATAAAGTTTCCGCTTACACGGATAACCACATCGGTTGTATCACCGGAATCAATATCGCACCAGTTTCCACCGGAAACGTCAGGCAAAGGGGAAAATTTTCCCGAATAAATATCCATCTTTTCCACTTTAAACTGTCCGGAAACATCAATTAAATCCAATTGTACCTGTCCGCCATTTTGACTAAAAATAATGTAACTGTTGCCAAACCTACCACATTGCCTGGTCAACCCGCTGTTCCTGATTTTCTCCGAAGCCGGGGCAAAATCTTCCGTATTTACATTAGCAAAGAATTTACCGAAATACTGCATACATTGCATTCCGGTATCCCGTTCCATCAGATATTCATAAATCGTTTGTCCGTTATTCTTTGCTAATTGCGGGACAAATACATTATCCTGTACATGTGCCCGCATCAAACTTCCCATGGTGGGAAAAGCCAACCCGGAAATAAAATTTCTATAAGTATTGCGCAGGCCCGGATTTATACCTTCCTTGTATTCGTACCAATATTCCTCAAACATTAAAGGTTTTCCGTATTGCCGATAATCAGCTGTGGTTATATACTGGTATTCGGCATTCATCCGTCCAAAGGCATTTCTGTTTGACTGGATGCATAAAAAATCAATATCTTTATCACGAGCAGTTGCACGGTCGATATAACGGTGGTGGCTTCCGATTGGATGATCGTATGGATCTTCCAGTTTTATCAGATGAGCCATTGCTGCCGCATTTTCGTACCAGGTCGACCATGGCGGATTTACTTCATCTACTTCTCCGTAAAGAACCCACCGTACATTGAAAGCTGAATACCGGCGAACACAATACCGGAACCAACGTTCATTCATTTCTTTTGTGTTGAATAAAGTAAACCATTTACTGTTATCCGGGAATCCCCCAACCGTTAGCCCCATTACAATCCCATGCTGGTTGGCATATTCAATCCAACCATCTAGTCGGTCGAAAAAGGCTTCGTTTAACACTTCGATATCAGGACTACCCGAAAAAGGTAAAATGCCGGCCCGATTGTTTAAAGCACGCCAGATACAACCAAGAAAAGTATTAAAACCCCGTTGTTGCAATGCATTTATCCAATCTTTCCATTCATCGGTAAAAAACTCTTCAGTAAAAGCCCACTGGGTATCACCAACGGGAAGGAATTTAGCGCCATCGCTTAGTTTCCAGGAATATCCGTCGGCCTGCAAAAAACCGTGGTACAGGGCATTGTGGCGGATTTCTTCCTTAGTTGGACGAATGGCCTTAAAAGTTCCTTTGACACCATTTAAGCCCGAATCAGATGAAACAGTATAAAAACGCCATGTACCTTCATGCTGCGGAGAAAACCGGATAGAAAAAATATTACCGCCATCCCAGTACCCATTTACTTTGACGGAATCATTTTCCGAATCAATAAAAACCGCCTCCGCATCCGGCCCATCTGTATAGGGATTTTCTCCCGGATTAGCTGCACCAAGACTTATTTTCAAAACAGTAAAAAGCTTTACTTCATCTGGAACAGAACCGGTTAATCCAGTCGTTTTAAATGAACCTGCAACACATTCTGATATGGCCGGGCAGAACAAAAAAAAGAGTATTGTTGCTATTTTGAATCCTAATCTGTTCATCGCTTATTAAGTTATCTGAATAACAATCCGTTTGTACGTTGTTAACGAAGGAGTCCCATTATCTGTAACTTCCAGAATTAAATGGATGGTCCGATTGTGCAAACTTTCAGGAATGGTAACCGTACATATTTGTCCACCTTTCGATGTAACCAGTTTTGAACATTCAGCGAAACCTATTTCATTGTAAAAAAACCAATGAAAAGAAAGATCATTTTTATCGGGGTCAGCACAGTCTGAGGCATCAAAGACCAAAGAACTACCATTATTGGAATTAACAAACAATGGCATTTTCCCGTCAGAATTGTTCACTTTGACGAAGGGATTATGGTTTGCTTCTTTATAAGATTTCACACACCAGTCTAACCTTGACATAAAATCGCGTTGAAATGCCGGCCTCCATCGTGCAACAGTGTGGCGTTCATTTAAAGTTCCATCCAGAAAATCCTGCGCATCAATAAAAAGGTTCTTTTTTAGCAGACGGTACCTTCCGCCCCATCCGCCCCATTCAGGTTTGTCCGGGAAATTAAGTCCGTTGCAGATTAAACCGAGAAAAGATGGAGAATCACCTTCTTTCAGCCCGTCGGTTCCAGCGCCGTTTAAAGGGTAACAGTTGCTCAAAGCACCATGGTTATGAACATTTTTTTCCACCCATTTCCCATTTTGCATACTGTGATCTCCGGTCATGTACATGCCTCGTAAAGCCGAAATTTCACGAATCCCAAAGTTTCCGGTAAATACAAAACCATCGGCAATGTACTGGATATCCTTGAAATTATTCAGTATCCAGTCCCGGTGTTTGTCCTGATCGCCAATAGCATGTACCTGTATTTTTTTACAAAAAGCAGAAACCGCATCCTTGCTGCGAGATTCCTGAATTTTCCATAAAGCCTGGACCAGTTCGCGCTGTCCGCCCCAAATAACAATATGTACAATGTCTTTTGATTCATCTATAACTTTTATAATGTAATCTGAAGCTTCGGAATTTTTGTTTTCACCAAATACTGAGGGATCACCCAATCCGCTTTTAACTACCGACAAAAGATAATCCGGTAAAGGATAACCTTTTGAGTGATGCAGCAAATTCGGATAAACCTGTTTATATGCTTTTATCTGTTGTATTATAAGATCAGGTCGCGTATCGTGCCCGTGGCCCAGACGGCTGGTAGCACAAATAGCTTTCACATCAAACATATCAGAATACAAAAGAAACCGGACAAGGCTTTGCTGGTCATCTGTATCACCACCAATATCAGTTAATACAACGACTGCCGGTTTTTCCGAAGCATAAATTACCAGTTCCGGTATAAAAAAAATCAAAAACAGAAAAATGGTTTTCATTGGTTTATTTAGCTTATTAAATTAATTATTATTTAGTCTGTTTGCCCGATGATGCAGGATCTTTCGCGTCATAACGTCCCCCGAAGCGCTTTAAAAGCTGTTCACGTGTTTGCGGATTACCATTTTTATCCATAAAAATTTCTGTCCATGGCGGTCGCGTAGATGGATCAACTAAAATAGAATAAGCTCCGATATTCCGAAGATTGTGGCTCCCTTTTTTGGTATCCCAAACGCCACCATATTTATTTCCCAGATGTTGTTTAAAAGGAAAAATCTGAAATGCTTTCCAGGCCGGTTCTTCCGGCGAAAGTTTACCGAGAAGTTTTCCTTCGGAATCAACCGCATACGATCCGCCCTGAAAGATTGTCGCCACAATCGGTAACTGGCTGTCAAAAGCTCTCGCCGGTATCAGGTGGCCCATATCATCGGCAACTGAAAGATGAAGGACAACATCAGCGCCCAGCAGCTCTTCACAGCGAACCGTTTCAGGAAACCACATATCTGCACAGATACTGATTCCATAAAGGACTCCATCAAGTTCAATCAGTTCAAATTGTTCTCCCTG
Organism: Draconibacterium sp.; assembly: GCA_035391305.1. Classification (GTDB taxonomy): domain Bacteria; phylum Bacteroidota; class Bacteroidia; order Bacteroidales; family Prolixibacteraceae; genus Draconibacterium. Next base: position 110,987 of record DAOPKR010000002.1, read on the forward strand.
TGACCATCCCCACCAGGTTTGCTCTCCCAAATTTGCCTGTACTTTGCGGTATTTTCCCTTAAAGTTTCCCTGCCCGTCGATGATGAATGCGGTATTATAGAGTTTTCCGGCATCAGCCTCCACCAACCAACCAACCAGTGCAACTCCCAACTCACGGGCCAGCCGTATATAATTCTGATACCACTTCCCTTTTCCCGGGATGGTTTCAGCTATACTGTTAATAATTTCCTCTTTTGGATAGGGCCATCCGGAAATGGCATATTCGGGAAAACAGATGAGATTTGGTTTCGGATTGATGGTTGAAGCCTCTCTTGCCAATTTTTCAAACAGTGCAAAGTTGGTGTCAAAGCCGGGATTTTCCGATTTGTAATGTTCAGCGCCTGCCTGCAGCGCAACAATATTCACTTTGTGATTAGGATCCCGCTCGGAAGGATTTTCATTTTCACCTGCCAATGCAGTTCCATAGCTCGAAATAACCAAAATTAACATTATCAGCAAGAGAAAAAAAATTGACTTTATGATTACATTTCTCTTCATTTTATTTTTCTTCAATATTCGCGCTTCCTTATTTCTTTGTAATGGCAGCTACCCAACCCCCTTTGTACGGAGCTGCAACAGTAACAACACTTCCTCCCTGCAATGTGGTTGCCTTAAACTTTCCGGTAGGTTCCGGAATTCTCCCCTCGGTTATGCTTATCCATTTCAAATCATACAATTGTGTTGTGCCCGGAAGTTCGAGGCCTACACTCCCGCCATTGGTAAAATAGAGTGCATACTTTTCGCCCGGATTTGCTGCCAGATATGCTTCATTGGATTGTCGTTCGCTGAGAAGTTCCATGTGTGGTTTTAGTTCCCAAAATTTCATCTCTTTTTCGAGCAACCGGGCTGAATTTATACAGGCTTTTGCCCTGTCGTTCAGTCCGTTGCCACTGGTGGGCCGGTGAAATCTTGAACTTGCAGAACCAGCAAGGATATTGCGCCAAAAACGCTCTATTCCGTCTTCCAATCCTCCACTACCGAACGAAGTATAACCACCTCCATATATTTTAGTGTGGTTGCATGGCCGCACCTTTCCTTTATTAACTTCCTGGATCAACCATAAAAGTTCGCTCCAGTGGTCATCATCGAAATTCCGGCTGTTGATCTGCGAAATATCTGCGAACATGTAATGTTCGGAATCTTTGAAAATAATTGGTGTATGCACCGCTTTTTTTCCCAAATGGGCATCATCAAACATATCAGTTGCGAAAACCATTACTCCGAGCTCAGATGCTTTTGACCGGATGAAATTAATCCAGTATTGCCCCCATTCTGCAGGAGTTGATGTTTCATTGTTCATGCAATATAAAACATGTCCGTAATTTAAACTGTAGGAAAGCATTTTCTCTACAAATACTTCTTGGTACTTTCTGATAAGATCAAGTTTGCTGTTATAAGCTGGCAAACCTGGAATGGAGTGAAAAAAAGGTTGTTTGTCGGAACTGGGATGTAAGGGGTATTCTTTACTGAAACCTGTTTCTTCGAACGAATAGTTGATATTACATGCCGGATTCCAGGGACTTATTTCCCAGTTATCTCTTGAAAAATCAAACCGGTCCCAAACCTCAATTTGTACAAATATTTCTCTCTCGCTTGTCCATCGCAGCATATTTTCGAATCGTGTCCAGTATTCCGGATTCCATTTATCCATATCATATTTTCCATCCGGAAGCAACAAATGTGCTTTTAATTCTTTGGGTTCACGCTGGCTCATAGTATTTCTTACATAATTCCCTCCCGCTTGTTTTATTTCATCCAGATGTTCTTTCAATCCATCAGCCAAAAAAATATGATCAGTTCTACTACCGCCCAGTAAAAGCACCGGTTTTCCTTTATATTGCCAGTATTGCGGGTTTTCTGACCAGGGTTGGATACGTTCTTCATTTTTAAAAACAGGATTTTCCAAATTTTGTGCAAAGGATAAATTTGTTATTAAGCCTATGATTGCAAAAATCAGAGTTGTTATGTTTTTCATTTCGAATTATTTAGTTGTTCAATAAATTTATCTGTTTAGTCATTTTTATACCTTTATTTCTCCATGGCGGCCAATGCCCAGTCGGATTTGTATGGAGCCTTAAAAGAATGCTGCCCTGTTTTTAGCTTTCCGATTTTTATCTCGCTGTATCTCTTACGCGTATCCACTGCAAATACATGTTTCGGTTTTCCGGAAAAACTGTAAGTCACTTCGTCAGTATCTTCCATGTAAAATACGTAATGATTATCATGCTCGCGCAGGCAGTAGCCGTTGGTCAGCGCGTTATCCGGGATCATATCCTTTTTGAAACGGTTGTTATCGTTCCAGAACACCGAAAAGCATTTTAGCTCCTCTCGGTTTGAATAAACCCCGCTGGAGTCGAGATTTCCCCATATGGCGCCAATTCCTCCGGCCATTGTATGATGCCATAATCCGCGTCTTGTTTCTTCTTCGTTGTAGTCTTTTTCGGGCCATTTGCTTGGCGGGTGACGCCGGATGCGGTAACGGTCACCGGATAGTGAAGGTTTTTGTGGCCGGGTGTTGATCATTTTTACCAAGGTTTCATACCATGGTTTATGAAATTCATAATCATAAAAATCGAGTCCCTCGTAAAACTGGGTGAATTGATTTGTTGCCGACCGTGCTCCCATTAGTTTGTTCCATCCAGGTTTCGAGTTCATGTAATCGTGCCAGTTTTTTAAATCTTTTTCACTTACCCATTCAAAAAGATCAAAACCGTAGCCCATAAACCATCCGTTGAGCGGACCAAGTTTTTCTGCAATCATATCCATCACCTTTTTTTCCTGAAGTCCCATTATGCCGTCTTTTGAGCTTTTTGATGTCCATTGCCGCTGGTGGTCGCCCCAAACCCACAAGTAGGTTACGCCACCGGCTTCGTACACTTTGTTAATGATCATGGCCAATTTTTCAAAGGTACGGGGATCAGGCACCGAATCATTTTTAGTAACTTTGTTATCGCCGATGTGAAACCACTGGCCAAAAACCGGAACGTGAACTCCATTGAATCCATGCCTTAGCATAAACTCGTCGATAAACAGTGCAAGATTTTCCTCGGTAACCACGCTCAAATCATTTTTATTACCAGTTTGAAATGAAAAATTAAGATCGGCATTATGTGTACTTTCTCCAGTTATGGCGTTACTTGTAAGTGCATCAAGCATTATCAGATTCGGTACGAAAGCCTGGTTTGTTTGGGTCCAGATAAATTTGTTTTTATATATTCCGATTTCGCCACGTTCGGAACCAGCAGATTTCACTGGTTCAATCGAATATAAAACCAAATAGTTAAAACTAAAGATAATTATAACGATTATTGCTTTCACTATGCTTCTCATCATCTCTGCGTCTGTTTTTTTATTTAATTAAATAATTTCTTGCAATTTCACCGGGTTTATAACCTGAAATTCAGATTTTATTTAACCATCAGGATTATTCTCCGGTATGAGGTCATTTCCGGTTTACCGTCATCTTTAATTTCAAGTATCAGATGAATCTCCCCTTTTGGAGCATCAGTAGGAATTGTGCCATTTAACGAGGCTTTGTCATTATTTTTCAAATTTATTTCAGAGGAAGAACATTCATCATAAATCCACCAGTTAAAAAATAATTTATCTCCGTCAGGATCATATGATGAGGAAGCATCGATGGAAATTGTTTTTCCGGCTTTTACATTCCGTTTTAAAACATCCCTGCTTTTGTCATTATCTATTATAGCAACCGGATTATGGTTTGCATCATTATACGATAATTTACACCAGCGCATCCGTGCTGCAAAATCGTTCTGATAGGCCTCCCGCCAGCGGGCAACAGCCCATTTACGCCGTAGGGAAGAGTCTTCCGATCCTGACCAGTGGTCATCTTCTGCTTCTACAAAATACTTGTTATTTTTTTGGATAAACCTGCCACCCCAGCCTCCCCAGTTGGGGAATTCAGTATTGTGCAGCCCGTTGGGATAAACATAAAACCATGATGGTGTATCACCTTCCTTTACCCCTTTTTTATTTCTTTCGCTGCCGGGATTTTGATTAACGTCGTCCGGATAACCCTCTCCGACAGGCCCCCAGGCGTTTATATTTTCACGAATCCATTCCTGTTGATTTAATGTTTCAACTCCCGGTTTAACCAGTGGGAGAGAGGGATGTTCCCCTCCCTTCGAATCGTTTTGATACATTCCGCGGAAAGAAGCTGACATTGAGTTGATAGATTTTGATCCCGGTTCCACATACCACAGGTCAGGAAAATTGGTACGAATCCACTCCCCGGTTCCAATGGGATGAATGTTATTTATGGCATCCTGATCAGAAATGGCATAAATCCTCAGTTTACGAATAAACTTCTGAACGTTTTTGGGTGTTCTTGTGCTTTTTACATCGAGCAAAGCCTGTGCAAGATCATGGGCGCCTCCCCAGATTGTGATGAAGATGGGCCCCTGGTTAGCATCCACTGTTTCTATAATATGTTGTGAACCGGGTGTTGCCTTTCCCGGAGCCAGGTTTTCTGCACCGCGGTTTACCTGTCCACCCCGAACAACAGCGCGAAGTGATTCAGCAGTCGGGTAGTCCGGATCATGCAGCAACAGGTTATTACGAACTTCGGAATAATCATTTATGGCATCCAGAATCAGTTTAGTATTGATTTGGTGCTTGTATCCCGCCCGGGGGATATTATCTGCTGTGGCAATGAGTCCAAGAATATTAAATTCGTTGGAATAAACCAGCAACCTCCTCAGCGATTGAGTATCATCGGGATCGCCGCCAATGTCGGTTAATACAATAAGCGCCGGTTTTTTTTCCTTTGCACAAATTATACCTGAGATTGAAACAAGGAAAAAAGCGAGAATAATTTTTTTTATCATATTTCAGTTTATTTAGTTTGCATCAGTAATACCTAATCTTCATCAGTTTCGGAGGGAGGTAAAAAGTTGAATGTACTTTTATTTTTCAGGATTCCTGAAATAATCAGCATTACAAAAATCAAAATTCACCCTTTGGATATTCCCAATCAATTAAATCATTGCTCCATGCTATTCCAATTGATGCATTTTTATCGAAATCGCCTTCCGTTTCTGACAAAGGTCCTGATCCATGAAAAAACATAATATATTTTTCAATTCCTTTTGTTGCATTAAGGTTTATGACAGCACCGGCAGTAAATCTTCCCCTGGACCAGTCCCATTCTTTTTGTCCCAGGGTAATGAGTTCACCCCATGGTAGCCAATTCTTCAAATTATTTGATTTTAAAATGCCTATACCGTTTTTAGGTGAATGGAACATGATGTATTCATTATTTCCGGTCAGGACACATACATTTTCCCCGGCCTCTGCCCTCCCCTGGAATGTCCAGTGCACAAGGTCGTATGACCACGACATGCTGACCCCATTCTGTTTATAAAAACACCAGAATTTCCCCTGCTCATCTTTGTCTTCCAGCAGGTATGGATCGATCATTCTTCCCATTTTTTCTACCGGGACTTTCCTGCCTTTTACCATCATAAGTTCGGGTTCTCCCCAGTTTATTAAATCTTTACTTCGCATGTAAAAAATTCTGGCATTTTGGTTTCCGTAACGAACCGGTTGCGTGTTGTAATGGTTCGGTCGGGGATAAGATTGCAGACATAAAATCCATTCATTTCCAAATCGGATTACATTTCCCGGACTGCAATAATTCAGATTCTGGTCGCGCGGTGTAATTTTTTTCGGCGAACTCCAGTTGATTAGGTCGCTGCTATGGGATGCGGCTGTATAAGAGAATATTTGACCGTTGCTTTCGGTTTCTACCAGAGTGAAGAAGAGATAAAAAACGCCATCAAAAAATACAACGGCCGGATCGCGAAATGCCATAGTGTCGTTTCCCTGAAAAATCACCGGCGACTTTAATTCCGATAGTAAAGACTGGCAATTTGCATCAATACTTAAGCACCATACACACAAAAAAAATACAAATTTTTTCATAAAATTACTTCTCTAAGGAAGTTCCCGGTTTAAGCCTTTGAAAAGTTATCCTGTGTTGTCCATCATTGATTTCCAGCACAGGATAACTTAAAACAATTGCTCAATCATCAAAATCAGGGCGTGGTAACCTCAATTTGTTCACTGTAGTTCAGTACGCTGGAGCCTGTTGCCCTGGCGCCTACCCGGATAAAATATTTCGTTTTGGAAGTCAGTCCCGAAATGGTTTTACTTCCTGAATTATCCGGAATACTTACTTTAACAGTCATATACTGCGGACCCGATCCGGTGCTGGCATTGGGATATGGATTTGTACTGCAGTATATTTCTCTGAGATTCGGTACTTTCCCGTTATTGGGCATCATTTCATAATTGACTGTAATTGAATTTGCCGAAGCAGAACCCGACAACACAGGCGGCTTTACGGTTATAAATGGTGTAACCACAAAGTCGTGCCCCACTACACTATTCTCAGAAAAATCTACCCGTAGCGTATCTCCCGTCATGGTCACCGGACCTGTGATCCAGATTTTGGTAGGCTTAGGGTAAAGTTTGGTGTTTTGATATGTTCCATCCCCGTTTACCCGGATATCGGTGGTTACAATATCACCTTCCGTAAGTGCTTTTATAACGATGGTATTGCTGGTGATATCGCCTGCAACAATATTTCCTGCAGCATCTTTTAAAACTCCCGAAATGGCACCGTCAAAACCAAAATCGGTAACGTCTTCGTTACAACCCGTCCACAACACCAATATGGACAAGCCTAGTACTATATGTTTTATATTTCTTAAAATTTTCATAATAGTGTTCTTTTATTCGATTAGTACAAAGGATTTTCAACAAGTTTTGGATTGTTGTCAATCCGGCTGTTGGTAATGGGATTGTAATAGTGTTCCGGTTTAAAGGAACGGCTGAATGATTCACAGTCGAACGGGATGAAATAATATTTCATGGTTGCAACATGCAGGATAATCTGTAATCCCTTCATACGGCCTGTAAGCACATTTTCAGCAATTCTCCAGCGGCGCAAATCCCAATAGCGATGGACTTCAAAGGCCAATTCAGATGACCGTTCGTTTCTGATTATATCCCTGGTAATCGACGATGCATCTACAAGGCTGATACCGGCCCTGCTTCGGGTCATATTTAGCGCTTCGGCAGCCGGTCCGGGATTACCCAACTCAAATTCAGCCTCGGCCTTAATCAGGTACATTTCGGCAAGACGAAATACAATCCAGTTTAATTTTGACTGGCCCGACGGTATTTTTCTCTGCGAATCATCGACATATTTTTTGATATGAAATCCTGAATTGGTGCTGAAGTCATCTTTCACCAGCGAGCGTGAGTCCAGTCCCGCACCGGGAATACCCTCGTAACTTTGGTTGGGATTACGGATTATTTCTGACGGCGTTGGAGTGGCAGCCGGATCTATACCTTCGTAAGTTTCAACTGTAATGGAGCCAAAATTGTCTCCTTCAAAAAAAACTGTAGCAAACAGTCGCGGGTCTTTATTGAGAAATGGCCCTTTTCCAGTATCATAAAGATTTTCCGGTCCAAATAGCGGTTGATCAGCAGAACCATCTGTATTTTCATATCTCAGGATAAAATTCAGGGTGGGATCTCCCTGACCTCCACGATCAGCCCACTGATTGGGCCCAATCCATTCGTTCCAGCTATGACCGATATTAACCCCGTCGTAAGGTTTGATAAATATCAATTCATCATTATCAGCGATAAACAGATTCCGGTAGTTTTCCACTTTATCTGCAGGATTTGCATTGTAAAGGCTGTATTTTCCCGAGTTAATCACAGCGCTTGCAGCAGCAGATGCTTTCTGGTAATATGATTGAGTCTTGTTAGCCGGTATGCCCACCAGGCCATTTAACTGAACCGTGCTGTATTTTGCGATAGAAGCGGCCCATAAATTTGTCCTTGCCTGCAGAGCAAGCGCTGCCCATTTGTTTACACGCCCGCGCGGTGTTGATACATCGGGAAGCATTCCTGCAGCAATGGTACACTCGCTGTCTATAAAATCGGCTATCGCTTCCTCGGTGGCCCTGACCACATACTTTTCATCGATTTCCGAGAAAGGATCCACAACCACATCAACCAGCGGAACTCCACCATATCTTTTCATCATTTCAAAATAAACATAAGCACGAATAAACCGGACTTCACCCTCCAGTTGTCCTTTTAAACTTTCACTTATTTCAGCAGTTTGAATATTTTCAAGGAAAATATTGATATCCCTGATATAAGTATAATCCCAATAGGCATGCGCTTCGCTGCTTCTGCTAACCGTTCCCTGGGTAACGTTGTTGCTGTTCCCTGTGGATTGAGTTCCCTCATCGCTGTAATTATACCACGCTCCCTGTTCAAAGTCAAAAAACGGGAAACGGCTGTACAGATTGGTTACGTATCCTTTAACCATTGCTTCATCCATCCACACCTGGTTCGCTGATATTTTATTCAGCGGTTCGCGATTAAGGACATCCTCATCGCAGGCGACCAGAAGGATAAAAATAAAAAGCGAGAAATATTTTATTGAATTCATAATAATTTAAGATTTTAAGATTAAAACTTTAAAACTACTCCCAGATTATATGTTCCAACAGGAGGATAATAATCACCCATAACCCTTGCAGCGCTGGTATCTATTTCCGGGTCCATGTAAAATCTCGACAATGCCGAGAAGGTGAGAAGATTGTATCCTGACACATAAAACTTACAGTTATCGATTCCCCATTTTCCAAGGAGCGATTCCGGCAATGTATAACCCAACTCAATGGTTTTCAGTCGGATATAATCACCTTTAATAAGCCAAAAATCCGAACTTGCATAACTTGGATGACTACGGTTGTAATTATCTGTTCTGTAAAGCGGAAATTTTGCATTCACAGTATTAGCCGGAAGCCATGGATTGCCCTCCGGAATATAGGCATCAGTAAGCATATAAGTGAAAGGCGTGTTACCGGCATAGAATGGCAAGCGATAATCCGGTGCACTTTGTACATTTACATCATACAATCCTGCGCCCTGCCATAACATGTTAAAATCAAATGACTTCCAATTCAGAGACATGTTCAATCCAAAAAATAATTTTGGGAAAACCCCTCTGCCTATGATCACGTTATCTTCTGCAGTAATTCTTCCATCACCGTTGTAATCAATTTTTTTAACATCACCAGGCAGAATGGTTGCATTGTTTCTTCCATCCTGGTCAGCCCAGTTTTGAATTTCTTCAATTGAAGTAAACAGACCATCGGTCTTTACACCCCAAAAGTTATCAGTCCATTCGCCAATTCGGTTGCCTCTGCGGAAGGCCTCCTGACTTGCAAATTCATTCTGGTCTACAAATACTGTTTTTTCACGGTTCCATGCCAGATTTCCTCCAACCAAATAATTGAATTCTCCAACCTTGTTGCTGTGTGAAAGATTTATTTCAAAACCACGGTTATCGTATTCGGCATAGTTCACCTGAGGCAAAGATGCTCCAACAGTATTGGGAAGTGAAAGAATTCGTGAACCCAACACGTCTGTTCGAAGGCGGTAGAAGTAATCAAATGAACCTTCCAGTTTAGATTCCCAAAGGTTAAAATCGAGTCCTACATTGGTTGTGGTCATTTTTTCCCAGGTAATTTCAGGATTAGGAATAGCGTCTGCCCTAATCCCCTTGTTTAGTTCATTTGTTGATTCATCATAAATATAGGCTGATGTAATAGTGAATGTTTCAAGGTATTGAAACTGTCCCGTATTATCATATCCCAATTTACCGTATGAAGCCCTAAGTTTTAGATTGGTCAGGTAACTAATGTTGTCCTTAATAAAGTTTTCTTCTGACAATCTCCACCCTACTGATGCCGAAGGAAAAAATCCCCATCTTGTTTCTTTGGGGAAACGCGGCGATGCGTCATAACGGCTGTTAAATTCAAACAGATATTTTCCTTTATAACCGTAATTGAAACGGGTAATTAAGCCTTTTCGACCATCCTCTCCTGCACTGCCATTGTTGTCCTTATCGAGGTCAGGACCGGCAAACAGGTAATCGATGTCAAAATCATACCGGATTCTTGAGGCTTCGAACCAGTTGTTGTCATTCGATAATATTTCATAAACAGCCAAAGCGTTAACCACATGATCGTTAAAATCTTTTCCCCAGGTTAGATAATACTGTTGGTCGATATTATTATTAATCTGCATTCTCTCGTATAACCGGGAAGGGTCATTCAGGTAACTCCTTAATGAATATTCCTCTGAATCCCAGTCATAGTTATATACAGGCGTTTTAAGTTCGTATTGTTTGTCCTTGTCATACCTTCTGTATAACCTGTAGTTTGCCTTAGCTTCGATTCCAAATGGAAGTTGATAAGCGAATGAAAATTTCAAATCTCCGGTAAGCGTATTCCAGCTTTTATAACCACCGTTATCCATTTCGGCATAAATAAGCGGATTTATATCGGCTCCCGGATATGAAGTCAAATATTCTGATTCCGGATATTGATCAGGTGATGGCCCGTAAGGCCTGTGACGATAAATTTTCCCCATTATACCTGTTTTGTTTCCAGCGGCTGCACTGCTTCTCTCCATTTGAAATACCGGTCCGAGATAGTCCTGGTATTGTAATGCGATATCAACCCCGACATTAAATTTTTCGGATATTTTAACATCGAGGTTCGATCTCAGGTTGTATCTTTTAAACTCGGTATCATCCGCGCGTGGCATGGCTTCCTGATAAAAGTAACCACCTGAAACAAAGTATTTTACTTTGTCAGTTCCTCCCTGAATATTTAAATTATGTTGTGTTTGCGGAGCAAATTTTCTTAATGTAAGATCCCACCAATCATTGTTTGGATAACGGTTAGGCTGAGATCCGTTGGCAAAAATCTCAATTTGTTCATCGGTCCACACCGGATCTAAATCCTGGTTATACCTTGAAAGATTTTCCATTCTTGCATATTGTTCCGATGTAACAAAATCCGGAACAACAGGAAAGAATTGTAATCCATAATTTCCTGTATAGGTTATTTTAGCCTCCGAAATATTCCCCCGTTTGGTTTCAACCAGTATTACTCCATTTCCGGCCCTCGCGCCATACACTGCCGCAGATGCGGCATCTTTCAATACACTGAAATTCTTAATGTCGTTGGGATCAAGTTGTTTAAAGTCTTCTGAAGTGGCCGGCATACCGTCAATAATGAGCAAGGGGGAGCCAAAACCACGAATATTAAAGCTGATTTCAGTCTCACCAGGCTGTCCGTTGGTGTTTTTCACATAAACACCTGAAGCCCTACCCATAATTGACTGTGCAATGGTTGGCATAGGGACTGAGGTCAGTTCTTCAGCATTTACGTTTGAAATACTACCTGTAAGATTAACTTTTTTCATAGTACCATAACCAATTGCAACCACCTCGTCAATCCCAATCGTCTCATCCTCCATCACCACCGTAAATGTTGTCCTTCCATCTATCGATACCTCCTGAGTCCGCATCCCAACAAACGAGAACTGCAGGGTTTCGGCATCAGGCGGAATGGCAAATGAGAAATTTCCATCGGTATTGGTAACTGTCCCAGTTATTGTGCCTTTAACCACCACGGTTACTCCTGGTAAAGGCTGATTTCTGCTGTCGGTAACTTTGCCCGAAACCGAATTCTGCTGCCGACCAGCTTCTGATTCTGACAGAAAAGATGGGGCCAAAATAATTTTCCGGTCGGTTATCGTATAAACCACGTCGGTTCCGGCAAAAAGTTCATTTAGTATCTCATCAATTTTCCTGTTTTTGACAGAAATGGATACTTCACGTTCCGTATCAATCAGTTTTTCATTGTACAAAAAGAAAAATTCCGAATTATTTTCAATATCATCGAGCAAATCTACCAGTTTTTGGTTATTTGCGTCGAGCGAAAGCCTAGCTTTTTGTGAATAGGCATCATTGGCGTAACTATGAAGTATTGTAACGAGAAGTAAAAATAGTGTAATTCTCATAATCCGTAATGTTTTTAACAGAATGTGTTTATCACATTCACTACTAAATTTATTTTTTTTCATAAATTTGAAATGTTAATTGTTAAAAAATTTGTTAAGCAAGTTTTTTTAAGGAAATCGTATCCGCGATTTCCTTTTTTTTGTTTAGTCCGGTCCGTTTCGTAGTTTCATTTTAGTTAGGTTTTAGTTTAATTTTATTTGTCAGATTTTCTTTTTGTAAACAAGTACGTTGGATTTCTGAAAAGTGCCGTCGTTAAGGATTTTTCGGTCAATTATACGGTATTCTAAAGGTGAAGTCATGGCCAGATAACGAAATACATCTTCCAGTGAATCATCCTGGAATGTTCCCCTAATAACGTATTTTTTGAGTTCTGTATCCATAAGCTTCACATCCACATTATACCAGCGCTCGATTCTCCGGGCCACTTCTTCCATAGGATCACTCCTGAAAACTAGTTTGCCTTCTTTCCATGCCGAATACTTGAAAGGTTCTGTGATATTGATATTTATTGAATCTGAAGTATATATCAGTCGTTCATCAGGGTTCATTTCAATGGCAGAAGCAATACCGGGAGCGGTAAATTGAACTTTCCCTTCTTCCAGTACCACTTCCACATATTTTTCTTCAGGATAGGCATTCATATTAAACTTGGTACCCAGTACCTTCACGGTTGATTTTCCTCCCGTAATTTCAAAAGGATGGGCTTCATCTTTTGCTACATGAAACCAGGCTTCGCCGGTCATGCTCACCTTCCTGTTCCCACTGAAGGGAATCTGGTACTCCAGCGAAGAACCGCTGTTCAGCCACCCTTTGGTTCCATCCGGTAAATTAAAACTTATTCTCGAACCCAAAGGGGCATACAGCGCAGTGGTAACATGCTTTTCTGCCGGTATTATATCTTCAGATTTTTGTGTAGAGAACCAGATGCCACTTGCAATTAATAAAGGAATCAGCAACACGGCTGCAGCTATTGAATACCACCGATAGATTATTCGGACAACCGTAAGTTTTGTTTTACTTTCCTTATTATGAATCATATGATGGATGCGGTCTAGCAGGGGAGAAAGTTTAAAATCTTCTGTCGGATTATTTTTCACGTATTCACAAAATTCCAAACGGATTTGCTTTTCAAATTCCAGGTTGTTTTCATTTTCAGCAAACAAGGAATAAACGGACGGTAATTCCGACTCAGGCAAATTGTCTTCACGGAAACGTTTTAATTTTTCTATATCGAACTGATTGATCATGTTTCTTTTTAATAAAATCCTCCTCTGTTTCAAGGAGGATTTTTAAACTAACTAACCTAAGCTATTTTTACGAAAAAACTTTTACTTTTTCTCGTTTAACAAGTAATAGCCTTGACAGACTATAATCTCACGAAAAAAAGTCATTTTTTTACAAATTATTTTTAACTATTCTATAAAACTCTAATTTACTGACAGTTAAATGCAATCTGTTTTTACTGAATAAATACTTCAAGAAACAGAATTAAGGCAAGATTTTCTCCTGTGATGTGCAGTTTTAAAAACTTAAGGGTTGTCGAAATATAATTATTAACCGTTCCGGGAGCAAGGTTCATTTCTTCAGCAATTTCTTTGGTGCTTTTTCCTTCTCTGCGGCTTTTAATAAATATTTGTTTTTGTTTATTAGGCAGTTTTTCAATCAGTTGATTCACCTGATCCAGTAACACCTTATATTCCATCTGTTCTTCATGATCAATGGCAGACTGTTCATCGGTACCCGATTCTTCAATGAATTTCAAATAGATTTGTTTTTTTCGGAAAATCCGGCACATGTCATGGTAGGCGATGGTAAATAGATAAGATTTAAGCGAGGATTCCTTTTTAATTTTTTTTCTTTTTTCCCATATCTTAAGGAAAACATCCTGCACCAATCCTTCCGTCTCTTCTTTTGATTTAAGATATTTAAGAGCAAATCCGAACAGCCGGTCGCCATATCTTTTGAAAATCTGGTCAAACGCTTCCTGGTCGTCCTTTTGGAGTTTTTCAACCAATTCATCGTCCGGTGTCTGTTCGTTTATTTTCATTTTAGGTTGAATATACGATATAAAATAGAAAACAAGAATGGAAATATAACAAAAAATTAAGATAAAAGGCATCTATAATTTTCATGAACGCTTCTCCAGATGTTGAATTCGAATGTAAAAATTAATACGTGTGTATTATAATTATCTGCTTTGCCTGCATGCTCAAGCGGATTTCCGTAAGTTTATATAGGCTTTATGTTAGAATGTAAACAATTAATTTTAACTATTAACAATCAATATCTTAACCGGCTTTCTCTTTTGGTTCATTTTCTCTGTTGCCATAATCTAAAAGAGAAAAGAAGCCCAACTGCTTTTTTCCGGTGGAAAAAAACCGAATTTTTTTTTTGCAAAAAATGATTCCATAAACTCCTGACAATAAACCAAAAACAAGGGAAATTCTTAAAAACCTGGTTTTTAAATCAGCGAACATGCCAAGCCCGCCCTAACCATTCAGGCAGAAAAAAGAGCAGATTCTCAGGAAATATGCGGCTAAAATTCAAAATTTATATTTTTATTTCCGGTAATCAGGAAGAATAGAAACTTCGTCATTGTAATATTTTGTTGATTGATCAAGCGAGGGTGAGAAATAAGAAACTTTTCCTTTTGTAATCTTCCGAAAGTATTAAAATCCGGTGTTTATTGGTTTGAGGTTGCGGAATTGTGTTTCACCCCAGTTTTACTTCAATGCAAAAAAGTAAATCTGAGGTGAAATTGATACATACTTAAAATACTTTTCTTTCATATTTTTTCCGATTTAAAAACTAAAAATCCAGCAATTTCCTCTGGTAACTCTCCTTAGTATCATCTTCGAAAGTATCCAGGTAGCTTTCAGTGGTTCTTAAACTACTATGCCCAAGGCTCTCGCTAATAAATTCCACTGGTGCTCCCGAACGTTTCAGTACTGTTGCAAATGAATGCCTGGCGGTATAGGTTGTTAACGACAATTCGAAACCAAGCTCCTTGCCGATACGCTTGGTATATTTATTAATCGTTTTTGTTGCTTGTTGTATTTTTGCATACTCCTGCTCAGGAGTGTCATTTTCAGAAAGTATCGGAAAAACATAATCTTCAGGTGCTGTATTTCTGTTTCCCCATTTGTGAATGATTGCATTAATTTCCGGAATACGAATAACAATAATACTTTTTTGATTGGCTTTAGTGGAGCGTTCTGTTTTTGCTCTCACAAATGAGATACGTTTAGAATCGAGGTTCTTATATTTTAGCCTGGCAATATCTTTTACATTCACACCATTACATAAGTAGCTGAAAACCCACAAATCTTTTGCCCGTTCTTCCGCGTCCGTCTTTGGTGCGTATTCGATAATTTTTTTAATATCAGAAATAGCAAGTGCTTTTTTTGTATTTCTGGCTGATGGAATTTGGTATTTATTTTTGGAAAACGGATAATTTGCTCGTGGCAAAAGACCATCTTCGATAGCTTGATTTAAAATGGTTCTTAGGTTTCGAAGATAAATACCTGTCGTTGTAATGGATTTTTTGTTCGCTCCCATCCAATCCTCGAATGACTGTAACCAATCAGGGGTAATATCTGAAAAGGCAAGCTTTTTCCTATTTAAGATTTTCAAGTAATCCTTAATAGACTTGATTGTGTATTGAAAGGTAATGGCAGTACTAAATCTGTCTTTTTTAGTAAGCTCATGATGTTTTACTCTAAGAGCATCAAGTACTGAAGATTTATTTAGTGGTTTACCATTAAACAAATTCAAAAACTCGGCGAATGAAAAACGTTCCATTTTGTCAATTATCTTTACTGCCTTGCTCTCAATAGCAGAAAGGTGAACCTCCAACTCTTTAAGTTCACGGTTCCTGTGCTTCCCCGACTTTAATAATTCCCAATCTTCTTTGGTGAGGAACTTTCCTAATGGAAAATATTTTTGCTCCCTATCATAGGTCAATCTTAATTTTATAGCGTATGTACCGTCTTTTTTACATACTCTTGTGTCATGTACGACTGCAGTTGTAGCTCCTATCATGCTATTTTATTAAGGTTTCAGCATTGTATGTATATTAATTTTGATACATACTAGATACATACAAATATAGCAATTAATGCAAAAACAAAGGCAATAAAAGGAAAATTAAATTTACTATATCTCTGATAGTCAATCATTAACCAAAAATAAGAAACTACGGGAAAGACATAAATTTGACTGGCAGTCAAAAGGTCATGGGTTCGATTCCCATATTCTCCACCAAAAAAGAGTTGCAACGATTTGCAACTCTTTTTTTAATCATTCTTCTAAAATAATCCTAAATGAATTGGGTTTAGCTCAGTTGGACAGAGCGTCCCGATGATAATCGGGAAGGTCACCGATTTAATTTCCATCATATATATTAGATTATTAATGA